>JANMSH010000177.1:0-20189 GCA_031389105.1 Hyphomicrobiales bacterium
AGGGCCTTTTCGGCGAGGCCCTTGCGATAGGGTGGATCGAGAAACACCAGCGAGAACGGCTCCATCGGATGCGCCGGGCCGAGCTTGGTGGCGTCGCGGCGAAAAATGCGTGTCGTGCCGCCGAGGCCGAGCGCCTCGGTGTTGTTGCGCAGCAGCGCGCGCGCCTCGACGCCGTCGTCGACGAACTGCACGAAAGCCGCGCCTCGCGACACCGCTTCGATGCCGAGCGCGCCGGTGCCGGCAAACAGGTCAAGCACGCGCGCACCGGTCACCGGATCGCCGTAAGCGTGCATCAAAATGTTGAACAACGCCTCGCGCAGCCGGTCGGCGGTAGGACGCAAACCTTCAGAATTGCCATCCGCCTTCGGCCCGGCGATCGGCCGCGAACGCAGGCGTCCGCCTACCACGCGCACTAGTTTTTCTCCTTGCGCATGATCTGATCCGAAAACCGGTGCCCACTTTTCGGGATCATGCGCTACTTGGGCCTCGACGGACGTGGCCCGCCGGAGCGATCGCGGCGCTTCTGGAAACGCTTCTTGAAATTGCGCGCGCTGCTGGATTCTTTCTTGTCGTCGCGGCCGCGCTTGTCGGGAGCGCTTTCCACACGGGGTGTGCGCCCCTTTCGTTCACCACGGTCATTGCGCGGCTGGCGAACCTCGGGCTCGAAATCCAGCTTCGGATTGGGCTGCCATTTCTGCACCACCGGCTCCGGCCTGCGGCCGCCGCGGGGACGGGTATCCTCGCGCATGCGCGCGCTCGGCCGTTGCGGCGCGAACTTCTCGGCGTGGTCGATCAGCGGCCCGTCGAAATCGGCGCCGGCTTCGCCCACGATCTTCTCGCCAAGTTCGGCGCGCAGCGCCTTGGAGTCGATTTCCTTCACGCCCCATTCGTCGAGCTCACCGAGATTGAACGGCCCAAACGATACGCGGATCAGCCGGTTCACCTTAAGCCCAAGCGTCTCGAGCACCTTGCGTACTTCGCGGTTCTTGCCCTCGCGGATCGCGAAAGACAGCCAGCAATTTGCGCCCTGCATGCGCTCGAGGATCGCCTCGATCGGCCCGTAACGCACGCCCTCGACGGTGATGCCGGCGCGCAGTTTGTCGAGCGCTTCCTGGGTGACACTGCCATTGGCGCGAACGCGGTAGCGGCGCAGCCACGCCGTGGCGGGTAGTTCGAGCACGCGCGCCAGCCCGCCGTCGTTGGTCAGCAGCAGCAGGCCTTCGGTGTTGATGTCGAGCCGGCCGATGCTGATCAGCCGCGGCAGCGTCTTGGGCAGCGCCGTGAAGATGGTTGGGCGCCCTTCCGGGTCGGAATGCGTGGTCACCAGCCCGCGCGGCTTGTTGTAGAGGAACATCCGGGTGCGCTCGCGGCGCGGCATCGGCGTACCGTCCACCACGATGCGGTCGGCGGCTGTGATGTTGAGCGCGGGCGAGGTGATCACCGTGCCGTTGACGGAGACGCGGCCCTCGGCGATCATGGCTTCGACCCCGCGCCGCGAGGCAACGCCGGCCCGCGCCATCACCTTGGCGATCCGGTCGCCGGGAATCTCGCTTTTGTTCTTGTCGGACATGATTGCCGCCTGATAGCAGACCTGATGCCTCATGTCCCGCGCGCGTCAGGAACACGAGGGTAGAGCCCGATGTCCGCACCGAATTTCATGGAAATGGCCCTCGACGAGGCCCGCGCCGCAGGCAACCGCGGCGAGGTACCGGTCGGCTGTGTCGTCGTGCGCGCCGGCGCGGTGATCGCGCGCGCCGGAAACCGCACTCTGGCGGACAAGGATCCGACCGCGCATGCCGAGCTGCTCACCATCCGCGCCGCCGCGAGCGTACTGGGGTTCGAGCGGCTCACCGGCTGCGATCTCTACGTGACGCTGGAGCCTTGCGCGATGTGCGCGGCGGCGATGACGTTCGCGCGTATCCGGCGGCTTTATTTCGGTGCGGGCGATCCGAAGGGCGGCGCGGTGGAGAATGGGGTGCGCTTCTTCGCGCAGGTCACGTGTCATCACAGGCCGGAGGTCTATAGCGGCATCAATGAAAGCGACAGCGCAACACTGTTGCGCGACTTCTTCGCCGCGCGGCGCTAGCGACCGCGGGCAAATCTAAAGCTAAGCGACCTTGTCGACGAACTTGCCCATGCCCGGCGGTGGCGGCGCGCGCGTGGCTTCAACCGGCGTGCTCGCGGCTTCGCGCTCGGTGGCTTGCTGGGTTGGCGTCGACTGTGGCGTTGTTCCGGTTTTCGTCATGATGGTCTGGATGCTGATGCTGGCGGCGCTCATGAAATTGCTTTCTTGATTTCGCCGTCACCTTAGTGCGCAGGTCTCAATTTACCGCAACGCGGAACTGTGGAATTTTCTGGTGCGCGGAAAGGATTTATTGATCGTAACGGTCAGCGCGCGACTTGCGCGAATTCCCACGCCTTGTCGGCGAGCGGACGGATCATGTCAGCTTTAGCCGGCGCAAATTCCGACGTCGCGGTGCCGTCGCGCACGCGGCCGATGATGCCTTGCAGAATGGCGGTAATGCGGAAAAAATTATACGCGAGATAAACGGCAAGATGCGGACGCGGATCGAGACCGGTATGCTCAACGTATGCCGCGACGTAATCCGCCATCGGCGGAATCCCGAGCGCCGCAAGGTCGTGCCCCGCCAATGTTGCGGTGCCGGCCGCGCTCTCGGTTTTCGGCATGTGCCAGGCCATTAAATGATACGTGAAGTCGGCGAGCGGATCGCCGAGCGTCGACAGCTCCCAATCCAGCACGGCGATGATCTGCGGCGCATCGTGCGCGACGATAAGGTTGTCGATGCGGTAGTCGCCATGCACCAAAGTCGGCTGGCCAGCCGGCGGAATATGCGACGGTAGCCACTCGATCAGCCGCTCCATGGCGTCGATCTTGTCGGTTTCCGACGCGCGGTATTGCTTCGACCAGCGGTCGACCTGACGCGCGACATAATTCTCGCCGCGGCCGAAATCGCCCAGCCCGATCGCGGCGGGATCAAACGAATGCAGCTTTGCAATGGTGGCGTTCATGGCGTCATAGACCGCGGCGCGCTCGGCCGGGTTCGAGCCAGGCATCTGCGGCTCCCAGAACACGCGGCCATCGCCAAAATTCATGACGTAGAACGGTGTGCCGGCGACCATTTCGTCGGCGCAATAGGCGAGCGGTTCGGCCACCGGAAAATGCTGCGCGTGCAGCGCGCTGATGACGCGGAATTCGCGGTCGACCGCATGCGCCGACGGCAGCAGCTTGCCGGGTGGCTTGCGGCGCAGCACGTAGCGCCGCGACGGCGTTTCCAGCAGATAAGTCGGGTTCGATTGCCCGCCCTTGAATTGCTTGATCGTGAGCGGGCCGGCGAAGCCTTTCACGTTGCCCGCGAGATAGCTTTCAAGCCGCGCCTCATCGAGGCGCAACACGCCCGCGGCTTCTTTGGTGCCGGAGAAAGCCTGCTGGCGGTCGATGCTGGTCATCGCATTTTCTTCTTGAGCAGGATCACTTCTTGCCGTCGAAAGTCACCGGCGCGTCGGCGAAGATCTTGTACTGCTGCGTCTTCGGCTTGGCCTTGTCGTCTTCGTTGACGTAACTGATCGAGCTTTTGCCGATCAACTCGGCGGGCAGGATCATCACCCGGATGAAGCGGCTCGGTCTGTCGGCGGCTGTTTGCGCGAACACCGCGTCGGGCCCGGATTCGTACCAGGCGCCGCCCGGCCCATAGGACGTCGAGCGGCCGTGGGTGTCGATGCGGATGCCGCCTTCGACCAGACAGCGGATGCCGGGGCCTTGATGGCTGTGCAGAAAAGCGCAGCCGCCCGGCGGGAAGGCGACGCTGTCGCCGCGCATCAGCCAGTCGCCCTTCGGCGCACTTTCCAGATAGGCCGATAGCTTCTCGCGTGTGATCATGCCGGGGGCGCAGGCCACCGTGCTGCCGCGGTCGCCGCGCGTCAGTTCCCAGCGCCAGCAGGTGACGCCGGCTTTGCCCGGCTTCACCGCGGTGGCGCCGTCGCCCTGCCAGGCCTCGCCTTCGTTCAGCTCCTTGCCGTCGATGGTGGCGGTGCCTTGTACCACGTAGATAAAGCGCGGCAGCGCCGCCAGCCGGAACTCGACGTTCTCGGCGCTGGAAAGAACGTCTTCGTACAGACGAAGCACGGGATGCATGGACGAGCCTCCAAGTTTCTTATTGTGCGCAGTCTCACGTCTAGCTGCGCATCCAGCCCACCCTATCCGGTGACAAGTCGAATGCAAAACGGCAAACGGCCGGAAGGCAACATCGGACTCTTACTTCTCGCGTGCGACCGCCTGCCAGCCGATATAGCGGCGGCAAAACCCTTCGGGCCATTTTATTTTATCGACGGCGGCATAAGCGCGTTGTTGCGCTTCGCGCACGTTTCTGCCGCGCGCGCAGACATTGAGCACACGTCCGCCATTGGCGACAACGCGGTCGTTCTCCAGCTTGGTGCCGGCGTGAAAAATCTCGACGCCTTCGGTTTGCGAGGCATCATCGAGGCCTTCGATGATGGTACCTTTCTGGTAACTGCCCGGATAACCCTTCGCCGCCATCACCACGGTGAGCGCCGCGTCAGGATACCAGCGCAGATCGAAGTTTTTGAGCTGTCCATCGCGGGACGCCATCAGCGCCGGAATCAGATCGGACATCAGCCGCAGCATCAGCACCTGGGTTTCGGGATCGCCAAAACGAACATTGTATTCGATCAGTTGCGGACCGTCTTTGGTGATCATCAATCCGGCGAACAGAACGCCCTTGAATGGCGCGCCCATCGCCTTCATCGCGCGCACGGTCGGATGGATGATCTCGTCCATCACGCGCTGGTTCATCTCCGGCGTCATGATCGGCGCCGGCGAATAGGCGCCCATGCCGCCGGTGTTCGGACCCTTGTCGCCATCGCCGGCGCGCTTGTGATCTTGCGCCGAGGCAAGCGTAATTGCGGTCTCGCCGTCGCACAGCGCGAAGAACGACGCTTCCTCGCCGACCATGCAATCCTCGATCACGATTTCCCAGGCCGGCATCCCAAGTCCGCCGTCGAACATCATGTCGATGGCGGCTTCGGCTTCTTCGACCGTCGCGGCGACGACGACGCCTTTGCCGGCGGCGAGACCATCGGCCTTCACTACGATCGGCGCGCCGTGCTGGCGCACGTAATCTTTCGCTGCCGCCGCGCCCTTGAAGCGTTCATAGTCCGCGGTCGGAATATTATTGGCTTTGCACAGATCCTTGGTGAAGCCCTTGGAGCCTTCCAGCCGCGCCGCCCATTTGCTCGGGCCGAAGGCCTTGATGCCGGCGGCTTCGAGGTCGTCGACGATGCCGGCGCACAGCGGCACTTCCGGGCCGACGACGACCAGATCGATCTTGGCGGTCTTGCAGAACGCGATCACCGCGGCGTGATTGGCGATGTCGAGCGCCACGCATTCGGCCTCTTGCGCGATGCCTGCATTGCCCGGCGCGCAATACAGTTTATCGGCGAGGGGACTAGCCGCCATTTTCCAGGCCAGCGCGTGCTCGCGGCCGCCGGAACCGAGGATTAGGATGTTCATGCGTGCTGCGCGCGGCCTTTAGGGTAGGGTCCGAATTTGGTGTAGCATGGCGTCTCACCCCCGCAAGAGATTCGAACCTGATGTCGGAAGCTGCCGCAAAAAACGTTGTGGAATGGTCGGTTTCCGAGCTGTCGGCGGCGCTCAAGCGCACCGTCGAGGACGCCTATGGCTACGTGCGGGTGCGCGGCGAGGTGTCGGGCTTCAAGGGCCCGTCGCCGTCCGGTCACTGCTATTTCCGCCTCAAGGACGACCGGGCGGTGCTCGAAGGCGTGATCTGGAAGGGCGTCTGGGGCCGCATGCGGGTAAAGCCCGAAGAGGGCCTCGACGTCATCGTGACGGGCAAGCTCACGACCTTCCCGGGCTCGTCGAAATATCAACTCGTCATCGACACGCTGGAGCCGGCCGGCGTCGGCGCGCTGATGAAGCTCCTGGAGGATCGCAAGAAGAAGCTCGCCGCCGAGGGCCTGTTCGACGAAGCGCGCAAGCAGCTCATTCCGTTTTTGCCGAACGTGATCGGCGTGGTGACGTCGCCGACCGGCGCCGTGATCCGTGACATTTTACATCGCCTGGCCGACCGATTCCCACGAAGAGTGTTGGTGTGGCCGGTGCGCGTGCAGGGCGAAGCGTCAGCCGGCGAGGTCGCCAACGCCATCAACGGCTTCAACGCGCTGCCGGAAGGCGGCGCATTGCCGCGCCCCGATCTGATCATCGTCGCGCGCGGCGGCGGCTCGCTCGAGGACCTGTGGTCCTTCAACGAAGAAATCGTGGTGCGTGCCGCGGCGGCCAGCATGATCCCACTGATTTCCGCGGTCGGCCATGAGACCGACATCACGCTGATCGATTTCGCTTCCGACCGGCGTGCGCCGACGCCGACCGCTGCCGCCGAGATGGCGGTGCCGGTGCGAGCTGAGTTGCTCAGTACGCTGGCTTCGCTCGGCGCCCGTAAGCTCGCCTGCTGGCAACGCGGCATCGAACAGCGCCGCAAGGAACTCTATCTGCTGTCGCGTGCGCTGCCGGCGGCCGACGAACTGCTGTCGATTCCGGGCCAGCGGCTCGACGCCTGTGCCGAAAGATTGCCGCGCGCGCTGCGCGCCAACGCGCAACTGCACCGCACGCAATTGACCCGCACCGCGGCGCGGCTGTCGCCGCGGCTGTTGAAACTGCGGCTGGCGCGTTCGAGCGAAATCGTGGTCGCGCTCGCGCAACGCGGCAAACGCGCGCGTGACAATTATCTGCAGCGGCGCGCCGACCGCCTGCGCGGTGCCGGACAGTTGCTGACGGCCTATTCGTATCGCGGTGTGTTGGCGCGCGGCTTTGCGCTGGTCCGCGATGGCGACGGCAGTCCGTTGCGCGCGGCGGCGGGCGTCAGCAGCGGCATGCGGCTGGATATCGAATTTGCCGACGGCCGTGTCGGCGCCATGGCGGATGGCGCGGGCGCCGCGCCACCGACGTCTTCGGCGGTGCCTGTGGTGCCGAATGCCAAGCCGCGCCCGCGTGGCGGCGGCGGCAAGGGTTCAAGCGGGCAGGGCAGTCTGTTCGGCTCTTAATTCCGGATTTGGCTCGTAAATCGCTCCTTATTCGAGGGTTTCGTTTCCGTGTCCGAACGACTATCTTCAGACACCAGCCCGCCGGACGAGAACGGAGACAGTCTTTGCTCAATCGCTATGACCGCTCGTCGCCGATGAACGGTGAGGCCGAGGTCAAATATCTCGACGGCGATTTTCGCGTCGTGCGCCCTGGCGCTTTCGTGCGTTGCGCCGTGACCAGCGTTGCGATTCCGCTCGAGGAGCTCAAATACTGGAGCGTCGATTTGCAGGAACCCTATGCCTCGCCGGAGGCGGTGCTGCAGCGTCTGCAAGAGCAGCGCGGGAAATAGCCATCAGGCCAAGCGGCGACGGGCGATGGCCGCCATCATCAGCGCGCTCAATTCACTCTCCTCATCCACTACTAGCGTGACCGGCAACACCTGCGCCTTGGCCGCCAGCGCGGCAAGCGCCGGATCGCCCGCCATGCGCGCGCGATCTTTTTCTGTCGTCACCAAGGTCAGTCCTTCGCGCTCGCCCTGCGCAAGCAGCGCGGCGGCTTCCGCGGCGCTGAAGCGGTGATGGTCGGCGAAGGCCTGGCGCTGCGTAACGACGATGCCGGCCTGCGACAGGGTGCCGAAAAACTTTTCCGGATCGCCGATGCCGGCAAACGCCAAGACATTGCGGCCTTTCAGCGCCGCGACCGCGGCCTGATCCGGCACC
Source organism: Hyphomicrobiales bacterium (assembly GCA_031389105.1). Classification (GTDB taxonomy): domain Bacteria; phylum Pseudomonadota; class Alphaproteobacteria; order Rhizobiales; family Xanthobacteraceae; genus Pseudolabrys. The sequence goes on from JANMSH010000177.1 coordinate 7,795, forward strand.
AGCCGCCCGTAAAAAGTTGGAAGCGCACCGATGGCGTCAATGCCGCCGATGTGTTGCTGATCGCCGATCACCAGCAGCGCATCGCTATGCGCGATCTGCGCCACCAGCGGCGCCCGCAAGGGACCGGCCGGAAACACACGGGCATTGCCGAGGCCGCGCCGTCCGTCGATCACGGCAAGCGTGAAATCCTTGGCGAGCGATGGGTTCTGCAAGCCGTCATCCATGACGATAACGCTGGCGCCAGCAGCGCTCGCCGCCTGCGCGCCGGCGACACGGTCGCGCGCGATAACCGTCGGCGCCACGCGCGCCAGCAGCAAGGCTTCGTCGCCGACCTTTGCCGCGCTGTCGGTCTGCGCGTCGACATGTTTGGGGCCGGGATTGCTGCCGCCATGGCCGCGGCTGAGACAATACGGTGTCTCGTCCGCCGCCTGCAGCATTTTCGCAATCATCATGACGGTCGGTGTCTTGCCGGCGCCGCCGAGTGTGTAGTTGCCGACGCAGATCACCGGCACGCCGGCACGCACGCCTTCGCGCGCCATTCGCCGCGCCGCGATGGCGCCATAGATGGCGCCCAGCGGCGCGAGCAAGTCCGCGGCCAGCGAGGCGTCGCGCCACCAGAAGGCCGGGTCACGCATTGAAGGCTCGCTGCCGCAATTGCAACTGCATCAGATAGGGATCGAGAGATTGCAAAGTATGCTCGAGCGCACCGCCCAACGCATCCACGGTTGTACGCGCATTCCCTGCGACATGCGCGCCCATGCTCGGGTTGCCGAGCCAGGCGGCGAAGCCCGCGGTCAGGCCGTCGGCATCGATGATCTGTTCGGCGCCATGGGCATTGTCGAGCGCGGAATAGATCTCGGCGAAATTCCACACATGCGGGCCATGCAAAATGGCGGCACCGAGCTTGGCGGCCTCGATCGGATTCTGTCCGCCGTGCCGCGCCAGCGAACCGCCGACGAAGACCGCTGGCGCGAGGCGATAGATCAAGCCGAGCTCGCCCATAGTGTCGGCCACATAGATATCGGTCATGGCATCCGGCAATTCGCCGCGCGCGCGCAGGCGCGCCTTTAGTCCGGCGGCGGCGGCAATTTCGGCGACGCCCAGCCCCCGTTCGGGGTGGCGCGGCGCGATCAGTGTCAATAAATTCGGAAAATGCGCGCGCAGACGTTGGTGCGCTTCGATAACGATATTTTCTTCGCCGGCATGGGTCGATGCCGCCGCGATCACCGGCCGGCCGGCGATGGCTTCCTTCAGCCGCGCAAGCTCCACCGGGTCTGCCGAAGGCGCCGGCACGTCCAGCTTGAGATTGCCGGTGGTGACCACGCGCGACGCCCCCAGTTCGACAAGTCGCGCGCCATCGGCCGGCGTGCCGGCGAGGCACAGGTCGAACCGTTGCAGCAGATAGCCGATGCTGCCCGGCAATTGGCGCCAGCGCTGGAACGAATTCTCCGACAGCCGGCCGTTGACCAGAATCATCGGCACGCCGCGCTGCGAGGTCTCAATCACGATGTTGGGCCAGATATCGGATTCCACGAACAGCGCCAGATCGGGCTGCCAATGGCCGAGGAAGCGGCGCACGAAACGCGGCACGTCGACCGGCACGTATTGATGGATGACGCCGCGCGGCAGGCGCTGTTCGGCGAGCCCGCCGGAGGTCACCGTGCCGGAGGTCACCAGTATGTTGACGCCGCGCGAATGGATGCGCTCGATCAGCGGCAGCACGCTCGCCATTTCGCCGACGCTCGCCGCATGCAGCCAGATCAGCGTGCCGTCCGGCCGTTCAATATGGGCCTCGCCGCGCCGTTCGGATAGCCGCTTGCGATCCTCCTTGCCGCGCTTGAGCCGGCGCGCCAGCAGCAGCGGCACCAACGGCGTCGCCGCTGCCGAAAGCAGCCGATAGGCGCGCAGCGGTATGGGAAATTTTTCGCTCACGGCGTCCGGCTCCGGTCGACGATCTCGTAGGCGCGCGCGGTTACGCGGTTCAGTTCGCTCTGCACCAATTGCCGGACGGTTTCCAGCGCGGCGGCGTCGGCGTCGCGCGGCACGGCGATTGGCTCGCCCGCCACCAGCACGATCCGGCTGAACGGAAGGTTGATGGCGCTGCGGTCCCAATTTTTAAGCTCGATGCGGCGGCTGCTCGCTATCGCCGCGACGTAGATAGGCCGCCCGGAATATTGCGCCAGCTTGACGACGCCCATGCCAGCGATGCGCGAAATCTTCGGCACGTCGGCGGTCAAGGCGATGTTGTAGCCTTCCTCGATCGCCCTGAGCATTTCAGTGAAGGCCGCGGCGCCGCCCTTGCGATGGAATTCGCCGTTGTGCGCGCCGGAGCCGCGGATGGTCTCGATGCCCAGCCGCTCGGCGGCGATGGCGTTGATCTCGCCGTCGCGGTGGCGCGAGATCAGCACCTTGGCGCGAAATTTCGCGGCGTTTCCGGGCTTGATAAAAGGTGCCAGGAAATGCTGGCCGTGCCACATCGCGACAATGACGGGGAGCGGCGCCGTTTCGAAGACGTTGGCCGGCTCGACCGTCATGCAGCTGGTATGCCGCACCAGTTTCAAATACCACGCCGCCGCCGTCCCGACGGCGCCCTGGAAGGCGGGCGATGCGACGATCCGCTTGAATGATGGCATCAGCGCCCTTTAGAGCCGCTACGGTTCGGACAGATCAAAACCCGGGCCTCACTTTTGATCGAGCATGATCTTGTCCGTTCGCTGCCGTACGGCGCCGCGAAGGCGGGAAATCGGATCAGGCTCTGGCGCCGCTGTCGGGATCGAGCAGGCGGTGCAGGTGGACGATGAAATAGCGCATATGGGCGTTGTCGACGGATTGCTGTGCCTTCGCCTTCCAGGCCACATAGGCGCTGGCGTAATTCGGGAAGATGCCGACCACCTCGACCTTGTCGAGGTCCTTGAACTCGGTTCCGCCGAGCGCGGTGAGCTCGCCGCCGAGCACGAGATGAAGCAGTTGTTTTGCAGGCGCAGGTTCGGGCATGGCTTGTTCCTTCGAAGCAGCCCCGGCGGTGGACTAAGACGAAAGTTAAGGTGAGCGAGTCGAAGCCGGAGTTTAAGCGAACTCCGACTGTCGGTCGCGCACCAGTTCGATGATCGTAGCATGCCGCGGGCGACCGGCTGCAATCAACGCGCCGTGCACGGTATTCTCCTGGTTATAACGCAGCGGCCGGCCGCCGAAATCGGTCAGCAGGCCGCCGGCTTCGTGGACCAGCAGGTCGGCCGCCGCAAGGTCCCAGTCGTGGCTGCCGTGCGAGGCGATGGCCGCGTCGAGGCCGCCATGCGCCACGCGGGTCAGCCGCAGGGCCAGCGAATGCACCTTGGGCTGGGCCAGGATATTCGGCGACAGGCTTTCGAGCCGGTCGAGGTAGCGCTTCGGGCCGGCGAGCTTGGCGTTTGCCAGCGTCGCGCCGCCGCTCGCCTTGATGGCTGTGCCGTTGAGCGTCGTGCCCTGTCCGCGTAGGCCAAGGAACATTTCTTCGGTCACCGGCGCGTAGAGCGCCGCCAGCACCGGGCGGCCATGCTCGACCAGCGCCACTGAAATCGTCCAGTCGGCGCGGCCGGAAATGAAGGCGCGGGTGCCGTCGATCGGGTCGACGATCCAGGCGGTCGCCATGGCGCGGCCGGGCAGGTGATCCTCGGTTTCCTCCGATAGCCAGCCGGCCTCGGGGGCGAGCAGGTTGAGTTTTTCCTTGAGCAGATTGTTGACCGCGATGTCGGCGTCGCTCACCGGCGAATGGTCGTTGCCTTTGGTCCATCTTTTGAATTCGCCACGGGACGTGACGCGCGCCAACTCACCGGCTTCGCGCATGACGGCTTCGAGCGGTTGCCGAAGATTACTGCCCGGCAACGGTCAGGCCCTCCAGGCGCACGGTCGGGGCATTGGTGCCGTATTTGAATTCAAGATCGTTGGCCGGCGTCATTGTGCGGAAGATATCGAACAGATGGCCGGCAATGGTGACCTCGCTCACCGCATACGTCCGCTTGCCGTTCTCGATCCAGAAGCCCGAAGCGCCGCGGCTGTAGTCGCCGGTCACGCCGTTGACGCCGGAGCCGATCAAGTCGGTGACGTAGAAGCCGTCGGCGATGTCGGCGATCAATTCCTCGGGGCTCACATTGCCCGCTTCGAGATGCAGGTTGGACGCGCCGGGCGAGGGCGAGGACGACACACCGCGTTGCGCGTGGCCGGTGGTGGCGAGGCCGAGTTCGCGCGCCGTGGCGCTGTCGAGCACCCACGAGCGCAGCACGCCGTCCTCGACCAAAGCGAGCTTCTTGCCAAGCACGCCTTCGCCGTCGAACGGACGCGAGCGCAGTCCGCGTTTGCGCAACGGGTCGTCGATGATGCGGATGCCGCTGGCGAACAATTGCGCGCCCATCTTGTCTTTCAGGAAACTCGTTTTGCGCGCGATCGACGCGCCATTGGCGGCGCCGGCCAGATGCGACACCAGCGAACCGGCGACGCGCGGGTCGAACACCACCGGAACCTTGCGGGTCGTAACCTTGCGCGGATTGATGCGCTCGATGGCGCGCTCGCCCGCGGTGCGGCCGATTTTCCCCGGGCTCTCCAGATCGGACGCATGCAGCGCGGAGGAATAATCGTAATCGCGCTCCATGCCGGTGCCGTCGCCGGCAATCGCGGTCATCGACACACCGTGACGCGAGCCCAGATACGAACCGCGGAAACCATGGCTCGTCACCAGCACCATGCCGCCGATGCCGGCCGAGGCCGACGCGCCGCCCGACTTGGTGACGCCCTTGACCGAAAGGCCCGCCTGTTCGGCTTCGCGCGCCATGGTCTCTAGCTGTTTAACGTCCGGCAGGTTGGGATCGAGCAGTTCGAGATCGGGGAACTTGTGCGCCAGCAGCGCCTCGTCGGCTAAGCCCGCAAATTTATCGTCGGGCGCGACGCGCGCCATCGCCACCGCGCGTTCCGCCAGATCCTTGACGTCGCCGTTCAAGTCATTGGTCGAGACCACCGCCTGGCGGCGGCCGACCAGCACGCGCAGGCCGAGATCGTCGCCTTCGCTGCTTTCGGATTCTTCGACCGCGCCGTCACGGACTTCAATACCAAGCGAGACGCCGCGCACCGCGACCGCGTCGGCGGCGTCGGCACCGGCGGCGCGCGCGGCTTTGACCAGCCTTTCGGCACGGTCGGTGAGGGCGCTCTGATCGAATAAAGATGAGGTGGGGGCAAGCATGATGACTCTCAAATGGTCTTTTAACAGCGCGGGTGCAACCGCCAATTCCGACATTTTGCTGGCGACTATCAACACCTCGTCAATCATGGTTCGCAACGCGCCGTCAATCATGAGAGGCGAAGCGGGCGGTGTTACGCCCAGTTAACCCCGTACATTAAGCGATTTCCGACGCGATTAAGCCATGATCGCCTCAACGACCGGGCACATAAGCTTGGCGTGGGAGATTGAGGCGTCAGATGCGAAGTGGCGGAAGCCCCGTCGGGTCGGGCCGCGCGTTGCGGCTCGACCCGTTCTGCCTGCCCGTGCGTTTCGCGGCGAACGATGCCGCGGCCGACGAGCGGGTGCGGCATGTCGAACTGCATCGTGAGCGTGTGGTGGTGCGGCGTTCGCTCGCCGGCATGCGCATGGCGCTCAACATGCCGGTCTCGGCCTTCGCCGGCATCGCTATCAGGCTGACCACGGGTCAGGGCGGCGTGCCGCCGTTCGCCACCGTTATTCTCGAACACAAAGATCCTTCGCTGGCGCTGCCGCTGTTCCTCTCGGCCGAAATCGACGAGGCTTTCACCGAATGGCGCAGCTGGGCCAATGTGCTTGGCCTGCCGCTGCTGGTCGAAGACGAAGGCAAACTGCGCGAGCCGTTCGCGCGCATCGGCGGCGTCCGCATCGAGCGGGTGAAACCGCGCCGCCGCCGTCACAACGCCATCAAGCGCCGCCGTCCGTCGATGCCGCTGCGCCGCCGCGCCGGCAAGCTGACCGACGCCACGCCGGTGCATCGCGACGAGCGCGAAATCATCGCGAGGAATTGATCGCTACTTGCAGCGTTGCAGCTTGAGCATGCCGCCCGGCTGCATGTTCATCTCGATGTGATCGGCGTCGATCTGCGTTAGCGTGTAATTCATGCGCGCGTTGTTGACCTGGCCGGTCGAGAATTCATCGACAATGCGGAAGCTCGATCCCGACGCCGTGACCGATTTGTTGCGATAGGCCGGCACGCCGCCTTTGCTGTCGGTGCGCTGATTGCCGTTGAACGAAATCACGCGCAGTCTGCTGCAATCGATCGGGCCTTTTTCGGAGCTGTTGCTCTGGCCCCATTTGCCTGACACCGGGTAGTTCGCGGCCATCGCCGGCGCGGCGAAGGCGAGCAGAAGCATCGCAGACAGAATCATTTTGCGCATGGACATGAGAATCCGCCCCGCCCGGCGTTAAAGCAAGCGCCGGGAAAGCCGATGCTTAATGGTGGGCGACCGGATTTAAGCCAATTCGACGCTCACGCCTTGCCATATCCCCCCGCCGTCGGCGGTTGGATGATGACGGCCTCGCCGGCGTCGATGGTGGTGTCGTCGCAGCCTTGAAGCTGCTCCATCCGGCCGTCCTTGCGGCGCGCCCAGTTCTCGCCGATCTGGCCCGGCTCGCCGCCGGCAGCGCCAAACGGCCGCACCCGGCGATGCCCGGACAAAATCGTGCACTCCATCTTTTCCAGGAAGCGGATGGTGCGGCGGATGCCGTCGCCGGCGTGCCATTTGCCTTTGCCGCCGGAGCCTTTGCGGATGTGGAAATCTTCCAGCACGACGGGATAGCGGAATTCGAGAATTTCCGGATCGGTCAGCCGCGTGTTGGTCATGTGCGTGTGCACGGCGTCGGTGCCGTTGAAGCCGGGGCCTGCCGGCGAGCCGGAACAGATCGTCTCGTAATACTGATGCTTGGCGTTGCCGAAGTTGAGATTATTCATGGTGCCTTGCGCGGCGGCCAGCGCGCCGAGCGCGCCGAACAGGCAATTGGTCACCGCCTGCGAGGTCTCGACATTGCCGGCGACGACGGCCGCCGGATATTCCGGCGTCAGCATGGTGCGCTTCGGAATGATGATGTTGATCGGCCGCAAGCACCCCGCATTCATCGGAATGTCGTCGTTGACCATCATGCGGAAGACATAGAGCACCGCCGCGCGCGTGACCGGTTCGGGCGCATTGAAGTTGGTCGGCTGCTGTGCGCTCGTGCCTGTGAAGTCGACGGTGGCCTCGCGCTTGTGTCTGTCGACGGTGATCTTGACCTTGATGAAGGTGCCTTGGTCCATCTCGTAGGAGAATTCCGAGTCGTGCAGGCGGTCGATGACGCGCCGCACGCTCTCAGCGGCGTTGTCCTGGACGTGCTGCATATAGGCTTGCACGACGGGCATCGTGAACAGCGCCACCATCTTGCGCAGCTCGGCGACGCCTTTTTCGTTGGCCGCGATCTGCGCCTTGATGTCGTTGACGTTCTGCACCGGATTGCGCGCCGGATATTTGGCGCCGAGCAGCGCGGCGGTCAATTCCTTTTCGCGGAAGCGGCCGCGGTCGACCAGTTTGAAATTGTCGAACAGCACGCCTTCCTGCTCGATGGTGGTGGCGTTCGGCGACATCGAGCCGGGCGAAATGCCGCCAACATCCGCATGGTGGCCGCGCGAGGCGACCCAGAACAGGATTTTCTTTTTCTTGTCGTCGAACACCGGCGTGCAGACGGTAATGTCGGGCAGATGCGTGCCGCCATTATAGGGTGCGTTGATGACGTAGACGTCGCCGGGCGCGATCCTGCCCACGTTCTCGCGGATCACGGTCTCGACCGAGCGGTCCATCGAGCCGAGATGCACCGGCATGTGCGGCGCGTTGGCGACCAGCGTGCCGTCTGCTGCGAACACTGCGCAGGAGAAGTCGAGCCGCTCCTTGATGTTGACGGAGTAGGCGGTGTTCTGCAGCGACACGCCCATCTGCTCGGCGATCGACATGAACAGGTTATTGAACACTTCGAGCATAATCGGATCGGCATGGGTGCCGATGGCGTGCGTGCGCTTGAGCACCTTGATGCGCGTCAGTACCAGGTGGTTCTTCGCCGAGAGCTCAGCCTGCCAGCCCGGTTCGACCACGATGGTCTGGTGCGGCTCGATGATGATGGCCGCGCCTTTGACGCGTGAGCCCGGTTTGAGCTGGTCGCGGGTGTAGACATTGGCCTTGTGCCATTCTCCGCCAGAGAAAAACTCCGTGCGTCGCGCCGGGGAGGGCAGCTTGCTTTGGCTGCGCCGCGCCGCCTTCTCAGTGAACCTGGCGCCGCCGCCGACCGCCTCGACCGAGACGGCCTCGACCACCATTTGCTTGGAGCGGTCGATGAAACCGAAGCGCGCCTTGTGCGCCTTTTCGAAGGCGCGCTGCATCGCGGGTAAAGTGCCGGCATCAACCGTGAGCGCCGTATCGGTACCGGCATAACGAATGTGTGCGCGAACGAAGATTTTGATCTTGGTCGCGGGCACACCCTGGCCGGCGACTTCGTCCTTCACCGCCTTGCCGATACGGGCACCGGTCTTCTTGAGCGCGGCCAGCGCCTTTGGGCCGTAAGGCAATTCAATCGCCTGTTCGCGCGTGGAGCGGATATCGGCCAGTCCCATGCCGTAAGCCGACAGCAGCGACGAGAACGGATGGATGAGCACGCGTGTCATGCCGAGCGCGTCGGCGACGAGGCAAGCGTGCTGGCCGCCGGCGCCGCCGAAGCAATTCAGCGCATAGCGCGTCACGTCATAGCCGCGTTGCACGGAAATTTTCTTGATCGCGTTGGCCATATTCTCGACCGCGATCTTGATGAAGCCGTCGGCGATCTGCTCGCGTTTGAGGCCGCCGCGCACTTCGCCTTCCAGTTCGTCGAAGGCCTTGCGCACGGCATCGGCATCGAGCGGTTCGTTCTGGTGTGGCCCGAAAATTTTGGGGAAGAAATCGGGAATGAGCTTGCCGACTTCGACGTTGGCGTCGGTTACAGCAAGGGGCCCGCCGCGCCGGTAGCATTTTGGTCCTGGATTGGCGCCTGCGCTGTCCGGGCCGACTCGGAAGCGCGCGCCATCGAAATGCAGGATCGAACCACCGCCCGCCGCGACCGTGTGAATGAGCATCATCGGCGCGCGCATGCGCACGCCTGCGACTTCCGTTTCGAAGGTGCGCTCGTACTCGCCGTCGAAATGCGACACGTCGGTCGAGGTTCCGCCCATGTCGAAGCCGATCAAGCGGTCGAAGCCGGCCTGCCGCCCGGTTTCCGCCATGCCGACCACGCCGCCGGCGGGGCCGGACAGAATAGCGTCCTTGCCCTGGAACAGTTCGGCGGCGGTCAGTCCGCCCGACGACATCATGAACATCAGCCGCGCTTTTGAATTCTTCGCGTCGAGCGCGGTGTCGACCTTGGCCACATATCTTCGTAAAATCGGCGACAGATAGGCGTCCACCACCGTGGTATCGCCGCGGCCGACCAGCTTGATCAGCGGCGACACTTCATGGCTGACCGAAACCTGGCCGAAGCCCATCTCGCGCGCAAGCTTGGCGACGCGCTGTTCGTGTTCGGGAAAGCGGTAGGCGTGCATGAAGACGATAGCGACGGCATCGATGCCATCGGCTTTCGCTGCTTCGAGATCGGCGCGCACAGCGTCCAAATCGGGCTCGTGCTCGACGGTGCCGTCGGCACGCACGCGCTCGTCGACTTCGGCGACCCGCTCGTAAACCAGGTCGGGCTTGATGATTTCGAGCGCGAAGATTTTCGGCCGCGCCTGGTAGCCGATCTTGAGCGCGTCGCGGAAACCTTTGGTGATCAGGAGAAGCGTGCGGTCGCCCTTGCGCTCCAGCAGCGCGTTGGTCGCGACCGTGGTGCCCATCTTCACCGCGCCGACGCGGCCGGCCGGGATCGGCTCGCCCGATTTCAAGTCCAGGAGGTCGCGAATGCCTTGCACAGCGGCGTCCGCATAGGCCTCCGGATTTTCCGACAGCAATTTATGCGCGGTGAGCGAGCCGTCCGGCCGCCGCCCGACCACATCGGTAAAGGTGCCGCCGCGGTCGATCCAGAAATCCCACAGTGCTGCCGACTTTTTGGCCGTTGATTTTTTTGCTGACTTTTTTGCCGCCATCGCGTCCTCGCCCAAGAAGGCCGCACGATGCCGCCCTGTCGGGGCTAAGACAAGCCCACGGCTACAACCCAAAAGTCCCATCCCTTTTGCACGGATGTCTGTTGCTTTCCGCCCGCGCCACCGGCCATCATGGTGCGCCGGGTTGGAGGTGGGATGCGCGTTTTTCTCGATCGGCTGTATCTGTTCTCGGGCTATCTGGCCGGCGTCTTTCTGGTCGCCATCTTCGTCCTGATGATGTTCCTGTCGGCCGGCCGCCCGGTCGGCTTCAACATCCCGGCCGGCGACGATCTGGTGTCGTGGTGCATGGTGGCGACCTCGTTCCTGGGGCTCGCCCACACCTTCCGCCACGGCGAGATGATCCGCGTCGGCCTGCTGATCGACCGGCTCGAAGGCCGCACCCGCCACGTCATTGAAATCATGTCGCTGCTGATCGGCGGCTGCATTACCGCTTTCTTTGCGTACTACGCCGTGATGCTGACGTTCGATTCCTGGCGCTTCAACGACATCGCGCAGGGCGTGCTGCCGGTGCCGCTGTGGATTCCGCAACTTGGTTATGCCGGCGGCATCGTCATCCTGCTGATCGCCTTCGTCGACGAATTCATCCACGTCGTGCGCGGCAACAAACCGCATTACGAGAAGCCCAAGCCCAAGACCGCCGAAGAGGTCGTCGAGCAAGCCATCCAGAGCGGCGTCTGACATGGCGGATCTGGTCGGCATCGCCGCGCTGCTGCTGGTCTTCCTCACCATGCTGCTGGCCGGCGGCGTGTGGATCGCCATGGCGCTGCTCGCCACCGGCTATGTCGGCATGCAGTTCATCGGCGGCGGCATTCCGTCCGGTGCTGTCCTTGCGACGACAATATGGGGCAACAGCAATTCGTGGACTCTGGCCGCGCTGCCGCTGTTCATCTGGATGGGCGAGATTTTGTATCGTACCAAATTGTCGGAGGAAATGTTTCGCGGCTTGGCGCCGTGGCTCAACCGCATTCCCGGACGCTTGATGCACGTCAACGTGCTGGCCTGCGGCATCTTCGGCTCGGTGTCAGGTTCATCCGCGGCGACCTGCGCCACCGTCGCCAAGATCGCGCTGCCTGAACTGAAAAAGCGCGGCTACGACGAAATGATTTCGCTCGGCTCGCTCGCCGGCGCTGGTACGCTCGGAATTCTCATTCCGCCGTCGATCACCATGGTGGTCTATGCGGTTGCGGCGAACGTCTCGATCATCCAGATTTTCCTCGCCGGATTTTTGCCTGGTCTTTTGGTGATGCTGCTGTATTCCGGCTACATCGCCGGCTGGTCGCTGCTCAATCCGGCAAAGCAGCCGCCGCCCGAACCCACGATGAGCTTGCGCGAAAAGCTGCACGAGTCGCGGCAACTGCTTCCGCTCGCGCTGCTGATCATCCTGGTATTTCTGTCGCTGCTGCTCGGCTGGGCGACCGCGACCGAATGCGCGGCCTGGGGCGTGCTCGGCTCGCTGGCGATCGCGTGGTGGCACGGCTCGCTGACCTGGACGTCGTTTCACCAGAGCATCATGGGTACCGTGCGAGTCAACTGCATGATCATGCTGATCCTGGCCGGCGCGTCCTATATGTCGACCTCGATGGCCTATACCGGCATCCCCGTGGCGCTGGCCGGCTGGGTCGACAGCTTCCAGCTCAGCCCCTATGCGCTGATCGCGGCACTCACCGTGATGTACATCGTGCTGGGCACCGCGCTGGACGGCATTTCGATGATTGTGCTGACCACGACCATTGTCATCCCGATGGTCAAGCAGGCCGGCTTCGACCTGATCTGGTTCGGTATTTTCGTCGTCCTGGTGGTCGAAATGGCGGAGGTATCGCCGCCGGTCGGCTTCAACTTGTTCGTGCTGCAAACCATGAGCGGCAAGGATTCCAATACGGTGGCGCGCGCGGCGCTGCCGTTCTTTTTTCTGCTCGTCGTCGCCGTTGCCATCATCACGGTATTTCCTGATATCGTGATGGTTCTGCCGCGCTTGGCTTTCCCGGGTTAGTTCAACTCAAGAGGTGTTCCCATGAAATTGCTTCGATCCATCGCACTGGCTGCCTGCGCGAGCGCCGCGCTGGCGGTTTCGCCCGCCGCCGCGCAGACCAAATGGAATTTGCCGGCTGCCTATCCGGCCAGCAATCCGCATACCGAAAATCTGACGCTGTTTGCCAAAGACGTGGCCGCGGGCACCGGCGACAAGCTGCAGATCACCGTTCACGCCGCGGCGTCTTTGTTCAAGGCGCCGGAAATCAAGCGCGCGGTGCAAACCGGGCAGGC
>JANMSH010000201.1:0-22966 GCA_031389105.1 Hyphomicrobiales bacterium
AACAGCGCGATCGCGACGCGGCGCGAGAAGCACAGCCAGGTGTCGAGCCCGGCACCGCAGGCCAATCCCACCGTCGACTGTTCGATGGCGAGATAGCGCATGTACAGCGCATAGCCGAGCGAGACGAAACCCACGATCAGCAGGACGTTGGTTTCGCGTGCGCTGGGCAGGAACAGCTTCATGAACGGAGTTCACCTTTGCGCCAGTTTCTCGCCGTCGAATTTCGTCGTCCGGCAAGTGATGCGCGCCGCGACGAAGCGCGCGCATAGTTGCGCGGCGGCAGCGTTTGTCGGCAGCGGTCCGACCAGCAGCCGGTAATCGCTGGTGCCTGGGCGGTGGTTCTGCGCCGCGCGCGGATAAAGCCCGCCCAGCAGCGGCCCGAAGTTCGCCTTCACCGCCGCCCAGCGGGCGTTCAGGATGTCGAGATTGGCGGCGCCGCCGAGATCGATACCGACTTCCGGCTTGCGCGGCGGCTCGTCCGTGGTTTCAACCGCCGGTGCCGAAGCGACGCGGCTCGGAGGCAGCGGAACCGGTTCGGAACTGGCCGCTTGCGGCGATACGTTACCGTGCCAAGGCGTCGTCGCCTGCGCCGCTGCCTCCGGGATAGGCGCCATGGCCAATGGAGCAATCGCAGGTGCTGTCAGAATTGGTGCAGGGGGCAGCGGTGCTGCAGGTTTGGCTGTCGCCGCAATCGCGGCCTGCTGCTGTTTGATCGAGCCGGTCATGTCTTCGAGATTACGCTCAAGACTGGCGATCCGCGCACTGAGCCGCTCGCGGTCGTTGGCGAGCGCTAGCACCAGCGTTTCGAGGCGCTTGGTTTCGGCGTCCTTTTCAGGCGCGGGCGGCGCAAGGTTGGCCTTGGCGACGACTTGCGGTGGGGTGACCGTCGCGAAGGCGCTCTGGAGCTGCTGCGTACCGGCCTCGGTTTGCAGCGTGAGCGCGAGGGCAGCGAGCGCCAGCGTCGCGCCGCCGCCCCAGCCGAGCAGGCGCACGGGTGCGCCGAAGGTTTTCGGTGTATTCGGCTCAGGCGGCGTGGTCGCCATTGTTTGGCTCGCGATTCTTCAGCAGCGGCGAATCATTGAAAACATTAGCAGAATCCGGCAATGCTGGCTTTCATGGCTGCGGTTGCGAGGCCTATACAGGCCTAATTCCTTGCCAACTCTTTTGCCCGCAGGCCGGCTCGGCTATGTGGAACTTCAAATCTGGCAACACTGAGCCCAAAGCGGATGTCTCACCGAACATGCCTTGCGATCGTGCTCGCCGCTGGCGAAGGCACCCGCATGCTCACGTCGCTGCCGAAAGCGCTGCACGCCATCGGCGGGCGCACGCTGCTTGAGCATGTGCTGACGGCGGCCGGCGGCGACGAGATCGCCATCGTGGTTGGGCCCGATCATCACGCCGTCGAAACCGCGGCCAAAAAGGTGGCGCCGCGGGCGGAAACTTACGTGCAGCGCGAACGGCTCGGCACCGCGCATGCGGTGCTGGCGGCGAAGGCCGCGTTTGCCGGCAAGCATGACGATATTCTGGTGATGTTTGCCGACACGCCGCTGGTGCGCGCTGAAACATTGGTGCAACTGCGCGGAGCATTGGCGCAAGGCGCCGCGGTGGCCGTTCTCGGATTCAAGCCCGCCGATCCGACCGGCTATGGGCGTCTGGTCATGAACGGCAGCGAGTTGACCGCGATCCGCGAGGAGCGTGACGCCAGCACGGACGAGCGCAAGATCGGTTTCGTCAATGGCGGGCTGATGGCGCTGGCGGGCGAGCATGCGCTAACAATCCTGGAGCGCATCGGTAATGATAACGCAAAGGGCGAGTACTATCTGACCGATGCGGTTGCTATCGCCCGGGATATGGGGTTGAAGGCGGTCGCGATCGAAACCGCGGAGGACGATGTGCTCGGCATCAATACCAAAGCGCAACTCGCGCAGGCTGAAGCCGTGTTGCAGAACCGGCTGCGCGCCGCCGCAATGGACGCCGGCGTGACCATGATCGCGCCGGAGACGGTGTTTCTGTCGGCCGATACGAAATTTGGCAAGGACGTCATCATCGAGCCGAACGTCGTGTTCGGGCCGGGTGTGACGGTCGACGATGGCGCGCTGATCCGGTCGTTTTCGCATCTGGAAGGCGCGCATGTCGGCAAGGGCGCGCGTGTCGGCCCTTACGCGCGTTTGCGGCCCGGCGCCGATCTGGGCGAAGACGTTCACGTCGGCAATTTCGTCGAGGTGAAAGCCGCCACGATCGAGAAGGGCGCCAAGGCCAATCACCTGAGCTACATCGGCGATGCGCGCGTGGGCGCAGGTGCCAATATCGGTGCCGGCACCATCACTTGCAATTATGACGGCGCGGCGAAGCATCATACCGATATCGGCGCGGGTGCCTTCATCGGCTCCAATTCGGCGCTGGTGGCGCCGGTCAAGATCGGCGACGGCGCCTATGTCGGCTCCGGTTCCGTTGTGACCAAGGACGTGCCGGCCGATGCACTGGCGGTCGCGCGCGCGCAACAAGCCAACAAGGAAGGCTGGGCAAAGCGCTCGCGGCAGATTAAGGCTTTGGGCAACAAGAGCGCGAGCAAAAAAAAGCCGGAGAAGAAGTCCGGCAAAAAGAAAAAACGAAAATAGCGGCGTGCTCTGTCACATAACGAAATGCGTTTTGATTTCCATTGGCTTGCCGGCGCCAGCTAAAGCAACAGAACAATAAAGGGGCCATCCAACCGGATGTGCGGGATCGTCGGAATTCTTGGGAATAGCCCGGTCGCCGGGCATCTGGTCGATGCGCTGCGGCGCCTCGAGTATCGCGGCTATGACTCCGCCGGCATCGCCACGCTCGATCACGGCGTGATGGCGCGCCGCCGCGCCGAGGGCAAGCTGCAGGCACTGGCCGACCGGCTGGAGAAGGAGCCGCTCGGCGGCAATACCGGCATCGGTCATACCCGTTGGGCGACGCATGGCCGCCCGACCGAGAGCAACGCCCATCCGCACGCCACCGACCGCGTCGCGGTCGTGCATAACGGCATCATTGAGAACTTCCGCGAGCTGCGCGAACGGCTGATCGCCAACGGCGCGACATTCCGCAGCGAGACCGACACCGAAGTGGTGGCGCACCTTGTCACCGAGGAATTGAACAAGGGCAGAAAGCCCGTCGAGGCGGTGGCCGCGGCGCTCAAGCAATTGCGCGGCGCTTTCGCGCTCGCCTTCCTCTTTGCCGGCGAAGACAATCTGATGATCGGCGCGCGCAAAGGTTCGCCGCTGGCCATCGGCTACGGCAAAGGCGAAATGTTTCTCGGCTCCGACGCAATAGCGCTGGCGCCGTTTACCGACAGCATCAGTTATCTGGAAGAAGGCGACTGGGCGGTGTTGACGCGCGAGAGCGTCGAGGTTCACGACGAGCAGGACCGGCCGGTCAAACGCGCGATCGTCAAATCGACCGCAACCGCGCATATGGTCGACAAGGGCAACCACAAGCATTTCATGGCCAAGGAAATCCATGAGCAGCCCGAAGTGGTCGGCCACACGCTGGCGCACTACATCGATATGGTCACCGAAAAGGTGGCGCTGCCGGAAGCGCTGCCGTTCGACTGGAAGAAGATAAAGCGGTTGTCGATCTCGGCCTGCGGCACAGCGTTCTATGCCGGGCTGGTTGCGAAGTACTGGTTCGAGCGTTTCGCCAAGCTGCCGGTTGAAATCGATATCGCGTCCGAATTCCGCTATCGCGGCGCGCCGCTCGAGCCGGGCGATCTGGCGATCTTCATTTCGCAATCAGGCGAGACCGCCGACACGCTGGCAACGCTGCGCTATGCGCGCGAGATGAAGCAGCACATTCTGTCGGTGGTGAACGTCACCACTTCGAGCATCGCGCGCGAGAGCGACGTGATCATGCCAACGCTGGCTGGCCCGGAGATCGGCGTCGCATCGACCAAGGCTTTTACCTGTCAGTTGAGTGTGTTGGCTTGCATTGCGCTGGCGGCCGGCCGCGCGCGCGGCGAGTTGTCGGACGCCGACGAGCAAAAACTGGTGCGAGCGCTGATCGAAGTGCCGCGCCTGATGGCGGAGGCGCTCAAGCTCGAGCCGCAGATCGAAAAACTGTCGCAAGACCTCGCTAAGGTGAAGGACGTGCTGTATCTCGGCCGCGGCACCAGCTTCCCGATCGCCATGGAAGGCGCGCTCAAGCTCAAGGAAATCTCCTACATCCATGCCGAAGGCTATGCCGCCGGTGAACTCAAACACGGGCCCATTGCGCTCATTGACGAAACGATGCCGGTGATCGTGATCGCGCCCCATGACCGGGTGTTCGAGAAGACCGTGTCGAACATGCAGGAAGTGGCGGCCCGCGGCGGCAAAATCATCCTGGTGACCGACCCGCAGGGTGCCAAGGAAGCCACCGTCGACTCGACGGAAACCATCATTTTGCCGGACATGGCTTCCACGGTCACCCCTTTGGTCTATGCCATAGCCGTGCAGTTGATCGCCTATCATACGGCTGCGGCAATCGGCACCGACGTCGACCAGCCGCGCAACCTCGCGAAATCGGTAACGGTAGAGTAGAGTAAGGCTATGGCTGAGATCGACCCGAATACAGGCGAAGTAACGAGTGCCGACACCGCGCCGTCGCATACCAGCGCCGCCGGCCGTATCCGCAATTATTTCCTCACCGGACTGGTGGTCGCCGGCCCGGTGCTGATCACTGCCTATCTCACATGGTCCTTCATTACCTGGGTGGACAACCTGGTGCGGCCGTTCATTCCGCCGATGTACCGGCCGGAGACTTATCTGCCGTGGCCGGTCCCCGGCACCGGGCTGGTGATCGCATTCATCACGCTCACGCTGCTCGGGTTTCTGACCGCCAATTTGGTCGGGCGAAAACTGGTTGAATTCGGCGAGAGCCTGCTCAACCGCATGCCGATCGTGCGGCCAGTCTACAAGACCATGAAGCAGATTTTCGAGACGCTGTTCTCGAAAACCGGCTCAAGCTTCAGGCAGGTGGGACTGGTAGAATTTCCGGCGCCGGGCATGTGGTCGCTTGTGTTCCTGTCACAGCCGCCGAGCGGCGATCTGGCGAAGCGGCTGCCCGAAGGCGAACACGTCTCGGCCTTCATGCCGTGCACGCCGAACCCGACCACTGGATTTTTCTTCTATGTGCTACGCAAGGACCTCATCGCGCTCGACATCACGGTCGAGAGTGCGATGACGTTGCTGATCTCGGCCGGCATGGTACAGCCCGATAGCGATCCGCAGAAGAAACTCGCCGCGCTTGCCGCCACCGCGCGCGCGGCACAGGCGGCGCGTTCGCCGATCGTCGCCAAGTAATCAGCCTGCTCTGATCAGCTTGATCGCTTCGTCTTTGCCGAACAGATAGAGCAAATGGCGCAGCGCTTCGCCGCGCGGCGTTTCCAAACTTGGATCGCGGTTGAGCACCAGAGCCGCGTCGTCGCGCGCAGCGCCGAGATATTTGCCGTGAATTTCGATGCGCGCGACCTGGAAGCCGGGCGAGCCGCTTTGACGCGTGCCGAGCACGTCGCCTTCGCCGCGCAGGCGTAGATCTTCCTCGGCGATGCGGAAGCCGTCTTCGGTCTCTCGCAGGATCGCCAGCCGCGCCTTGGCGGTTTCGCCGAGCGGCGCTTTGTAGATCAAGAGACAGGTCGATTGCCCTGAGCCGCGGCCGACACGGCCGCGCAACTGATGGAGTTGCGCCAGTCCGAAACGCTCGGCGTGCTCGATGACCATGATGGTGGCTTCCGGCACGTCGACGCCGACTTCGATCACCGTGGTGGCGACCAGAAGCTGCGTCTGGCCTGACGAGAATCGCTCCATCGCGGCGTCTTTCTCGGCGCCTTTCATCTTGCCGTGGACCAGATCGACCCGCTTGCCGAAGCGCTTGCGCAGCTCTGCGTAACGCTCTTCGGCGGCGGCGAGATCGATCTTCTCGGACTCCTCGACCAGCGGGCAGACCCAATAAGCGCGCTTGCCCTCGGCGATGGCGCGGCCGACCGCGTCCTCGACTTCCTCGACGCGTGACAGCGCGATGGTGCGGGTGTCGATCGGCTGGCGTCCGGCCGGTTTCTCGCGCAACTCGGAAATATCCATGTCGCCGAAATAAGACAGCACCAGCGTGCGCGGGATAGGCGTCGCGGTCAGCACCAGCACGTCGACCGCGTCGCCTTTCTGCGTCAATGCGAGGCGCTGATGCACGCCGAAGCGATGCTGTTCGTCGACCACGGCCAGCGCCAGATCGCGGAACGCGACATCGTCCTGGAACAGCGCGTGCGTGCCGATCAGCAGATCGATATCGCCGAGCGTGAGCCGGTCGAGGATTTCCTTGCGGCCTGAGCCACGCTCGCGCCCGGTGAGGATCGCCACGCGGATGCCGGCGGCTTCAGCCAGCGGTTCAATCGTCTTGAGATGCTGACGGGCGAGAATTTCGGTCGGCGCCATGAAGGCGGCTTGCCGTCCGGCCTCGATCACCGCGGCGGCGGCGACCAGCGCCACGACCGTCTTGCCGGAGCCGACGTCGCCTTGCAGCAGCCGCAACATGCGTTGCGGTAGTGCCAAGTCGTTGATGATGTCGTTGACAGCTTGCTGCTGAGAATGTGTCAGCGTGTAGGGCAGGGCCTTCAAAATCTTGGCGCGCAGCGTGCCTTCGCTGGACGAGCCGCGGCCGGCTTGGCGGCGCATATGCGCACGCACCAGCGCGAGCGCGAGCTGACCGGCGAGCAGTTCGTCATAGGCGAGCCGCGTCCACGACGGACTTTCCGGCACGATGTCGCTTGGCTCATGCGGCCGGTGCAGTTGGCGCAGCGCGTCGGTGAAGCTCGGCATGCGTTCGCGCGAGATCCAGGCTTCGTCCTGCCACTCCGGCAGTTCAGGTAGGCGCGCCACCGCGCCGTCCATCGCGCGCCGCACATTGCCGAGCGCGAGGCCTTCGGTGAGCGGATAGACCGCCTCGACCAGCGGCAGATCGGCAAAGCCCTTCTCGTCGACGACGCGGTCGGGATGCACCATCTGCAACATGCCGTCGTAGAACTCGGCGGTGCCGGAGACGTAACGCATCTCGCCGACCGGCAAGAGCTTTTCCAGGTAATCCTTGCGCGCGTGAAAAAATGTCAGCGTCAGCGTCATGTTGGTGTCATCGCCGACGACGACACGATAGGGCGCGCGCGGCCGGTTTGGTGGCGGCGCGTGATGCTCCTCGACCTTGACCGACACGGTGACGACCTGGCCCGGCAGCACATCGTTCAGCTTCGGCCTCGCGCGGCGGTCGATGGCGCCGGACGGCAGATGCAACAGCAGGTCGATGACGCGCGGCTGCTGATGCTCCAGCAGACCGGAATAGAGCTTTTCCAGCTTCGGCCCGACGCCGGGCAGGCTGGTGAGAGAGGCGAACAGGGGACTGAGAAGGTCGGGCCGCATGGGCGGCATGCTGGCTTGCGCGCCGAGTAGAAGCAACGTGGCCGCATGTGGCCTGTGCAAAGCAAGCCGCTGACATTCCTCGCGAAGCGCTCTATATAAACCCCGCACCCGGCACCCGCCGGGTTTTTGGCGTTGGAGTTAAGGCCTTGAGCGGCAATTCGGGCGGACCTGGAATTTCGAGCGAGGGGTTGGACCCGCGCCGGCGAAGGCTGCTGTTCCGCTCCTGGCACCGGGGCATCCGCGAGATGGACCTGGTCTATGGCCGCTTCGCCGACGCGCAGATCGCGGCTTTAAGCGAGGCCGAACTCAAGGATCTCGAGAAGCTGCTCGAACTGCGCGATCAGCAGGTGTTCGACTGGATTTTCGGCGCGCAGCCGCTGGACCCGGATTACGACACGCCTTTGTTCCGCCGGTTGCTGGCGTTTCATGACGGCGGCAAAGCAATTAAGTGAGACGATCAAGTGATGGCGACGACGAAATCTCTCGCTGAACAATTGAAGTCCGGCAAGACCCTGACGCTGGCGCAGGTCGCCGACGGCGCCGAAGGTCTGGTGCTGGCCGATCTGGCGCGCGCCGTCGCCGCGCGGCCCGATGCGCCGGCGATCTCGCTCGCCGTGGTCTGCCGCGACGGCCAGCGCATGGCCGCGCTGTCGCGCGCTCTGTCGTTCTTCGGTCCCGACATTTTGACGATGGAGTTCCCGGCTTGGGACTGTCTGCCGTATGATCGCGTGTCGCCGAACGCCAGCGTTGTCGCGCAGCGCATGACCGCGCTGTCGCGGCTGGCGCGTGTCAAAGGCCGCGACAAGCCGTCGATCTTGCTGACGACCGTCAACGCCGCGCTGCAGCGCGTGCCGGCGCGTGAGTTCGTCGCCACCCATGCGCTGTCGGTCGCGCCCGGCAATGTGCTCGGCATGGCGGGCGTGGTGCAGTGGCTCGAACTCAATGGCTTCCAACGCGCCTCGACGGTGCGCGAACCGGGTGACTACGCGGTGCGCGGCGGCATTCTCGATCTGTTTCCGCCGGGCCTCGATATGCCGGTGCGGTTCGATTTCTTCGGCGACGCGCTGGAGACCATTCGCACTTTCGATCCGCAGACCCAGCGCAGCGAAATGTCGATGAGCGGGCTCGATCTGGTGCCGGTGGCGGAATTCCAGCTCATCACCGAAACCATCCGGCGTTTTCGCACCGGCTATGTCGCCGCCTTCGGCGCCACCACGCCCGACGATCTTTTGTACGAGGCGGTGAGCGAAGGCCGCCGCTATCCCGGCGTCGAGCACTGGCTGCCGCTGTTCCACGACAAGCTTGAGACGATTATCGATTACCTGCCGGGCACGCCGCTGGCGATGGAGCATCTCGCGGACGACGCCGCGCACGAGCGCTTCACGCAGATCACCGACTATTACGACACGCGCAAGACCGCGCTCAGCGAGGGCATGACGCCGCCCTACAAGCCGCTCAAGTCGGACCGGCTATATCTTGCCGAGACCGAATGGAAAGACCGTCTGGCCACCTCGGCGGTTGCTAGACTGACGCCGTTCGCCGAGCCGGAGAGTCGCGACGTCATCAATGTTGGCGCCCATGCCGGGCACAATTTCACCGCGGAGCGTGCGACCCCGGACGCCAATGTGTTCGAGGCCGTCAGCAAGCACGTCTTTGCGCTGCAGGAATCCGGCAAACGCGTCGCCATCGCGCTGTGGAGCGAGGGCGCGCGCGAGCGCATGAGCCACGTGCTGGCCGATCACAAGCTGCACAATCTCAGCAATGTCGGCTCATGGTCGGCGGCTCTGGCGCTGCCGAAACACACAGTCGCGCTGGCCGTGCTCGGCATCGAATCCGGTTTCGAGACGGCTGAGGTCGCTATCGTCAGCGAGCAGGACATTCTTGGCGATCGCCTTGTGCGGCCGCGCCGCGCGCAGAAGCGCGCCGATAACTTCATCGCCGAGGCCACCAGTCTCGCGGCGGGTGACCTCGTCGTGCATGTCGATCACGGCATCGGGCGCTTTGTCAGCTTACAGGCGATCACCGCGGCCGGTGCGCCGCACGATTGCCTGGAAATCCACTACGCCGAGGGCGCCAAGCTTTTCCTGCCGGTCGAGAACGTCGATCTGCTGTCGCGCTATGGCGCCGAGCAGAGCAATGTCGAACTCGATCGCCTGGGTGGCGGCAACTGGCAGGCGCGCAAGGCCCGGATGAAGAGCCGCATCCGCGAGATCGCGGGTGAGCTCATCAAGATAGCGGCCGAGCGGCTGTTGCGCGATGCGCCGAAGCTCGCCGTCGGGCCGGGCGCCTATGACGAGTTCTGTGCGGGTTTTCCCTACGAGGAAACCGACGACCAACTCGCGGCGATCGACGCAACGCTCAAGGATCTCGGCGCCGGCAAGCCGATGGACCGTCTGATTTGCGGCGACGTCGGCTTCGGCAAGACCGAGGTGGCGTTGCGCGCGGCTTTCGCGACGGCGCTCAACGGCAAGCAGGTCGCCGTCGTGGTGCCGACCACGTTGCTGGCGCGCCAGCACTTCAAGACCTTCACCGAACGCTTCCGTGGCTTCCCGGTCAACGTCGTGCAGGCGTCGCGGTTGGTGCCGAACGTGCAGCTCAATCAGGTGAAGTCCGATCTGGCGGACGGCCGCGCCGATATCGTCGTGGGCACGCACGCCATTCTCGGCAAGGGCATCAAGTTCAAGGACCTCGGCTTGGTCGTGGTCGATGAGGAGCAGCATTTTGGCGTTGCTCATAAAGAGAAACTCAAAACACTGCGCGCCGAAGTGCATGTGCTGACACTGAGCGCGACGCCGATCCCGCGCACGCTGCAATTGGCGCTCACCGGCGTGCGCGATCTGTCGATCATCGCGTCGCCGCCGGTCGACCGGCTGGCGGTGCGCACCTTCGTGTCGCCGTTCGACCCGGTCACCATTCGCGAGGCGCTGTTGCGCGAGAAATATCGCGGCGGCCAGGCCTTCTATGTCGCGCCGCGCATTGAGGACCTGGCCGGTGCCAAGGACTTCCTCGACAAGAATGTGCCGGAAGTCCGCATCTGCGTCGCGCACGGCCAGATGCCGCCGACCGTGCTCGACGACATCATGTCGGCCTTCTACGACGGCAAATACGATGTCCTGCTCTCGACCACCATCATCGAGTCCGGCCTCGACATTCCTACCGCGAATACACTTATTGTCCATCGGGCGGATATGTTCGGTCTGTCGCAGCTTTATCAGTTGCGCGGCCGGGTCGGGCGCTCGAAGCTGCGCGCCTATGCGCTGTTCACGCTGCCGGCGCAGAAGCCGATCACGCCGCAGGCCGAACGCCGCCTCAAGGTGCTGCAATCGCTCGACACGCTGGGCGCCGGTTTCCAAATCGCGACGCACGACCTCGACATTCGCGGCGCCGGCAATCTGCTGGGCGATGAGCAGTCGGGTCACATCAAGGAAGTCGGCTTCGAGCTGTACCAACAGATGCTGGAAGAGGCGGTGCTCAGCCTCAAGGCCGGGATCACGACGCAAGTTGCCGACCGCTGGTCGCCGCAGATCACCATCGGCACGCCGGTTCTCATTCCGGACGATTACGTCGCCGACCTGTCGGTGCGGCTCGCACTGTATCGCCGTCTCGCCGAACTTGAGGACGAGCGTGAAATCGACTCCTTCGCCGCCGAGTTGGTCGACCGTTTCGGCAAGCTGCCGTTGGAAGTCGAGCATCTGTTGCAGATCGTCACCATCAAGGCGCTGTGCCGCCGCGCCAATGTCGAAAAGCTCGACGCCGGGCCGAAGGGCATGGTGCTGTCGTTCCGCGACAACATCTTCAATAATCCAGAAGGGCTGATCGCCTATATCCGCGAGCAGGGCTCGGAAGCGAGGATGCGCAGCGATCCGAAGGACGCCAAGAACCAGCAGCTTGTATTCTTCGACGACTGGGAGCGTCCGGAAGAGCGCCTGAAAGGCACAGCGGCGATTTTGCGCAAGCTCGCCGGGATCGCGGAGCGGGCGAAAGCTGCCTAGTGCGGCATCCGCAGCACGGGCTTGATGGTCGTGCCTTTGGCCGATTCATCGGCGGCGCGGTTGATGTCGGCAAGATCGTAGAACGTGACCGCGCGCTCGATCGGGAATTGTCCGGCGACAATATAGTCCGCCAGTTGTGGGATGAACTCCTGCGGCACGCTGTCGCCCTGAATGACGCCGCGCACAGTGCGGCCGTTTTGCAAAAACGGCGTCTCGAACGTGACTTCAGTGCCGGCGCGCGCGCTGCCGAGCAGCACGCAGGTGCCGGCCGGCATCAGCGCGTCGACCGCCTCGCGGAATATCGCCGGCAGTGCGGAGGTTTCCAGCGAGAAGCGAACGCCAAGACCGGTGAGCTTGCGGATCTCGGCGACGACCTCGGCGCTGCCGGTGTGGTTGATGGTGTGGGTGGCGCCGCATTCGCGCGCCAGCTTTAGGCGATGCTCGTGCACATCGACCGCGATGATCGGGTCGCAGCCGGCGATCTTGGCGGCCATCAGGCCTGACAGGCCGACAGCGCCGACACCGAACACGACGAAACTGTCGCCGGGCTTCGGCTTCATGACGTTCAACACCGCGCCGGCGCCGGTCTGGCCGGCGCAAGCCAGCGTGCCGAGAATGTCGAGCGGGGCGTCGTTGCGCACTTTCACCGCGTAGCGTTCGTTGGCGATGGTGAAATTGCCGAACGAGGACTGCTGGAAGAACGCGCTGTAGACCGGCTTGCCGTCCTTCGAATGCAGCGTCGAGCCGTCGGCGCGCGTGCCGTTCATCTTCAGATCGAAGGCAGCGACACAATAGCTCTGCCGCTGCGTTCGGCAGTTTGGGCAATCGCCGCACCAAGGATACGACATGACAACGTGATCGCCGCTCTTGAATTTGGTGACGGCCTTGCCGGTGGCCCGCACGATACCGGCGCCTTCGTGGCCGAACACCTTGGGAAATTGCGTCGGGTAATAGGCGTCGCGGCCGTGCAGATCGGTCGCGCACATGCCGCTGGCGACGACCTCGACCAGCAATTCGTCCGCGCGCGGATCGCACAGCTCGATGGGCTCGATGTTGAAGGGGCCCGAGCGCTCGCGCACCACGGCGGCGGTAATCTGCATGTTATTATTCCCGGATTATTCGGCTGCGACGGCCTTGCCGGTGGCGATGCGCTCAATCGCGTCGGCGAGGTATTCGGGCGACTGCGCGCCCGATACCGCAAATTTGCCGCCGAAGATGAAGCAGGGCACGCCCTCGATGCCGGCTTGCTTGGCCTCTTGGGATTGCTGCTCGATCAGATCGGCATCTTTCTCGGTCGCGAGATCGGCGCGCACGGTCTCGGCATCGAGGCCGACGTCGCTAGCTGCCTGCACCAGCGTGTCGCGCTGCGTTAGGTCGGCGCCTTCCGTGAAATAGAAGTCCATCAGCTTCTGTTTCATCTCGGCGGATTTGCCGATCGCGTCGGCCCAATGGATCAGCCGGTGACAGTCCAGCGTGTTGGGCTGGCGCTTCATCTTGCTGGAATCGTAGACCAGACCGTCGGCCGCGGCCGACGCGCCGACGCGCTTGGCGATGTCTTTGTAGCGCTCGGGAGAGCCGAACTTGGTGGTGAGATATTCGTCACGCGAAATGCCCTCGCGCGGAATCCAATCGTTCAGGAAGTAAGGCCGGTAATGCACTTCGACGGCGATGCCGGGCTTGAGCGCGAGCGCCTGCTCCAGACGATGCTTGCCGATGAAGCACCACGGGCAGACCACGTCGGACACGACGTCGATGCGGACAGGCTGATTGTCGGACATTGGGCTAGCTCCCTGTTGGGGCTAACCTAATCATCTCGTCACTCGGCGGCAACCATGCGGCTGCCCAACACGCGCTGCATCAGGCTGTCGAGCGTATCGCCGGCTTTCAGCGTCGCCAGCGTGACGTTTGCGGTGATGGCGTCGCCCGACATCATGACATTGCGGAGTTCGCCGGCAATGCGGCGCGCCACGCCATGGGCTTCGCGCAGATTGGTCTGGGTGAAGGCGACCAGGATCGCGCCGTCGTCGTCGCGGCAGGCGAAATCGATGGTGCGGGTGAGGCGGGTCAGCAGGCGGGCGCCGTCCAGCGCGGCGCGCTCGTTGATCGCGCCTTCGAACGAATAGCGCGCAATCGACAGCGACATGCTGCGGTCGGCGGCGTCCGCCACAGCCTTGGCGAGATCGCGCCAGAATGCGTCGCGGATCATCAGGCCGGTGTCCGGATCGATCATGCCATCGGTGTCGAGCGAGGCGAGCATGCGCTTGAGCCGCGACTCGAAGGCGCGCATCCGCACTAGCGGCACCATACGGCCGGCCAGGCGGGCCGGATCGCCATCGGCGTGATCGATGTTGGGCAGGCTCTCGAAAAAATCGGCCGGCGCTTCGTTGGTCAGCGCCACCGGGATTTCGCGGAAGCGCGGTTCATCGGCCAAGAGAGTCAGGAAGGCCTCGACCATTTGCGGCGAGAAGCCATCGCCAATGACAATGCCATCGATGTCGCGCGAATTGAGATGTTTGGCGGCGGCTTCGACGCTGAGCGCGCCGAGCATCTTGACCTGCGTGCCCATGGCGAGACTGAGCGCGGGATAGAGCGGTCCGCGGCCGGCAATCAGAATGGTGGCTTCGTCCAACGCATCGCCTACAGGAAGCACCGGCACGGTGCCGCCGTTCGAGACGCATAACTCAATACGGCGCAGCACGGTCTCGTGCAGCGCGCGCACGCGCATGGCCGATTGCAGCCGCGCAATGGCGTGCGCCACCGGTAACGAGGCGTCGGCGGACAGCGCGAGCGGAATGGCGGCGTCCTGGTCGCCGTAAGCAAAGGCCATGGTCGGCACGATCGGGCCGCTCGCGGTCGCGATCTGCAGGCACAGCATGCGCGACGAAGATTCGCTGGGCGGCGGGCCGGGCTCGGCGATCACCACGGCCGACGGCTTGACCGAGACGAAGGCGGTCGGCGCGTCGGTCCAGTTGGCTTCGACGATGGGAAAGGCGCCGGCGGCGCTGAGAGCGGCTACCAAAGCAGTCGCCGGGCTTTCGGCGACCACGATCATCGGGCCTTGCAGCGACATGGGAACGCACACTGGTTACGCAACACGCGCATGTTTGGGACATGCGCCAACAAGCTGCGACCGTAGCGGGCGGCTCTTAATACCTCGTCAACGACGACGGAAGATTACGCGGCATTGCGCGGTGCAAAGGCACCGGCGATCAGCGGATTGACGCCACGAGCCTGCAGTTCGCGGACGAGTGCGCCCGGGTTGCTGGCGCTGCCGGCCAGCCGCTGGCCGAGCACGGCATCGGGCAGAGCTACGATGGTTGCGTTTGCGTCGATTGCGGCGACGGCGAACTCGACCGCCGTTTGGCGCAAGCCGTAACCGCCGACGCCGATGATGCCTGCAGATGGGGAGCCGGTCATTGGGCCAACGACCACGTCGTTTTCGGTGACGCAGACCACATCGGTCAATCGAGCACCGCCAAGGTACGGATCAGCTTTGTGCTCGGGCGAACGCCACAGCGCAATGATGCCCGCCGGATCGCCGAGCAGGTCTGCTTCCGCCATCGCGCCGAGAGCCGGCCCGGGCAATACGATGGTGCCGCTATCAAGCGTTCGGGCCTGCGCGGCGAAGACTTCGGGGTCGAAGGCGTGATGCAGGTTCAGCGTACCGCCACCCAACATCCAGGACAACAACGTCACCGCCAGTCCGGCAAACGAGGCCAGCGGGACCGGCGATAACATGGCCGTATCCTGCGCCGCTCCGCTGGCGAGATGAACATTGCGCCCCGCAGCGATCAGCTCCGCATGGCTGTGCCGCACGCCGCCGCCGTAGGCGGTGTCGAACGTGTACACCGCGACATGGTCGGCGGGATTGGCGGGCCGCAACGGCGGAGTCATGAATTCTTGCAGCCCCGTCCCGAACACATCGTCGAGCGGCACCACGCCATCGGGCAGGCCACTGCCGAAGCCGCAGACATAACGCACCGGAAACAATTCAGCCGCAGCCTGCATCGCGATGTCGGCGTGCGCGATCGATCCGATGCGCCCTACCGTGACGATGGCCTTGACGCTGACCGCCTTCAGCGCGGCGACAATGTCCTGCCTGCGCCACAGCAGCGGCAGCGGCGCGGCGATCATGCCGGCGCGCAACACGCCGAGCAGCGCGATTATGCTCTCGACGGTATTGGGCAACTGCATCGCCACCACGGCGTCGGTCGGCAAACCGAGCTGCCGGAGCTTCGCGGCCATCGCGGAAATCGCCCGGTCGGCCTGTGCATAAGTCAGCCGGCGCGGCGCGCCGCCCGTGACGCTGTCGCGATTGGGCGGATCGGCCAAAGCGACAGCATCGGCGTTGCGCACCCCGGCGCGGCGGAACAGAGCATCCAATGTCGTGCGATCGGCGCCTGCCGCGCACTCCAGTTCGTGGTTGCCGCCCAAAATCATTTGGCGTCCGCGTGCCACCAGGTTTCCGGCAGATAGCCGAACAGCGACGTGCGAGAGGGATGCGCGATTCGGGTCCAGCGCGCCACCCACTGAACCGGCGGGTAGTAGAGCGGGATCACGTAAAAGCCAGACAGCAGCACGCGGTCGAGCGCGCGGGTGGCGGAGACGAAGTCTTCGCGCGCGGTGGCGTTGAGCATGGCGGCGATCATGGCGTCGACCGCCGGCGATTTGACGCCCATGTAGTTGCGGCTGCCTTGCTGGTCCGCCGCTTCCGAGCCCCAATAGAAATATTGCTCGTTGCCGGGCGACAGCGATTGCTCCCAGCGATAGTCCATCATGTCGAAATCGAAGCCGATGCGGCGGCGCTCGAATTGCGTGGCGTCGATGCTGCGCACTTGCGCGTTGATGCCGGCGCGCTTGAGATTGCGAACGAAGGCGAGCGCCATGCGTTCCTGGTCGCGCGTGGTGGTGAGGATCTCAAACGTGAACGGCCGCCCGCTGACGCGATGCACCAGTTCGGTGCCTTTGAGCTCGTAACTGGCTTGCGCGAACAAGGCCAAGGCGCGGCGCAAGCTGTCGCGGTCGCCGCCCGAACCGTCGGTCACCGGCGGCGCCCATTTGCCGTCCATGATGTCGGCGCGCACGACGTCCGGAAACGGCGTCAGCAATTGCCGCTCGCGCGCATTGACGGCAACACCATGCGCCGACAAATCTGTGCCGTCGAAATAACTGGCGGTGCGCTTGTAGAGGTTGAAAAAGTAAGTGCGGTTGATCCATTCGAAGTCGTAGAGATGCAACACCGCTTCGCGGACGCGGATGTCGGCGAACACCGGCCGCCGTGTGTTGAACACCAGACCCTGCATGCCCTTGGGCAGGCCGTAGGAGAATTCCTCTTTGACGACGCGGCCGTCACGCAATGCGGGGAAATCATACGCAGTCTGCCAGCGGCCGGGATCGGTCTCGACACGGACGTCGTAGTTGCCTTTCTTGAAGGCTTCGAAGTGCGTATTGCCGTCGCGGTAATAGTCGAACTTGATCTGATCGAAATTCCATAAGCCGCGATTGATCGGCAGATCGCGGCCCCAATAGTTCGGATCGCGCTTGAAGGTGACGCTTTCGACGGGTTTGACGGTGGTGATGGTGTACGGCCCGCTGCCGAGCAGCGGCTCGAAACTGGTGTCCTCGAATTTGTCCGGATTGATGGCGTGCTTGGCCAGCACCGGCATCAGGCCGAGGATCAGCGGCAGTTCGCGGTCGTCGGCGCCGGCGAGATCGAAACGAACGCCGCGGGTGCCGATTTTTTCCGCCTTGGTCGCCTTGATGTAATAGGTCCGGTAGTTCGGACGGCCGCGGTCGCGCAACAATTCCCAGGAGAAGATCACATCCTCGGGCGTCACCGGTCTGCCGTCGGCAAACCGCGCCTTCGGATTGATCGAGAATGTGACGTAAGTTCGCGCGGCATCGGTCTCGATACCGTCGGCGAGCAGCCCGTAGAGCGAAAACGGTTCGTCATAGCCCCGCGCTAGCAGGCTTTCGATCACGTAGCTGCGGATATTGGCGGCAGCGATGCCTTTGACGATGAAAGGATTGAGGCTGTCGAAAGTGCCGACCACGCCGTGCACCAGTAGGCCGCCTTTTGGCGCCGACGGATTGGAATAAGGCGGGCCGCTGAAATTCGGCCCCCACGCGGGATCGCCATGCATGGCGATGGCGTGCTGGCTTTGCGCCGCATCTGCGGGCCGCAGCCCGGCCACGAAGAAGCTCGCGAGCCCGCCGAGCAGCACAGCGCGCCGGGACGCGCGCAATGGCCTCACCTTGGGCGTTGCCTTTGGCGTCGTCTTGGATGGAGCAGGAATGGGCGCGCGCAAAGGTCGAATGCGATTCGTTTCCGGTTTCGTGGAATTTATCACAGGGGCTCACGGCAAAGGCCGCGAAGGCCCGTATTTTCGCACATTCGTGGCTTTATTGCTGACGCAATATCGGGTATCACGCAGCCCAATTGGGGCGCGTCACTGGGTCACGCTCCCGCCGTATTTCACGGGGAAAGACCCGATCTTAAGCGACGACCGTCGGGTCCTGGGGATCCGTGAGCGGTGCGAACAAAGGACTAATTGCATGGATCATCGGATCGCATCGGCTCGGCCGCTGGGCCGGAGGCTGGCCGCCGCGAGTTTGTTGGCCTCGCTGCTGCTGGCAGTACCTGCGCTTGCGCAGACCGCGCCGCCGGCGGCCGCGCCGAAAGCACCGGCCAAGCAGCCCACAGCTCAGAAGCAGGCGCCCGCGGCGCCGGCCGCTCCCGCGCAGCCGCCCGCCGGGCAGGCCGCCGAAGTGCCGCAACTGATGTACTCGCCGTGGATGAAGGTCTGCGGCAAGGGACCGGACACCAACAACAAGCAGGTTTGCGTCATCACCAAGGACGGCCGTCTCGAAAACGGCATGCCGGTCGCGATCGTTCAGTTGTTCGAACCGGAGGGCGATCAGAAGGTTCTGCGCATCACCGTGCCGCTGGGCATGCAGATCGCGCACGGCACCCGCATGCTCATCGACCAGGGCGCGCCGGCGCAGCAGCCGTACAAGATCTGTTTCCCGGTCGGCTGCATGTCAGACTATCCGGTCACCGACGACATGATGAAGCAGCTCAAGAGCGGCCAGATGATCACCGTTCAGGCGATCAACATGCAGGGCACGCCGATCAGCCTGCCTTTGCCGCTGGTTGATTTCGCCAAGGCCTATGACGGCCCGGCGACCGATCCGAAGGCATTCGAAGAGCAGCAGCGCAAGTTGCAGGAAGAGCTGCAGAAGAAAGCCGAAGAGGCGCGCAAGAAACTGGAAGCTCAGCAGCCGTCCGCTGCCGCTCCCACCGCACCGCCGGCTGCGAAGAAATAAGCTCGCACAACAGCGAGCGACAAACGAAAGGCGCGGCTTTGGCCGCGCCTTTTTCTTTGGACGAGTTTAATTCAGCTGGCTGTTGCGCGGCCGGTATGCACCTTGTCCGTCGCGCACGAACACTTCGGCGACCTGCGGATGACGGACCGGCGTGTCGGACGTGTCCGGTAAAAGGTTCTGCTCGGACACGTAAGCGACGTATTCGGTTTCCGCGTTCTCCGCGAACAGATGATAGAACGGCTGGTCCTTGCGCGGTCGCACCTCGGCCGGGATCGCCTCGTACCATTCGTCGGTGTTGTCGAACACCGGGTCGATATCGAAGATCACGCCACGAAACGAAAACAGGCGGTGCTTGACCACTTGGCCGATGGTGAACTTGGCGGTGCGCATTTTTTCCATGTCAGGCACCAGATAGGTGATCGGGCCGGTTTTGGCTAGACCACGGCTTAAAGCCCGTAACGCGCGCCCATTTCCGGGTCTTTGGCGGAGACGAGCTTGGCGAGGTCGATGAGCACCTTGGCCTGTTTCCAGGTGGCGTCGTCCTGCATTTTGCCGTCGATCATCACCGCGCCAGCGCCGTCCGGCATCGAGTCGACGATCTTCTTGGCGAAGGCGACTTCCGCGGGATCTGGCGCAAACACTTTCTTGGCAATGGCGATCTGTGTCGGGTGCAGCGACCATGCGCCGACGCAGCCCATAAGGAACGCATTGCGGAATTGCGACTCGCAGGCGGCGAGATCTGAGAAATCACCGAACGGCCCGTAGAAAGCTTTGATACCGGCGGCGGCGCAGGCGTCAACCATCTTGGCGATGGTGTAGTGCCATAGATCCTGCTGAGCGGTCGTGCGCGGCGTGTCACCGCCGATGTCGGGTTTACCCGATATCGGCTCATTTAAATGCGGCGCGTCCGCCAGCACTTTATATTCGGGATGACCGCCGCCGACGCGCGTGGTCTTCATGGCGCGCGACGCTGCGAGATCAGCGGGGCCGAGACTCATGCCGTGCATGCGCGGCGAGGCGGTGGCGATCGCCTCGACATTGTTGACGCCCTGGGCTGTTTCCAGGATGGCGTGGATTAAAATCGGCTTCTGGATTTTGTGGCGCGCTTCAAGCTGCGCCAGCAATTGATCGAGATAATGGATGTCCCACGGCCCGTCGACCTTGGGCAGCATGACGACGTCGAGTTTGTTCCCGATGGCGCCGACGATTTCTGTGACATCATCGAGCGCCCAGGGCGAGTTCAGCGCATTGATGCGGGTCCACAAGCCGGTCTGGCCGAAGTCGATCGACTTGCCCATGTCGATGAAGCCGGCGCGCGCGGCCACCTTGGCCTCGACCGGGATCGCGTCTTCCAGATTGCCGAGCACGACGTCGACCTGCTTGGCGAGCTCGGGCACTTTGGCGCGCAGCTTTTCCAGATGCGACGGCACGAAATGGATCATGCGCTCCAGCCGCACCGGGAGGTCGCGCATGGGCGCCGGCGCGCCGATGGCGAGCGGCTGAAAAAACTGGCGCGGAAGCTTCATGGGAGTCCTTCCAAATGGCCTTGGTGCCGTTTAGAGGAATGCAAAGGCCGCGCCAAGTCTTGAATAAGTGGGTGAGTTTTAGGCGCCGCCGGAGCCCCGAATGATCGATGTTCTCAATCTGGCGCTGCCGTTTTTCGGGCTGATTTTCATCGGTTTCGCCTGCGGCAAGCTCAAGCAGATCCCCGACACTGCGCTGGCCTGGATGAATTTTTTCATCGTCTACGTGGCGCTGCCGGCGCTGTTTTACCGCATCCTGGCGCAGACCCCGCTCGAGCAGCTGGCCAAGGTCGATTTCGTGTTCGCGACCACGCTGGCGACGTTCTGGGCATTCACCGTGGCGTTCGCGATCGGCATGGCGGTCCGCCGCGGCCATATTGCCGAGTCGACCATCGCCGGACTCGCCGGCGGTTATGGCAACATCGGCTACATGGGGCCGGGCCTTGCACTGGCGACCTTGGGGCCGGAAGCGGCGGTGCCAGTGGCGCTGATCTTCTGTTTCGACACGCTGCTGCTGTTTACGTTGGTGCCGTTTTTGATGGCGCTGGCCAAGCCACAGCAAGTCAGCCTGAGCGCGACCGCCCTGGAAGTAGTCAAACGCATCGTCACTAATCCGCTTGTGATAGCGACGGCGCTCGGCATTCTATCGGCGGCGGTGCATTTCCAGCCGCCGCTCGCGCTCGAACGCCTGATGCAATTTTTGCAGAATGCCGCGGCGCCCTGCGCACTGTTCACGCTTGGCGTCACGGTGGCGCTGCGGCCGCTGAAGAAGATGCCGTGGGAAGTACCGTTCACGACCGCAGTGAAGCTGGTGCTGCATCCGCTGCTGATGTTTCTGCTGCTGTCGCTTTTTGGGCCGTTCGATGAATTGTGGGTCTACACCGCGATGCTGATGGCGGCGCTGCCGCCAGCGCTCAACGTGTTCGTGTTCGCGCGGCAATACGACACCTGGGTGGAGCAGGCGTCAGGCGCGGTGCTGGTCGGCACGCTGGTGTCGGTGGTGACGCTGACCAGCGTGATGTGGATGGTGAAAACCGGTACGCTGCCGACACTCTTATTCAGGTAACCTATGCAGCCTCTTGCGGGCTTACTCGTGCTGGATTTCACCACGCTGCTGCCGGGGCCGCTGGCGGCGCTGATGCTGGCGGAAGCCGGCGCCGAGGTGATCAAGATCGAGCGCCCGGGCGGCGAGGACATGCGGCGGTTTCCGCCGGCCATCGACGGCGAGAGCGCGCCCTTTGCGATGCTCAATCGCGGCAAGCAGAACCTCACGCTGGATCTCAAGAGCGAAGCCGATCGCGCGAAGCTGATCCCGCTGCTAAAGCGCGCCGACATTCTGATCGAACAGTTTCGCCCCGGTGTGATGGCGCGGCTGGGCCTCGGCTATGACGACGTCGCTAAGCTCAACCCGCGATTGATCTATTGCTCGATCAGCGGCTACGGCCAAAGCGGGTCGCGCGCCGGCGAGGCAGGGCACGACATCAATTACATCGGCAATAGCGGGCTGCTCGATTTGCAGCCTGGGCCGATCGAGCGCCCGGTGGTGCCGCCGATGCTGGTCGCCGACATTGCTGGCGGCAGTTTTCCGGCGGTGATCAATATCCTGCTGGCGCTGCGGGCACGCGACCGAAGCGGGCAGGGTTGTCGTCTCGACATCGCGATGACCGATACTATGTTCACTTTCGCTTGGTACGCGCTGGCGCTTGGTGCTGCAGGCAAATTTCCGAAGCCGGGTGAAATGTGGCTGGTGGGAGCTTCACCCCGATATCAGCTCTACCCGATCAAAGACGGCCGGATTGTGGCTTGCGGCGCCATCGAGCAAAAATTCTGGCTGGCATTTACCAGCGCGATTGGGCTGGCGGCGGAGTTCATCGACGATCGGCGCGATCCAGCCGCAACGCGCGCCGAAGTCGCGAGAATGATGCTCGCGCGCAGCGCCGAGGAATGGCGGCCGATCCTGGCGGCGGCGGACTGCTGCGCCACCATCGTTACGCCCTTGGAAGAGGCGATGCGCGATCCGCATTTCGTCGCACGCGGTTTGTTCGCGCACAGGATTGCGATGTCATCCGGCACATCCATTCCCGCGCTGCCGGTGCCGATTGCGCCGGCGTTTCGCCGCGAGCCGGACTAGAGCGCTTCGCCGCGCATCAGCCGCGGCTGCGACGAGGCGGGCGCGATGCCCTCGCGCATGGCGGCGCGGCGCAACGGGCCGATCCGGTCCAGCAGATAAAGACCAAGGCCGCGCATGCCCTGCACCGGCAGGAAATCCGTCAGCAGCGTGCGGTTGAGCAGATCGATGGCCAGCGTGCGGCTGCCGACGTCGGCGCGGCGCATCTTGTCGTAAGTCGCGAGCACATCGACGCTGCCGATATCATTGCCGTCCCGCTGCGCATTCGCCGCCAGTTCGCCGATGGTGGCGGCATCACGCAGCCCGAGATTGAGGCCCTGGGCGCCGATCGGCGGGATCACATGCGCGGCTTCGCCGACCAGCGCGATACGTCTGTCGCCAAAGCACTTGGCCGTGGCGACGCTGAGAGGAAATAGTCCGCGCCCCGGTTCAATCTCGATCTTGCCGAGGATCGAATGCGAGGCACGCTCGATCTCGGCCGACAACGCCGCGTCATCGAGTTCGCCGATCTCGTCGGCACGGTGCGGGTCGAGCACCCAGACCAGACTTGAACGGTTGCCCAGCAGCGGCACCAAAGTGAACGGGCCACTTGTC
>JANMSH010000226.1:0-3147 GCA_031389105.1 Hyphomicrobiales bacterium
CGGAAAGTCTCAAGCAGCAG
Source organism: Hyphomicrobiales bacterium (assembly GCA_031389105.1). GTDB lineage: Bacteria > Pseudomonadota > Alphaproteobacteria > Rhizobiales > Xanthobacteraceae > Pseudolabrys. The sequence continues at coordinate 21 of JANMSH010000226.1, forward strand.
TTCTATGTTGAGAACCACCCCGGCGCCGGCGGCAATATCGGCATGATGCAAGTCGCGCGCTCGGCGCCCGACGGCTACACCATCCTGGTCGCGAGCTCGAGCTACACGGTCAACCCGAGCCTCTACGCCAAAAACCCCTACGACCCCTTCAAGGACTTCCTCCCGATCACGCTGGCCGCGGCGTCGCCGAATATCCTGGTGGTCAACGCCGACATTCCGGCCAAGACGGTCAAAGAACTGGTCGAGCTTTTGAAAGCCAATCCCGGCAAATACAGCATCGCCAATCCGGGCGTCGGCACCACGCCGCAACTCGCCTCGGAATTGTTCAAGCTGACCAACAAACTCGAAACCGCCAGCGTGCCGTTCGGCGGCGCTGGGCCCGCGATCCAGTCGGCCGTCGGCGGCCATACGCCGATCGTTTTCTCCGCGCTGCCGCCGACCGCGCCGCAGGTGCAGGGCGGCAAGCTGCGAGGTCTGGCGGTGACCTCCGCCAAGCGCTCGGCCACATTGCCCGATGTCCCGACCATGGAAGAAGCCGGCTTCAAGGGCCAAGAGTCCGAGACCATGCAGGGTATCTTCGTCCCGGCCGGAACGCCGAAGGAAATCGTCGATCAGCTCAACCGCGAGATCGTCAAGGTCATGAACCTGCCTGACGTCAAGGAAAAGTGCGCGCAGCTCGGCTTCGACGTGGTGGCGAACACACCGGCGCAATTCTTGGCTTACATCAAGACCGATGTCGAGAAGTGGGCCAAGGTGATCAAGGACGCCAAGGTCCAGCAGATTCCATAAGTACGTTAAATGCGCATCGTCGAGATCCGTGAGACGGCACTCCCGCTCAAGTCGAAGCTCGCCAATTCGAGCTTCGACTTCTCCGAGATGACGACGTCGGTGGTCGCCGTGATTACCGACGTCGTGCGTGACGGCAAGCCGGTCTGCGGCTTCGCGTTTAATTCCACCGGCCGCTATGCCTGCGGCGCGCAGATGCGGGAACGCTTCATCCCGCGCATCACGGCCGCCGCGCCGGATACGCTGCTCGACGCGTCCGGCGACAATCTCGATCCGGACAAAATTCTCGCCGCGATGATGCGGCGAGAAAAGATCGGCGGTGACGCCGAGCGATCGATCGGCATCGGCACCATCGATGTCGCGGTGTGGGACGCCGTCGCCAAAATCGCCGACAAGCCGCTGCACCGCGTGCTGGCCGAACGCTTCAGCGGCGGCAAGCTATCCGGCAAAGTGTTCTGCTATGTCGGCGGCGGCTGGTACTGGCCGGGACAGACCATCAAGGATCTACAGGACGAGATGCGCCGCCATCTCGACGCTGGCTACACGCTGGTGAAGATGAAAGTCGGCGGTCTGCCGCTCGACGAAGATGTAAAGCGGCTGGAAGCGGTGTTGCAGGTGGTCGGCTCCAGCGATCATCTCGCCGTCGATGCCAACGGCAAATTCCAGCGCGACGAAGCTTTGGCCTATGCCAAGGCGCTGGCACCATTCAAGCTGCGCTGGTTCGAGGAGCCGTGCCATCCGCTCGACCTCGCGCTGCACGCCGAACTGGCGAGCGTCTACGCGCCGCCACTGGCGACCGGCGAAAATCTCTATTCGACGCAGGACGTCGCGAACCTGGTGCGCTTCGGCGGCTGGCGCGCGGACCGCGACATCATCCAAGTCGACCCGCCGCAGGCCTACGGCATCGGGCAATATGCGCGCACGCTCGACATGCTGGCGCGGCACGGCTGGCAGCGCACGTCGCTGTTTCCGCACGGCGGTAACCAGATGTCGCTGTCGATCGCGGCCGGTTTCGGCCTGGGCGGCGCCGAGTCCTATCCCGGCGTGTTTGGTGATTTCGGCGGCTTTGCCGACGACGCCCGCATCGAGAACGGCACCATCGCGCTGTCGGACCGGCCCGGTATCGGCTTCGAGGGCCAGGCGGCGCTGTACAAGATCATGCGCGAGCTGGCCGCCTAGCCGCGCTGTCGCGAAAATGTCACAGCTGGTCCAATTAAAATTTTCGGCTTATCCACAGATTCTACCCACCCTGCGACTCAGATACGCCTTGACCCGATTCGAAGGCCAACGGGGGAAGCGATGAATTTGGACGCGGTGGACTATCAAGTATCACAGTCCGACGTGCGTACACCTCAAGATGACAACGGCCAGCAGAGCCTGATGACGCCGGCGCGGCGGGCGGCGCTCGATGCGCTGGAACGCGAATTCCGCGAATTGCTGAACGCGCTGCCGGGCGTGAAGGCCTAGTCGCAAGCCGAACAGCGCGGTTCGCGCAAATAGACACGATTGGTTATGGTGCGGCGGCGACAGATGTCGTCGCCGTTGCCGTTTCGGACACTTCACGATGGATACCGACGCCCTGCGCCGATTGCACTATGCCGCGGCCATCGCCTGCGGCGTGTTCGCGGCTCTCGCCATGCACATTTTGCTGACGGTGTTCGGGCTCGGGCTCGATGCCGTGTTGCGCGACGCTGCAGCCGGCCACCCTCAGCAACTGATCTCCGCGTTGGCGTGGTGGGCGATCGCCGCCGCAGGTTTTATCGGCGGCTGGGGCACCGGCGCCTATCTGATCGCGGTGACGCGCGAACGCGAATTTGTGTTCCGGCTGGCGCAGCGCTTCCTGATCGCGGTGGTGTTCGCGGTCGCCACCACCGGCGGCATCATGAGCAAAAGCGGCAATCTCGGCGGCACGGTCGACGTGATCGCCGGACTGATCGCCTTCACGCTCGGCTGCATCTGCGCCTTCTGCGGCGCCCGGCTGGCTTATCTCAATGCCGAGCAGGTGTAGGGCGCGCGATAACGCTGGCGGTTAATGCACGAACTCGCGTAGCAGGGACGCGGGCCTGCGATCGGACTGCATACATTCAAGATCGGAGGTGAAGTTCAAAGCCATCATCATTCAAGCGACTTTAGATACGAGATCACGTCGTTAACTTGACCGGGATCAAGCTGAAACTGCGGCATTGTCGGATGGCCCGTGATAATTCCTTCACCCAGTGCCCTACGGAGATTTTCGACCGGATATTTTAAATGCAGCGTTCGGAATGGCGGCGCAATCATCAGAGGGCTCGCGCTAATCTTGTCAATCGAATGACACACAGCGCAATTTGCCCGAACGAAT
>JANMSH010000229.1:0-9624 GCA_031389105.1 Hyphomicrobiales bacterium
AAGCGGATGTCGTGCAGTTTCGAGTCGATGCCGATGGCTTTGAGCGAACCGAGATAGAGCTCCTGAAGGTCCGGCGGCGACGGCTTCAGGATCACCTGGAATTGGTAGTAGTGCTGCAGCCGGTTCGGGTTCTCGCCATAGCGGCCGTCTTTCGGGCGGCGCGAGGGCTGCACATAGGCGGCATTCCAGGGTTTCGGCCCGAGCGCGCGCAAGGTGGTGGCGGGGTGGAACGTGCCCGCGCCGACTTCCATGTCGTAGGGCTGCAGGATGACGCAGCCCCAGGACGCCCAATATTGCTGCAGCGCAAGAATAAGCCCCTGGAAGGAGCGGGTTGGGTCCAGATTGTCCACGGCCGGCCGCCCGGCAGCGGAAAGATCGGCAGGCGCACGGGCTGGGTCGGCTTGGGCCATGATTTCGTTACTGATTTTTAAGTATGAGAATGGCCGGACCCTATTGGCGGCCCCAAGGGCGGTCAAGTCGGGAGAAATTTACCCAATTATTTTACGGGACTTTGAACCGGCGCTGGTACCAATGCGACCAATTGCAGACCAAGGAAATTAACCCGGAGGAATTTGCAATGATCACGTTTCAGCTCATCGGCCTGGCGCTCACCGTCTTGTTCTTCAGCCCCATGATCAGCAGCAGGCAGCGTAGCGTCCGCTAATACGGCGGCGCTCTAGGGGCGATATTCCCCCGTCACCGGATCGCGCCGCAACATCGGGCGGCGTTCCTGATCGGTCACACGAACTTTTACGCGCCTGGCGTTATCAAGCTCTTCGTTGATCCGGCGCGCTTCCTTGACCACCCAATGCACGACCATCGCCCCGCCAACCGCGGCAAGCGACCATTTCAGCAGCGGCGAGAGCAAAAGTGCGGGCATGACGGCTCCATATCGTTGAGCTGATGGGACTCAGATTGACGCCCAATCTAGGCGATTTCGCGGCTCCCTGAAATCAGGGTTTACAGACCGTATTGCGACCATAGCGCACGGGCTTCCAGCGCCGACACCAGATCGTCGGCAAGGCCGGCTTTGCCCAGCGCATCGCCCAGACTGACGCCCGGCAATTTGCGGCCGAACAGGCTGCGCTCGCTCGAAATCAGCGGCGTGCGGACCTTGTCGCCGTAACGCTGGCGGAGAACCTGGCGCAGGTCACCGATTGAATCGGCGAGACCGAACTCGATCGCGGTCTGCGCGGTCCAGAATTCGCCCGAGAACAATTCCTTGTCGGTGCCGCTCAGCTTAGCGCCACGGCGCTGCTTCACCAGCGCGATGAAGTGGCCGTGGATGTCCTTCTGAATGGCCTTGATGCGCTTCACGTCCTCCGGCTTCTCCGGCAGGAACGGATCGAGCATCACCTTGTTGTCGCCGGATGTATAAAGCCGCCGCTCGATGCCGAGTTTCTCCATCAGCTTGGGAAAACCGAAAGTGCCGCCGACCACGCCGATCGAGCCGACAATCGAATACTGATCGCAGATGATCTCGTCGGCGGCGCAGGCCAGCATGTAGCCGCCCGACGCGCCAACATCCTCGATGAAGGCCAGCACCGGGATATTCTTTTCCTCGGCCAGTTGCCGGATGCGGCGCATGATCAGATGCGACTGCGACGGCGAGCCGCCGGGCGAATTGATCGCCAGCGCCACCGCGCGCGCGTGGCGGGTCGAGAAGGCGCGGTCGAGCGAGCGCGCGACGGACGACAGCATCAGGCCGGGCCGTAGCGGCGTGCCCATGCCGATGACGCCGGACAGCCTCACGACGGGGACCACTGGGATGTCGCCACGGAAGCGCGCCGGCACAAAGGGGCCGAGCGTGTCGCGCAGCATTTTCAGGAAATCGGGCATGGGTTTCGTTGCGGCAGGAGCCATGACCCTCAGTTAGGCAGTGCCTGCGCGCAAGTCAAAGCGCTGGGCACTTTGCCCAGGGCGTAATCGGCCGTCGTTTTCACATCTTCGAGAGGACGGTATTTGAGTGGGTTGCAACGCACCATTTTCAGTAATTTTGGCTGGAACTCGTTAATATTGCCTAATTTTTAACTTTGGAACGTTTATTGCAATGCGGTAGTTGTTACCCGTTCGAGCGAGCAATCAAGAGGCGGCCCTATGGATCCCAAGCTAACGATTTTGTTCTTGTTGGTCGGTTGCGTGATTGGTCTGTCGCACCTGAGCGAAGAGAACCTGGGCCGCATGAGGCGCCAGCTTGTGAGCCGGAAATGGCGCCAGTTGATGCCGCTGCGCCGCAGGGCCTAATCCAAACCCGCCAGCGGCAGCGTCTCGCCATTCCGTAAGATCGCTTCGGCGGCCGCCGTAGGCCCGTTCCCGGCGTCATTCAGGACTAACGCGGAGTAGGTTTTTTCCCCCGCTCCCGCGGCCTTCACTGCCCGCACCAGGACACGTATCGCCGACGCACCTTCGCGCGGCAGCACCGGCATGACCGCAACCCTGCCGAACGCGCCCGTCAGCGCCGCGCGCACCTCCTCCAAGCCATCGGCACGCCAGATCAGCGTCAGCACGCCCTGCGGCTTCAACAGCACGCCTGCGGTCGCCACCCAGCGTGACAAAAGTCCGGACTCTGCCGCATGTGCCAGCCGCCGCCGCGGATCAGGCGACACGTTCTGCCGCTGGGCGTCGTTGAACGGCGGGTTCATCAGCACGCGATCGACACTGCCGGCAATCAGGCCCGCGGCGGCGAGTGCTTGAACATCCTCGGCATCGGCCCGCACCGCCCTCACCCGGTCATCCAGACTGTTGAGCGTCGCATTCTCCGCCGCCAGCTTGCACAGACCATCGTCGATCTCGACCAGAGTGACGGCGAGCCCCAAGACCCGCGCCGCCAGCGCGAGCCCGGCGCCACCGACGCCCGCACCGAGATCGACCGCGTGTTCGCCAGCGTGCGCGCCGGTCGCTGCCGCGAGCAAAATCGCGTCGTGTCCAACTCGATGGCCGCGCTTGGGCTGGCGCAGCCGCAGTCGTCCGCCTAGCACGCCGTCTTCGGTGATCGGATCAGCCGTCGGGGCGGAGTTCATGGGCGAGCCCTGCGTCGGTGAGCACACGGCGGGCGGCGGCGATGTCGTCATCGGCCACCAGCACGCGGCGCGGCAGGATGCCGAGCGAGCCTTCCAGCACGCTCATGTTCTGATCGAACACCAGATGCTTGATCTTGGCACCGTCGAGCAGCACGCCGATCGCCGACACCAGCACCGCGTCGTTTGTGCGGACGAGTTCTTTCATGCGCGACGTTCTTCGCCGGGCGCGCGGTGCGCCAGATATGCCAACAGCTTGGTCTCGCGCCGGCCGCGCGTCACGGTGTCGAGCACCAGGCCGGCGGCGCCGGACAGCGACGCCAGCATCATCAGGCCCATCGCCAGGATGGCGGTCGGCAATCGTGGCACCAGTCCGGTCTCGACGTAAGTCACGAAAATCGGGATCGCCAAACCGATGGCAACGACCGCGAGCACCAAGCCGATGCCGCCAAAGAACGCCAGCGGGCGCTCGGCGCGATAGAGCTGCAAGATCGTGCGCAAAATTCGAAAGCCGTCACGCCAGGTGTTGAGCTTCGACGCCGATCCTTCCGGCCGCGCGAAATAGGGCGTGTCGACTTCGGCCGACGCCAGCCCGAGTTCGAGCGCGTGAACGGTGAGTTCGGTTTCGATCTCGAAGCCACCGGACAACACCGGAAACGATTTCACGAAGCGGCGCGAAAACACGCGATAGCCCGACAGCATGTCGGTGAAAGTCGGGCCAAAAACCCAGGCGACGAAGCCCGTGAGCAGCATGTTGCCGGTGCGGTGGCCGGGACGGTAGGCCGCCTGTTCCTGATCGATGCGATTGGCCACCACCATGTCGAGCCGGTCGGCTAACAGCCGCTCGATCATCGCCGGTGCGCTCGGCGCATCGTAGGTCGCATCGCCGTCGACCAGCACGTAAATGTCGGCTTCGACGTCGGTGAACATTCGCCGCACCACGAAGCCTTTGCCCTGGCGCTTCTCTTGGAATACCTCAGCGCCGGCGGCGTTCGCGGCCGCCGCGGTATCGTCGGTCGAATTGTTGTCGAAGACGAAAATCGTGGCGTTGGGCAGCGCGGCCCGGAAATCCTTGACCACCTGGGCCACCGCCACGGCTTCGTTATAGCAGGGCACCAGCACCGCGACGGTGTATTTGTCGAAGCTGCGCGCCTTGCTTGCAGCATTGAGTGAAACTTTCTTAGCCAATCGGTGCCCCTCGCCGGTTCTTGTCAAATTGCGGTGATACGGCAATTCGACGCGCCTGCTAAAACCCTTGCCGCATTACCATAGCGTTTCTATGCTCGCTTTGTCTTTGTTGTTGGGAGAAGCGTTTTGGCCGTCGTTATTCCGTTCGAAAATCCGCATGCCGCGTCGATCGAGCGCCTGACCGAACTGGTCGCCCCCGACATGGAGCGCGTCAACGCAACTATCCTGGCGCGGACCGGTTCCGACGTCACCATGATCCCGGAAGTCGCCAACCATCTGATCTCGTCGGGAGGCAAACGGCTGCGGCCGATGCTGACGCTGGCGATGGCAAAAATCGCCGGCTATCCAGGCGACGGCCATATCAAGCTCGCAGCGGCGGTTGAGTTCATGCACACCGCGACGCTGCTGCATGACGACGTGGTCGACGAGAGCGATATGCGCCGCGGTAAGCCCGCCGCCCGCATGGTCTGGGGCAACGAGGCGAGCGTTCTGGTCGGCGATTTCCTGCTGGGCCAGGCTTTCAAGATGATGGTCGAAGTCGGCAGCCTGCATTGCCTCGACATCCTCTCGACGGCCGCCGCGGTGATCGCCGAAGGCGAAGTGATGCAGCTTGGCGCCGCCAAGAACACTGCCACCAACGAAGACGAGTATCTCGCGGTGATCCGCGCCAAGACCGCCGAGTTGTTCGCCGCCGCCTGCGAAGTCGGGCCGGCGCTGGCGGTGAAAGAAAAATCGGTGCAGGCCGCGTGCCGCTCGTTCGGCATGAATCTCGGCGTCGCCTTCCAACTGGTCGACGATGCGCTCGACTATGGCGGCACCTCGGCCAAGCTCGGCAAGAACGTCGGCGACGACTTCCGCGAAGGCAAGATCACGCTGCCGGTCGTGTTGTCATACCGCCGCGGCTCGGACAGCGAGCGCGCGTTCTGGAATCGCACGCTGGGCGAAGGCGAGGTTCGCGACGGCGATCTCGACGACGCCATTGCGCTGATGGCCAAGCATCACTCCATTGAAGATACTATCGGGCGCGCCCGGCACTACGGCGCCATCGCCACGGACGCGCTGGCGCTGGTGCCGCCGTCCGAGATCAAGATGGCGCTGGAGGAAACCGTGGCGTTCTGCATCGCGCGCGCGCACTAATCTCGCGCAGGTTCAGTACTGCGTATATCCGGTCTGCGGATCGCGAAGCAGTTGCTGGCGGATGAACGGATCCGGGTCTTGGCCCACATAGCGGCCATAGGCGTAGACCGCCGGCGCGCAGCCGTTGGGCCGGGGCGCGGGATTAAAGAAGATGCCGCCGAAGGTGAAGGTCTGTGGCCGCTCGACGCAAGCGCGCGCAAACTTTTTCTTCTTTGGCGCCGCGAGGGCGGGATCGACCGCGGCCACCGCCAGCCCTGCGACCAAGGCCGCGCCGGCCATTGCGATCCACTTGAGTTTCATGCCGCTCTCCTGTTGTGCGCCGATCCCTAACGGGAAATCGCCAGCCGGGCAACGGTTCCCGGTAAAGCGGGCTTTTTAGGGTCAACCGATCGTCACCGGGGCGACCCACCAAACCTGATTCTTACTCTGTACCAGCCGGGCCGCTGCTGCCGCCTCGCTAGCCGACCCAAACAACGCAAAGCAGGTCGCACCGGAGCCCGACATGCGCGCGAGCAGGCTGCCGGGCGCATTGCGCATTTGCGCCAGCACGTCTTCGATGACCGGCGCGCAGACAATTGCCGCCGGCGTGAGATCGTTGCCGTACTGGGCGAGAAACGCGATCAAGGCTTCCGGCGTCCGCGGCATATCGCCCATCGCGATGCTGCCCGGCGGGGCGGTGAATTTGCCGAACACCCCGCGCGTCGACAGCGCGACGCCGGGATTGACCAGGATCGCCGCCAACGGAAGCATGTCGACGGGTGACAAGCGTTCGCCGACGCCTCGCATGATGCAGGAATTCGATGCGAGACAGACCGGCACGTCGGCGCCGACCGCGCGCGCGGCATCCAGCAGCCGTGCGTCGTCCGCCGCGATGCCGTTGGCGCGCGCCAGCAGCCGCAATGCCGCCGCCGCATCGGCCGAGCCGCCGCCAATGCCGGCCGCTACCGGAATATTCTTCGTCAGTTGAAAGCGCCCGGCCTTGAGGCCATCGACGCGTTGGCCGAGCGCGGCCACCACCTTGAGCACCAGATTGTCGGCGACGGTACCGACCGCAGCGGCAAACGGCCCGGAAATATCGAGGGTTATTTCGTCACTGGGCGTCAACGTGAGCGTGTCCGCCAGATCGGCAAACGCCACCAGGCTTTCGAGTTCATGATAGCCATCGGCGCGGCGGCCGAGCACGCGCAATGTCAGATTGATCTTGGCGCGCGCCTGTTCGACCAGCGGGATGGGCACTTAGCGCATGATCCCGAAAAGTGGACACCGGTTTTCGGATAAGATCATGCGCACAGGAAGACTAGCCCCCGTCACCGCTCTTTTTTTCGGTAGCCTTGGTCCGTGACGCCGTTTCGTCCGGCAGCCCGTTCTTCAGCTTTTCCTCAATCTTCGGCAAATCGTCCGGATCGGGCTTGAGATCGCGCGCGTGCGCCCATTGGAATTTGGCTTCGAGCACGCGTCCAACGCGCCAGTAGGCATCGCCGAGATGGTCGTTGATGGTCGGGTCTTCCGGCTTGAGTTCGATAGCGCGCTCAAGCTGCTTGGTGGCTTCCTCGAAATTGCCGACGCGGTAGTAAGCCCAACCGAGCGAGTCGACGATATATCCGTCGTCAGGCCGCTGCTGCACCGAGCGCTTGATCATGGCCATGCCCTCGTCGAGGTTGATGCCCTGATCGACCCAGGAGTAGCCGAGATAATTCAGCACATGCGGCTGGTCGGGGAACAGCTCGAGTGACTTCTTGAGATCGGCTTCAGCCTTCGGCCACTGCTTCGAGCGCTCGTAGCAAATGCCGCGGAAGTAGAACATCGTCCAGTTGGCCTTTTCAGGCTTGGCAATGGTTGCGACACCCTTGGAATAGACCTCGGCACATTCGGCGAACTTCTTGTGCCCGCGCAGGATATTGCCGAGCGCCATGATCGCTTCGGTATCGCCGGGATGCTGCTTGATCAGCGTGTCGAGTTGTTTTTCCGCCTCGGCGCCGCGCTCGAGCGCATCGAGATTGGCCGCCATCTGGATGGAAGCGTTGCGGTGCAGTGGCGAATTGGCCGGGATGCGTTCGTAGACCCTGATCGCGAGGTTCGGCTTCTTGATGGACTCATACAGGTCCGCGAGCGACAGCAGCGCCAGCGGATGGTTGGGCGCAAGATGCAGCGCAAGTTGCAAATACACGAGGCCGAGATCCTCACCGCCGCGGCGGCCGAGTGACGCGCCCAGGCCGTACAGCGCTTCCGCAGCGCCGGCCTGCGCATTCGACACCATCGGCTGAAGTTTCTCGCCGGCCTTGATCTTGTTCATCGCCTCGACCACCAGCGGGTGGCGCGGCAGAACTTTGTCGAAGGCCTCGAACACCGCGAGCGCTTCTTGCGCCGGGCGGTTGCGCGACAGCCAACTGCCGTAAGCCTCGACGACGCGGAGCGCGGCGGAGTCGAGCTTGTAGGCTTGCTCGAAGCGCTTGCCGGCTTCTTTCGGGTTGTTGGCGGTATCGAAGATCATGCCGGCATGCAGATCCTTGAAGATCGCATACCAGTCCGGCCCCGCGAGCTTGTCGATTGCCGCTACGGCGCCCTTGCTATCGCCGGCGCCATAGAGGCTCCACGACGAAAGCAGCGTCGCGGTCAGATCGGTAATCGGGCCGCGGATCGATTGCGTCAGGTCGCGGCGTGCCGCCGGATATTGCTTGCGCTTGATCGCGTTGACGCCGAGCACCAGCTTGGCAACGCGATCGTTCTTGTCGGCCGCGGCGACGCGGTCGGCAAACTTCGCAGCCTCTTCGACGTCACCCCCGACCAGCAGCGACAGGAACGTGCGGTCGAGGAGTTCGCTGTTCTTCGGATCGCGGCGCAGCGCGGTACGATAATAGGCGGCTTCGATCGCGGCATCGCGTTGCCGTCCAGCATGGCGGGCCGCCAGATAACTACCGGAGGCCGTCAGACCGGCAAGATCCTGCGTGGTCGGCGTCTGCGCGACGAGTTCGACCGGCGCCGCGATGAAAAATGCGGCAAGAAGAAATGGGGCAAGAAACGGGGCAAGAAACGCCACCGGCGCGGTGCCGGCGGTGCACCGGGCGAGGCTCGATGAAATCACTGTCGATGCTCCAATCAGGCGGTCGATGCGCGATTTCGCGCGCGCCGCCGAGGTTGAGCCGAGAATGGCCTTTTTGCGCTGCTCCTGCAAGAACACCCGCCAGTAAAGCCCGGGCAACGCGTAGACTTAAGCTTGAAAACCTCGATGTGGCCGTATCGTGGCCGCACCGACCGCAACACATCACATGTTCGGGTAATTCGGTCCGCCCGAGCCCTCAGGCGGAACCCAGGTGATGTTCTGATTCGGGTCCTTGATGTCGCAGGTTTTGCAGTGAACGCAATTCTGCGCGTTGATCACGAATTTCGGGTTACCGCCCTCCTCCACCCATTCATAAACCCCGGCCGGGCAATAGCGCGCTGAAGGCCCGCCGAAGACATCGTGTTCGGATGCCTTTTGCAGCGCCATGTCCTTCACAATCAGATGCGGCGGCTGATCTTCTTCGTGGTTGGTGTTGGACAGGAATACCGACGACAGCCGGTCGAAGGTCAATTTACCGTCGGGCCGCGGATAGGCGATGGGCGTGCATTCGGCGGCCGGCTTGAGCGTGGCGAAGTCCGCCTTGCCGTGCTTGAGCGTGCCGAACAGCGAGAAGCCGAGCGTGTTGCACCACATGTCGAGGCCGCCGAGTGCGATGCCGATGAAGGTGCCGAGCTTCGACCACAGCGGCTTGGCGTTGCGGACACGCCACAAATCCTTGCCGACCGGCGAGTCGCGCCACGCCGCTTCGTAGTCGGCGAGTTCGTCATGCGCGCGCCCGCCGGCGAGCGCCGCAGCGGCCGCTTCCGCCGCCATCATGCCGGACAGCATCGCGTTGTGGCTGCCCTTGATGCGCGGCACGTTGACGAAGCCGGCATCGCAGCCGATCAATGCGCCGCCGGCGAATGTGAGCTTCGGCACCGACTGGTAACCGCCTTCTGTGATGGCGCGCGCGCCGTACGAGAGTCGCTTGCCGCCTTCGAAAGTATCGCGCACCAGCGGATGCGTCTTGAAGCGCTGGAATTCCTCGAACGGCGACAGATACGGATTGCTGTAATTGAGATGGACGACGAATCCAACCGACACCAGATTGTCGTCGAGGTGATAGAGGAACGAGCCGCCGCCGGTCGAGCCATCGAGCGGCCAGCCGAACGAGTGCTGCACCAATCCCTTGCGATGCTTGTCGGGCGCGACCTGCCAAAGCTCTTTCAGCCCGAGGCCGAA
>JANMSH010000256.1:0-3001 GCA_031389105.1 Hyphomicrobiales bacterium
ACCAGCGAGCCGAGCCGGCGCATTTCCTCATGCAGCAGGCCGACCGCGTTGTGGTCCTTGTCGTCGGAGCGGAACGAGTTCGAGCACACCAGTTCGGCATAACCGTCGGTCTTGTGCGCGGCGGTCTCGCGCAACGGCCGCATCTCGTGCAGCGTCACCGGCACACCGTGCTCGGCGAGCTGCCAGGCGGCTTCGGAACCCGCGAGCCCGCCACCTATGATATGTACCGTGCGTTTGTCCGTCATGGCCGGAAACTAGGCGTCACGGCCGGGTACGGCAACCCGAAGCGTTATCATTCGCGCATGATCTTATCCGAAAACCGGTTCCCACTTTTCGGGATCATGCGCACAAACGCAAACGCCCGCTGGGGTGCGGGCGTTTGCGAACCAGTTGTCTTTAGTGGCGCTATTAGCGCTGCGAGGCGGTCCAGGCCAACCGCGGGATGTCGGAGCGGCTAACGCCGATGTCGGCAAGCTCACGATCGCCGAGGTGGGACAGTTCGCTCAGGCTGCGGTTGTAGTTCTTCCATGATTGGATGAAACGGACGAGGGCGGTAAACATGGTATTTCTCTTTTCTCTCTGATCCGGCCGCTCAGGTTCAAGGCTCTGGCCGGTGACTGGAATTACGCTCAAAATAGGCGGATTCTTGCGTTTGAAAAGGAACTATGTTGCGCTGCAGCTAGGTTAAAAACGCATAGCTTAAGAAACTGATTCTTAAGGAGAAAGTTTATTTAAACCGGTTTTTCGCGGTCAAATTTGGGACGATTTTACCGCAGCGAAAAATGCGGCCGGCAAATCCCCAATCGGTGCGGGATCGTGTAGATTGCCGCTGCCAAGGGAGGCCTTAGACCCATGAATTCGCATATGTACTGCGCTGCCATCGCTGCGGCGATTGTCAGCCTCGCCGGTCAGCCTCAAGCTTCCGCTGCCGAGATCAAAGTGCTCAGCGCCGGCGCTTACAAGCAGGTGGTCCTGGCCATGGTGCCGGACTTCGAGAAACAGACCGGCCATAAGGTCACGGTCGATAACGGCACCGCCGGCGAACTGAAAAATCGCATCGGCGGCGGCGAAGCCTTCGACGTCACCGTGATCACCCCGGCCGTGGTCGATGAACTGACGGCCAGTGGCAAGATCGCCGCCGGGAGCAAGATCACGCTCGCCAGCGTCGGCATCGGCGTGATGGTGAAAGTGGGCGCGCCCAAGCCGGACGTGAGCACGGTCGAGGCCTTCAAGAAGGCGCTGCTGGGTGCAAAGACGGTCGCCTACATCGATCCGGCCAGCGGCGGCTCGAGCGGCGTCTATCTCGAAAAGCTGTTTGAGAAGATGGGCATCACCGATCAGATCAAGCCAAAGGCCAAGCTGAAGAAAGGCGGCTATGTCGCCGATCTCATCGTCAGCGGCGAAGCCGAACTCGGCATTCATCAGATCAGCGAAATTGTCCCGGTCAAGGAAGTCGTGCTGATCGGCCCGCTGCCGAAGGAGATCCAGAACACCACCACCTATGCTGCGGGCTTGAGCGCAACGGCGCAAAACAAGGACGCCGCCGCGGCGTTCATCAAAGTCCTGTCGAGTCCCGCCGCCGCCGCGGTGCTTCAGTCCAAGGGCATGGAGCCTGCGGCTAAGAGCTGAGCACGATCTCGGCCGGGGCCTCGCCCCGGCATCGTGCTTGAAGGAAGTTCGGCGTTTTGGAATCAATAGCAGAGCCGCGCCCGCTCGATCGCCGCGTCGTCATCTCCGCGCTCGGCGTCGCGCAAATCCTGGCCTGGGGAACCTCGTTCTATTTTCCCGCAGTGTTTGCGACCGCCATCGTCGCCGATACCGGCTGGTCGCTGGGCCTTGTGGTCAGCGGCACCTCGATCGGGTTGCTGGTCGCCGGGCTGATCTCACCGCAGGTCGGCCGCGTCATCGACAAGCACGGCGGCCGTCCGGTGCTGCTGGCGAGTTCTCTCTTTTACGCCGCAGGTCTGGCCGGCGTTGGGCTGGCGCCGAACCTAACGCTGTATCTGCTGGCCTGGGCGCTGATCGGCATCGGCATGGGCACGGGCTTGTACGACGCGGTGTTTGCCGCGCTCGGACGGCTCTACGGCAGCGAGGCGCGCGGGCCGATCACCAATCTCACGCTGTTCGGCGGTTTCGCCAGCACGGTTTGCTGGCCGCTTAGCGCATTCATGATCGATCATGCCGGATGGCGTATCGCTTGTTTGATTTATGCCGCCTTGCACCTGCTCGTTGCCTTGCCGCTGCAAATGGCGGTGGTGCGGCAGCAGTCGCCGACGGCCGCGCCCCAACATGCGCCAGATGATCCGGCTCGGCCGGCCGAGCCGGCGCGCATCGAAAACGAAACGCTGATCTTTGCGCTTCTTGCGTTGGTCCTTTCTCTTTCCGCCGGCATCGGCTCGATAGTGATCGTGAACTTCATGATCTTCTTGCAGGCGAGGGGCGTGGACTACGCCGTCGCGGTCAGCCTCGGCGTCTTGTTCGGGCCCGCGCAGGTCGGCGCCCGCGTGGTCGAGCGGCTATTCGGCAGCCACTATCATCCGATTTGGACCATGATCGCGTCGTGCAGCTTGATGGCGATCGGGCTGCTGATGCTGCTCGGCTACTTCCCGATACTGATCCTGATCATTCTTCTGTATGGCGCTGGCTACGGCATTTCCTGGATCGGGCGCGGCACGCTGCCGCTGGCGCTGTTCGGGCCGGTGCGGTTTCCGCGGCTGATGGGTAAACTCGCATTCCCCAGCCTGATCGTGCAGGCCGCCGCACCATCGATCGGCGCCTGGCTGATCGAAATCAGCGGACCCAACGCGACCATTGGCCTATTGACGGCGATGGCGCTGATCAATGTGGTGCTGATCGGCGCATTATGGGTTACGTGCCGGGCCCGGATTTCGAACGCATGACTATACTGACACTGCAAACGCTGTATTTCGAGGATCTGTCGGTCGGCATGACCGAACGATTGAGCAAGACCGTCGCGTCGTCCGACGTCGTCGGTTTCGCC
>JANMSH010000273.1:0-22758 GCA_031389105.1 Hyphomicrobiales bacterium
GAGCGCCCATAAGGCGTTTTGTTTCACCGAGATCGGACAAACGTTTCATGATGTACAGCCGTCTCTCTTCGGAACCAGATCAGCCGCCAGTTAGCAAAGCACTAGCTGAGGCGCTTGGGCGCTTCATAGTCGAATGGAGCGTTCTGGAGCATGAACTAGACCTGGCGCATTCGATTGTATTCCGAATCAATGGAAGCTTAGCGCATTGCCTTTTTGCAGGTGCCGGGACTAAGCACAAAATAAACTCGCTTAGTTCGGCAATCTCTTTGTTAGAGCCTTCACTAGGGGCGCTCTCGGAACGCACCTGCTCGATATTAGATCAAGTCAGCAGCTATAGCGATCAAGCCAGAAACACCATTGCACACGGTCAGTTTGCTGCTTGGGAAGTAGACCGCAGACGCCCGCCATACTTCGCCATTGCTTGGGACTTCGGGCGCAACGTGGCGCGAAGGACGCCCTCATGGGTTCGATATCCAAAGACCGCGTCTTACTGGAAAAGTAAGGCCGCTAGAATTAACACCCTTACAAAGCGCTTACGGAAAGCTTTGATACAAATCGATAAAAAGCTGTCGCAGCCTAGCGATGCCGAGCATCGGCGCGTCCTCGGAATAAAGTGGCGACACTTTCAGCCAACTCCTGCACGTTCCCGTAAGAACCAGCCTCAAGGGAAAGCCGGTTCACAGGGTCGTCGGCCCAAACGCGGAAAACCCGTTCAAATTCATTGAACATCGCACCGGCTGTATCGCGACCGCGCCTGCATCACCGCGCTCGAGGATTTCCTCGAACGCAGCGTGCGGCAGGCTTAAGCAGCGCTACGCAACGGCAAGATGGACGCGCGCCTGTGGCTCTGCGCTATCTTCGCGCCAGAACCGGTCGTCCGGCATGACGCGATAAAAGCTGTGCCGCTCCGCGAGCTTCTGCTTATACAGCGCGGCGTAGTCCTCGCGGCTCAGGGTCTCGCTGTTTTCGAGATCAAGCGCGACGCCTATCTCGTGATAGACGTCGAGATTTCGCAGATCCGGAACCGGCAGCGCGCCGCGTTTGAAGTCGGCCCACATCTGCCGGTACAGATTCTCGAGATGGCCGACAAGGCTCGGCGTGTCGAATAGCGGACAGGTGTCGCGTTGCTCGGCCATCTTGGCTTTGATCGCGGTGAGCTTGTCCCGATTGAGGCCGTAATCGACGGCTTGCTCGACGTATTCTTCGCCTGTCGCGCAGGCCAGTTCGCCAACGCCGGCCGCCTGTACCAGGCTGGCGCAGACCCGCGATGCAAAGCTGTGGCCCGGCACGGTCAGGATCGGCACGTTCATCCAAAGCGCGTCCGCTGCGGTGGTGTGCGCGCCATAGGGCGAACTGTCGAGAAACAGGTCCGCCAGCGGATAGCGCGCGAGATGCTCGGGGTTGTTCATTTTGTCGGCAAAGACAATGCGCTCGGCGCCCACGCCTAATTCTTCCGCCGCCTTGCGGATGCGGTCGTTGGCCTCGTTGCCGCCGGTCAGCATCCACAACACGCTGTCCGGCACGCGAGTCAGAATGCTCATCCAGCGCCCGAATATGCGCGGGGTCAGCTTCTGCATGCCATTAAACGAGCAGTAGACGAAGCCGTCCCTGGGTAGCCCCATTTCACCGCGAGTCGGGCGGCGCGCGGCGACAGCGCGCTTGCGGTCGTTGGGCTGGTAGCACGGCAGCCGCAACACCTTCTCGGAGTAATAGATCTCGTCGCCTTCGGGGACGATGGTCTCGTCGGCGATGAGGTAATGGTGATACGGCGTGCCCATAGTACCGGGGAAACCGAACCAATTCACCGCGATCGGCGCCGGCCTGCGCGCGAACATCTTGGTACGTGCGTCGCGTGTGTAGCCGTTGAGGTCGATGACGATGTCGATACCGTCGGCGGCGATCTTGGCCGCGGCCTGATCGTCATCCATGCCGGTCAGGTCGACCCAATGGTCCACCGCATTCATGATGCGCTGCTGGGTCGCGTCGGGCCGGTTGATCCCGCAGTAATAGGCATAGATTTCGAAATTCTCGCGATCGTGGGTTTCCAGCACGTCGGTCATGGCGAAACCGACGGCGTGGTCGCGCAGATCGGACGACACGTAACCGATGCGCAGTTTGTCGTTGGCGGCGATAGACTGAACGCGGGCCGCCTGCTTCGGCATGCCGATGGTCTTCACCGCGTAATCGTAAGCCCGCGCCAGCTGGAACATCGGATCGTCGGCGTGGCAGGCCAGCGATAGCGAAGAAATGCCGGCGTGCAGATCCTTGCGGCTGACACGCTCCCATTCCGCGATCACCGGCCATTTGCACTGGCGCTGGCGCAGCGAAATCCAGTGCTGAATGACCTCGGGCTGATTGACGTTGATCTCAAGACTCTGCTTGAGCGCGTCCTCGGCCGGCGTGTCCGTGCCGGCGGCTTCCAGAACGCGTGCAATCTGCTGCAGCGCCGTGGTCTTGTGCGCGACCGAGTCGCCGGTGACGTTGGACAGAAGATTGACGAGCGCGAGCCATTGCGTCACGGCTTGGCCGTTCTGGCCGGCGTCTTCCAGCGCGCGGCCGAGATTGATGTAAGACGGCTGGAAGTCGGGCTTGAGCCTGGTGCATTCGCGTAGCGCGTTGATCGCGCCGGTGTTGTCCTGGACGGCGGTCAGCGCGACGCCGTAGTTGTAATAGACCGCAAACAGCAGACCGTCGTCCGCGTTATACGCGATCCAGGTCTTGTAGAGTTCGACGCCGAGCCGTTTCTGGTCGAGCTGGTCCAGCGTCGCGGTGCATTTGAAAAGCTCGACGACCGAGAGCTGCCGCATGGCGGCTTTGTTCGCGGCGTCCTGAAAAAATGCGATGGCGGGATTTGAATCGGCAATCATGCTGACGTCCTATAGGCGTTGAAGTTGCGGACACGATGGTTGGTCTCCCACCGGGAAACCGTTGTCGGGAACGCGCTACAAAACGCTTTTACAGTACGCCTTACTTGATCTACTCGGACCTGCCGGGGCGCCGGTAAAGGAGCCCGCGGCAGTTCGATTGTCTGAGCCGTTACCCGATCAGCGTCACGAGAGCGCTGACCTGGTCGATCGACATGGCCTCGATCTGTGCCGATATAAACGAGTTTCCTTGAGTCGTCGTCAGGCCATTGATCTGGGCGACGGTGAGGCCCGCGATCGCGGCGACACTGAGGCCCGGCAGGGCGGTCGTACTGGTGAACGCCCCGAAATTGGCTACCGTCATTCCGGCGATCTGCGTGGCGGTCAAGGCGCCTGCCTTCGATGCCGTGAAGGCCGCAATTTCCGTGGTGGTCAGGACGTTGAGCTGGGCGACCGAGAGGGCTGCGACCTGAGTGCCGCTCAGGACGTTGACCTGCGTCGTCGTCAGGTTGGTGATGTTGGTCGTGGTCAGCCCGGCGATCTGCGTGGCTGTCACCCTGGTCACGTTCACCGCGTCGAGGTTGGCCAACGACAGCGCGTTGAGCTGCGTGGTGGTCAAGGCCTGCGCCTGGGCGCTGGACAGCGCGGCAACCTGCGTTGTGGTCAGGTTGTTGAGAACCGTGCTGGTCAGACCGCCGACCTGGGTCGCCGTGAGCGCGGCGGCCTGCGTCGTCGACAGACCTTGCAACTCGGTCGTCGTCAGCGTGCCGATCTGAGCCGTGGTGAGCGAAGCCACCGAGGTAACCGTGAAGGCTGCGACCTGCGTCGTGGTCAGCAGCGCGATATTCGTCGTGGTCAGCGCGGCGACCTGCGAGGTCGTCAGCCTGGTGACGTTGACCGCGTCGAGGTTGGCGGTGCTGAGCGCATTGACCTGCGCGTTGGTCAGGCCCTGCACCTGTGTGGTGGTCAGCGCGTTGACCTGCGTGGTGGTCAGGTTGTTGAGCACCGTGGTGGTCAGGCCGGAGACCTGGGTTGCCGTGATCGCCGCCGCCTGCGTGGTGGACAGACCGCGCAACTCGGTGGTGGTCAGCGTGCCGATCTGAGCCGTCGAAAGCGCCGCGACTTCGGCGGCGGTGAAGGCCGCGACCTGCGTCGTGGTCAGGTTGCTGATCGCCGTCGTGGTCAGGCCGGCGACCTGCGTGGTCGTCAGCTTGGTGACGTTGACTGCGTCGAGGTTGGCGGTGGTCAGCGCGTTGAGCTGCGCCGTGGTCAGGCCCTGCACCTGCGTCGTGCTCAGCGCATTGACCTGCGTGGTGGTCAGGTTGTTGAGCACCGTCGTGGTCAGGCTGGTGACCTGCGTTGCCGTCAGCGCGTTCGCCTGCGTGGTCGAAAGCCCCTGCAACTCGGTGGTGGTCAAGGTGCCGATCTGGGCCGCGTTCAGTTGCGCGACCGATGTGGCGGTGAAGGCTGCAACTTGCGTCGTCGTCAGGTTGCTGATCGCGGTGGTCGAAAGGCCGGCGACCTGCGTGGTGGTCAGTCTGGTGACGTTGACCGCATCCAGCTTGGCGGTGGTCAAGCCGTTGATCTGCGCCACGGTCAGGCCCTGCACTTGCGTGGTGCTGAGCGCGTTGACCTGCGTGGTGGTCAGGTTGTTGAGCACCGTCGTGGTCAGGGTGCCGACCTGGGCTGCCGTGATCGCACTGGCTTGCGTGGTCGACAGTGCTTGCAGTTCGGTGGTGCTGAGCGCGCCGATCTGCGCCGCACTCAGGCGGGCAATTTCGGCAGTCGTCAGCGCCGCGACCTGGGTCGTGGAGAGGTTATCGATGGCCGTGGTGTTCAAGCCGCCGACCTGAGTGGTCGTGAGCCTGGTGACGTTGACCGCGTCGAGATTGGCGACCGAGAGGCCGTTGAGCTGCGCCGTGGTCAGGCCCTGCACCTGCGTTGTGCTCAGCGCGTTGACCTGCGTGGTGGTCAGGTTGTTGAGCACCGTGGTGGTCAAGCTCGTGATCTGCGTCGCCGTAAACGCGGCCGCCTGTGTGGTGGAAAGCGTCTGCAGTTCGGTGGTGGTCAGCGTGCCGACCTGCGCCGCGCTCAAGCGGGCGACCGCGGTCACGGTGAACGCCGCGACCTGCGTGGTCGTCAGGTTGCTGATCGAGGTGGTGGTGAGGCCGCCGACCTGCGTGGTGGTCAGCCTTGTGACGTTGACCGCGTCGAGCTTGGCGGTGGTCAGGCCGTTCAACTGCGCCGTCGTCAGACCCTGCACCTGCGTGGTGGAGAGCGCCGACACCTGCGTGGTGGTCAGGTTGTTGAGCACCGTGGTGGTCAGGCTCGTGATCTGCGTCGCCGTCAGCGCATTCGCCTGCGTGTTCGAAAGCCCCTGCAACTCGGTGGTGGTCAGCGTACCGATTTGCGCCGCGCTCAAGCGAGCGACCGAGGTCACCGTGAACGCCGCGACCTGCGTGGTCGTCAGATTGCCGATCGCCGTAGTGGTCAGCCCGGCCACCTGCGTGGCGGTCAGCCTGGTGGCGTTGACGCCATCGAGGTTGGCGGTCGTCAGGCCGTTCAACTGTGCCGTGGTCAGCGCCTGCACCTGTGTGGTGCTCAACGCCGCGACCTGGGTGGTCGTCAGGTTATTGAGAACGGTGGTGGTGAGGCTGGTGATCTGCGTTGCCGTCAGCGCGCCGGCCTGCGTGGTCGAAAGCCCCTGCAGTTCGGTGGTGGTCAGCGTGCCGATCTGCGCCGCGCTCAGGCGCGCAACGCTGGTCGAGGTAAACGCCGCGACCTGAGTAGTCGTTAGATTGCCGATCGCAGTGGTGTTCAGCCCGGCGACTTGCGTAGCCGTGAGCCTGGTGGCGTTCACCGCATCGAGATTGGCGGTCGCCAGACCGTTCAACTGCGCGGTGGTCAAGCCCTGCACCTGCGTGGTGGAGAGCGCCGACACCTGCGTGGTGGTCAAATTGTTGAGAACGGTGGTGGTGAGGGTGCCGATCTGCGTTGCCGTCAGCGCGCCGGCCTGAGTCGTCGAAAGCCCCTGCAATTCGGTCGTCGTCAGCACGCCGATTTCCGCCGTGCTCAAGGCCGCGATATGCGTGGCCGTGAAGGCCGCCACCTGCGTGGTGGTCAGGTTGGTGACCGCCGTGGTGGTCAGGCCGCTCACTTGCGCCACCGAGACCTCCGGCATCTCGAGCGCATTGAGCTTGGCGGCCGTCAGCCCGTTGATCTGCGTCGTCGTCAGCGCCTGCGACTGCGTGGCCGACAACGCGGTGACCTGCGTCGTCGTCAAATTGTTGAGCGTGGTGGTGGTCAGGCCGCGCAGTTGCGAGGTCGTGATCTTGGCCGCCGTTACCGAGTCGAGGTTGGCCGTGGTCAGGCCATTGATCTGGGCCGTGGTCAGCGCCTGGACCTGCGTGGTGGAGAGCGCGGTCACCTGCGTCGTGGTCAGGTTATTGAGGACCGTGGTGGTGAGGCTTCCGATCTGAGCCGCGGTCAAGGCGCCGGCTTGCGTCGTCGAAAGTCCCTGCAGTTCGGTGGTGGTCAGCGTGCCGATCTGCGCCGCGCTCAGGCGTGCAACGCTGGTCGAGGTGAAGGCCGCAACCTGGGTCGTGGTCAAATTGCCGATCGCGGTGGTGTTAAGCCCGGCGACTTGCGTCGAGGTCAGCCTGGTGACGTTGACCGCATCGAGTTTGACGGTGGTCAGTGCGTTGAGCTGCGTCGTCGTCAGGCCCTGCACATGCGTGGTGGAGAGCGCGGTCACCTGCGTCGTGGTCAAATTGTTGAGAACGGTGGTGGTGAGGGTGCCGACCTGCGTTGCCGTCAACGCGCTCGCCTGCGTAGTCGAAAGCCCCTGCAACTCGGTCGTGGTCAGCGTGCCTATCTGCGCCGCGCTCAGCCGCGCAACGCTGGTCGAGGTGAACGCCGCGACCTGGGTCGTCGTCAAGTTGCCGATCGCGGTGGTGTTAAGCCCGGCGACCTGCGTGCCCGTCAGCCTGGTGACATTCACCGCATCCAGATTGGCCGTCGACAGCCCATTGAGCTGCGCCGTGGTCAGACCTTCCACCTGCGTGGTGCTCAGCGCGGCCACCTGGGTGGTGGTCAGGTTATTGAGGACGGTGGTGGTCAGGCTCGTGACCTGCGTTGCCGTCAACGCACTCGCTTGCGTGGTCGAAAGTCCCTGCAATTCGGTCGTCGTCAGCGTGCCGATCTGCGCCGCGCTCAAGCGCGCAACGCTGGTCGAGGTGAACGCCGCGACCTGTGTCGTTGTCAGGTTGCCGATAGCCGTCGTGTTCAGTCCGGCGACCTGTGTGCCGGTCAGCTTGGTGACATTGATAGCGTCGAGCTTCGCAGCCGACAGACCGTTGAGTTGGGTCGTCGTCAAGCCCTGCACCTGCGTGGTGGAAAGCGCCGCGACCTGCGTGGTGGTCAAGTTATTGAGAACGGTGGTGTTGAGGCTCGTGATCTGCGTTGCAGTCAGCGCGCCGGCCTGCGTGGTCGAAAGCCCCTGTAACTCGGTCGTGGTCAGGGTGCCGATCTGAGCCGCGCTCAGGCGGGCGACGTCGGCGGTCTCAAACGCAGCGACCTGGGTCGTGGTCAAATTACCGATCGCGGTGGTGGTCAGACCGGCGACCTGCGTGGCGGTCAGCCTGACGGCGTTGACCGCATCGAGGTTGGCGGTCGACAGGCCGTTCAATTGCGCCGTGGTCAGGCCCTGCACCTGGGCGGTGCTCAGCGCCGAGACTTGCGTGGTGGTCAAATTGTTGAGGACGGTGGTGGAGAGACTTGTGATTTGCGTCACGGTGAGCGCGCCGGCCTGCGTTGTCGAAAGGCCCTGCAATTCGGTCGTGGACAGCGAACCGATCTGCGCCGCGCTCAGAGTGGCGATCGCGGTCGAAGTGATCGCGGCGATCTGGGTCGTGGTCAGGTTGGCGGTCGCGGTGGTGGTCAGGCCGGAGGCCTGCGTGGCCGTCAGCTTGGAGGCACCGATCGCATCGAGGTTGGCGACCGTCAGGTTATTGAGCTGGGTGGTGGTGAGGCCCTGCACCTGCGCGGTGGTCAGCGCACTAACCTGGGTCGTGGTCAGGTTGTTGAGGACGGTGGTCGACAGGCTGCGAACCTGAGTCGACGTGAGCGCGGCAGCTTGTGCAGTGGACAGGCCCTGCAATTCGGTTGTGCTCAACGCGCCGATTTCCGTCGCAGTCAGCACGGCAACCTGGGCCGTCGTGAATTGGGTGATCTGGGTGGTCGAGAAGTTCTGGATCTGCGCGGCCAGCAGCGCGCTCATGACGGTCGACGACAGCGCGGCAACCTGGGTCGCGGCGAGTTGCCGCAAGTCCACGGATTCCATCGCATTGACTTGCGTGGCGCGTAACGCGCCGACTTGGGTGGTGTTGAGGGCGCTTATGTCGGTGGTCGTCAACGCCTGGATGGCGGCGGTTGAAAGACCTGCAATTTGATTTGCGGATAAAGACGTGACGATCGACGGCATAAAACGCACTCCTGTGCGACAAAGCTGTACCGACGTCCCATCCCTAGTGAATGGATCCCAAACGCCCAGCCGCGCAGAATTTCACACACACAAGTTAATCGACTCTAACTGTCGTAAAATTCTCTTCTAAAAATTAACTTCCGATATACTTTTAGCTGCCGCCTGCGATATTCAGTTGCAGGCCCGGCCAGCCGACCTGCTTGAGTTGCCGTGGAATGAAAGTGAGACGTTCGATGCGCTTTGAAGGGACCGAGGCCTACGTCGCGACCGACGATCTCAAGATCGCGGTCAACGCCGCCATTACTTTGGAGCGGCCACTGCTGGTCAAAGGCGAACCCGGCACCGGCAAGACCGTGCTGGCGCTGGAGATTGCCAAAAGCCTCGGCGCATCGCTTCTCGAGTGGCACGTCAAATCCACAACCAAGGCAATGCAGGGTCTGTACGAGTACGACGCGGTGTCGCGGCTGCGCGACAGCCAGCTCGGCGACGCGCGCGTCAAGGACATCCGCAATTACATCAAGCGCGGCAAAATGTGGGACGCCTTCGTCGCCGATGAGCGCCCGGTGCTGCTGATCGACGAGATCGACAAGGCCGATATCGAATTTCCTAACGATTTATTACTTGAACTCGATCGCATGGAGTTCTTCGTCTACGAGACCGGCGAAACCGTGAAGGCGCGGCGCCGCCCGATCGTGATCATCACGTCCAACAACGAGAAGGAATTGCCGGACGCTTTTCTGCGCCGCTGTTTCTTCCACTACATCCGGTTTCCCGATCCCGGCACAATGACGGCGATCGTCGAAGTGCATTTCCCCGGCATCAAGCAGCGGCTGGTGTCGGAAGCACTGAAGCTGTTCTACGAAATCCGCGACGTTCCCGGCATCAAGAAGAAGCCGTCGACATCGGAATTGCTGGACTGGCTGAAATTGCTGATGGTGGAGGATATCGGGCCCGACACTTTGCGCGAACGCGATCCGAAGAAGCTCATCCCACCGCTGCACGGCGCGCTGCTCAAGAACGAGCAGGACGTGCATCTGTTCGAGCGTCTTGCTTTCATGTCACGACGAGAAGGGCGCTGACCATTAATCCGGCGTATACTTATATACGGGATCCAAATACGCTCGAATTCACCGCTCAATGTCTGCTGGTGACTCTTTAGTTTTGCAACTTGTTGCTCGATTTTGCCTAGATGCTCTGCTGAAGTCGCAACTCTTGCTAAAGCATTACCGCGGAACGAAGCCTATGTCCTTTTACACTCAGATTTGGAACTAACTGCCCTAATCCCACTTGTCTTCCTGTGACGAGGGGTTTCAACAATGAATAACTCAATAAAATGCCCGCAGTGTGCGGAAGCGACGCGATTTGCCGGTTTTGTATCCTTGCCGCCCATGAGCATCTTTCACTGTGTTGCTTGCGATAAGTCGGTTTGGGCTGAAGGCCTACCCGGCCACTTTGGTTCGATTTCCCGCTAATGCTCACCCCCATCTTCAGCAGTAACAATCCAAGTTAGAACCGGAGGAAAAGTTCTTAGGCAGGAAATCATGCCGGTGTCCCTTAATTGTATATCCGCGGGGAATGCTGAAATTTTAGAACCGATTCCGGGATTTTTTCTAGCCCTATTGGACACGGAAATTGACTTCAATAGGAGCAGTCCCAGGGCGGGCGTCCTATAGGTCACTTGATAAAAGTCGCGCGACAAAGATGCAGACCAAAGCGCGTTCTTAATTCCCTCACTCAGGCCTTCCTTCATTAGAGGCCAAGGGGCGAATATTCCCAGAGAGATTTCATGGCTGAACAACAACCGGCACCAACCACCTGGACAGAAAAGCACCTTCGCCTCGCCATCGCCGCTGCGGGAGTCGCTTTGTGGTCGTGGAACGTCGATAGTGACAAACTCACGATGGACGAGAGCGCTTATGAGTTATGGGGATTGCCACCGGCCCCGTTCGTTACGTTTGAAGATTTATCCGCCCATATTCACCCCTCCGACCGCGACCGCGTGAGAGCAGCATTTGCAGCGACTCGGGGGATATCGGGCCCATACGAAATCGACTTTCGCATTTTGATCGGTCACCAAATCCGTTGGATTTCAGCGAGGGGCCAGGGCGACGATGCGGATATTGTGGACCGCGTCATGTTCGGCGTCTTCCTTGATGTAACTGGGCGCAAGCAAGCCGAGGAAGGCCACGAGTTGCTTGCGGGTGAAATGAGTCATCGCGTCAAGAACCTTCTCGCGGTCGCCTCTGGACTCACCAACATCACGTCGCGCTCGACCAAGACGACGACAGATATGGCGCGAGAATTGACGCAGCGCCTTACAGCGCTGGGCCGCGCGCACGATCTGGTCAGACCGCTTCCGGGTAAAGAAGGCAAGGCTGCACTTTTGGGCGACTTAATTTCAGTCCTGCTTGCACCTTACGACGACCTGGGGGCATTCAGTGGGAGAGTCCGAGTATCCGTTCCAAGGATGGGTGTCGGGGAGAGCGCAGCAAATACTCTCGCGCTCGTCCTACACGAACTGGCGACGAATTCGCTTAAGTACGGTGCGCTCTCATCCGCAACGGGTTTGCTCGATGTGTCGTGTGCTTCCGAAGAAGACTTGATCATTGTGTGGACGGAACGGGGCGGGCCGCCGGTAGTTTCACCGACCGGGCCTCCGGGATACGGAAGTACGCTCGTCGGCCGGGTGATGGCTAATCAATTGGGGGGCTCGATTCAACGCGAGTGGTCGCCCGAAGGTGCTATAATCACTCTACGCCTGGATAAAGTACGGCTCTCGTCCTAATGCTCCGGCGTGGCCGAGACGGCCGCTGACGCGGCGCTACTCTTTAGGCTCGCCGGACGCGACTTCGACGGCCACGTTTAGCCAGCCCTGCTCCTTGGCATAAGCCAGCACCTTCTCGGCTGTCGCGCGGCCGAGCCGGCGCGCGTGACCTTCGACTTCGGGCGACAGCTTTTCCGGCGCGGCTTTTTGCTCGACCAACGCCGCGGCAATCGCGGAATTTTGCGCTGCCGCCTGCTTGGCGTTGCCCGCCAGCGCGCCGCGTCCGCCGCCGGCTTCGGCGGTGAAGGCCGTCAGTTGCCGCTTGCCGGCCGATAGCACCTTCACATCGGCGACGACATTGGGCCGTCCGGTGCCGAAACCGATCTGGTCGCTCACGGGTCTCGGCTTTTTACTGTCGCTCGGCGCCGGTTCGGTGCCGCGCAATGTCCCGCTGACCAGCACCGCGCCTTCGGTGAGCGCCACGCCGTCCGCGCCGCCGGGTTGCGCATCGAGTCCCGCGCCGCGCAGCGTCGCGACGATGTTGGCGACGATCTCCTCATTGACCCGCTCGAGGGTGCGCGGCCTGCGCTCATGCGGCGGGAAGGCGCCGATCTTGCGCTCCAGCCGCACGGTGTAAGCGCGGTCGATCGCGGTCACGTCGCCGAAGACAAAGTCGGTGACGACGATGGTTTTTGGACGGGCGACCGGGCCACTAGACCCCGACAAACCGATCGGCGAACTGGCACAGCCGGCCAGCAACAGCGCGGCGACACAACCAAAGATGAAACGCATGGGATAACCACTCAGCAGAAAGTTGCGACAGCGAATCCTACCATAACGGCTTGATGTCGAATGAGTAGGTCGCGCCGATGCCTAGCTGAAATTGATCGCGTTTGCCATACGTCGCGACGAGGGGCGCGTTGGCGGCGTCGCCCACCAGCCGCTCATATTCAATGAACATATGCGTCGTCAATGTCGGCGACCACACATAGCGCGCCTGCGCGCCGGCGCCGAACGAACGCAAGCCGCCGCGGGCGTCGTAAACCGGCAGGCCGGAGGCCGCCGATTGCCCGGGTGTGATGCTGAAATAGGGGCTCATGGCCGCAGCACTTGCCAGCGTCATGCGCGGGCCGCCGGATAGCGTGAGCTGTGGCGACACCGGCATCACGATATCGGCGGTGACATCCGACACCAGGCCACGATGCCCGCCGATACCCTGGCGCAATTCGACGCGGCTGCGCAGCCAATCGGTCGCCCAGTATTCCGCGAAAGCGCCTGCCTCGAAAGTCCAGCCGATGTCACCGAGACCGCGCAGGCTGCTGTCACTGTTTTCTTTGCGCGCCAGTCTGATCTTGATCGCAGGTCCGGCAATGAAGCGGCCGTAGTCGAGAATGCCGATGCCGGCGCCGTCACGCGGACTGCGGAATCGTGCCGGCGTGCCGGCGCGGCGCACGCTGAACAGCGGAAACGGCCACAGCATCTGGTTGGAGGCACCCTCGTATTTGGGCATCACGCGAACTTCGGCGCCGAGCGTGACGGTCCAGTCGGATTGCGACTGCGTCAGCTTGGTCTGAGCCTGCGCCTCCGAGGCGAGTACCGTGAGCAATGCGGCCACTGTGGCCGGCAACCGTCGCATCGAGAAACCCCCTCGCCTCTCCGGCCGCCTGCCGGAGCGCCGTGATCGCAAATTAACGCGACCCTATCAATGGCTGGTTTCACAACGCTTACGACAGATCAAAGTTCGGCCCCTACTCGGCTGCCGTTTGATCCTGATTGGAACTTTGTTCCGGCGGCTTCTCGGAAGGCTTGTCGGGTACTTTGCGCGCTGCGAGCCGCTGCTGGCGTCGCGTGCGGACCCGCTCGCGGTATCGCGCCAGGCCATGCCCGACGCGCTCGATCGGGCGGGTGCCCCAATAAACGCTCTGCGCGACCATGCTACCGAGCAGGCCGCCGGCCCAGACCAGTTCATAGGGCGCAAACATTCGCCAGGTCTGGTCGTTGTCGACCAGTCCCCGCGCCACCAGGTCGCCGCCCATCGCCGAAGTGTTGAGGCCGTGGCCGCCGAAGCCGCTCGCCAGCCAGACGCCGCGCTCAATCTCGCCGATCTGCGGCATGCGGTGAATGGTACGGCCGAGCGTGCCGCGCCACACATGCGCGATCTCGATCTTGCCGAGCGCCGGAAAATTTCGCCGGATGTCGGCGGCAAGCCCGCGCCCGATCCAGCGCGGCTCGGCCTGCCAGGCGCGCATGCGGCCGGACCACTGCAATCTTTCTCCGCCGGAATTTGCGCCGCCGACGACACGATAATGATTATCGGCACGATTGGTATCGCTGACCGCGGAGCGAGTGCGCACGACGTCAGCCAAATTCGCGATCGGCTCCGTCACCATCACGAACGTCGTCACCGGCAGCAATGTCGCCGCCAGTCGCGGCATCAAGCCGCCGAGATGAACATTGCCGGCGAGCACGACGTGCCCTGCCCGCACCATCCCGCTCGGCGTGGCGATGCGTTTGCGCACGCCGGCGGCGTCGATGGAAACCGCGGACGTTTCCTCGAAAATACGCGCGCCGGCTTTCTCCGCCAGCGCCGCGAGACCGAGCGCATAATTGAGCGGGTGGATGTGAAACGCGCTGCGATAATGCACCGCGTTGAAGTAGCGCGGGTTCGGCAGCACCTCGCGCACGCGCTCGGCCGGCCAGGCTTCGACATCGCCGCCGATCCAGCGCAACCGTTCGACAAAGCTGCGAAGTTCATCGCCGTTGTCGGTCTTGGAAACATGCAGCCAGCCCGGCGTCGCATCGACACCCGGCATATCGGTATCCGCGATGGTGCGCCGGACGTAGTCGACGCCCTGCTCCGACAGCGCCCAGAGCTGCTTGGCGTGATCGAGGCCCACGCGCTCCACGATATCGTCGATATGTGCGCCGAAGCCCGGCAGCACGAATCCGGTATTGCGGCCCGAGGCCGCCCAGCCGACGTGGCCTGCCTCCAGCACCGCCACCGACCAGCCGCGCTGCGCGATCTCGCGCGCCGCCGTCAGCCCGGCCAAGCCTGCGCCGACCACGCAGACGTCGACGTCGAGATCGAAATTCAGGCGCGGGCGCTCCGGGCTTGAAACCCGGCTCGCCTCGTACCAGCCCGCCGCCGTGGGATCGATTCCGCTCATCGGTTCCTGTTAGCTAATTTACGGCGCGCTGGCCACGGCGCGTCTCTCCATCTTATAACTCCCCATGCGCCGCCTCATCCTGTTCCGCCACGCCAAGGCCGAGCCCTCCGAACCGGGCATGGAAGACCGCGCCCGCGTGCTGGTGGAGCGCGGCCGCAAGGATGCCGGCAAGATCGGCGCCTATATGAAGACCCACGCGCTGCTGCCCGACCGCGTGGTGATATCGCCGGCCGCCCGCACCCAGGAGACCTGGAAACTCACCGCCATGGCACTCCGCCCCGCGCCAGCGGCGGCGACCGCCGATCAACTGTATGATGCGACGCCGCACGCCATTTTTGCCGTCATCAAGGAGGCACCGGCCGCCGCTCATACGGTGATGGTGGTCGGCCACAATCCGGGATTGCACGAAGTCGCCCTGATGCTGATCGCCTCCGGCGATATCGACGCGCGCGAGCGGCTGCGCGAAAAGCTGCCGACCGCGGGCCTCATCATCATCGATTTCGCCTTCGACGACTGGACCAAGCTGCACCCACAGTCCGGCCGGCTGGAGCGGTTCGTCAGCCCCCGCTCGATCGACGCTGCGACCAATTAGGCTCGCCGCCCCACCTCTACGCGCCCGAAAAAACATGCCATGATCCGCGCCTCGATCCGCAACGAGGGGGGCGCTGTCATGTACAAGCAGATCCTGGTCCCGGTCGACCTTGCCGATACCGACTTGGCGAAACCCGCCATCGAGACCGCGGTCGCGATGGCGAAGACATCCGGCGGCTCGGTGCGGCTGGTCAATGTGCTGCCGATGACGCCGGTGATGCTGGCGGAATATGTGCCGCCGGATTTCGACGTGCAGCAACGCAAGTCGTCGGAGGAAGCGCTCGCCATCATCGCGCGCGAATGCGGCCTCGACGACGCGCATGTGTCGTGGACGGTTCGCCAAGGCGGCATCTATCACGAGGTGCTGGAACAGGCGAAAACTATCAACGCCGACTTGATCGTGATGAGTTCGCACCGGCCGGCGATGCGAACTTATTTCCTCGGCTCCAATGCCGGCCACGTCGTACGCTATGCCAAATGCTCGGTGCTGGTGGTGCGCGGACAGCAGGCGAATGGGAAGTAAGATGGAATTGCACTCATGACCGATGCGCAAACGGCAGCGGCAAAGAACGCCAAACAGCTCCGCATCTACGGCTGGCTGATCTCTGTACTTCTGATCGGCAATTTTCTGTGGCGCGCGCTGACGACCGCGCATGAATATCCGGGCCGCACCGCGCAGGTCATGGAGATCACGTTCGATGTTCTGATGTTCGCTGGATTGTTCGCGGTCAGAAAACATATTCCGGCAGGGATCTGGTGGCTCGCGCTTGTCGCCGGCGCCGGTCTGTTCGTCATCCGCATGCACAGCGACGCCAGCTGGTGGACCGGCCACTGGAATTATTCGATCCGCTGACGCTTCGCGCGGCGGGACATTACGGCATCAACTGCGGTGGCAACGCGTCCGGGCGGTAAACGCCCGGACGGTTCCGGCGCAGGAAATGTCCGCCGCGCCACAAGAACAGCGCGGTGAATGCCACGATGAACGCAGCGCCCCCCGGGGCATCGGACTGCAAGGCGCGCACCACCAACAGCAATAGCGCCAGCGTCACGCCGCCAAACACTGCGACGGCCGGCCAAAACATCAGCGGATTGCGGCCCCGCTCGAATTGCACCGCCGCTCCCGCCTGCATGATGCGCCGGTGCAATTCGCCGACGAAATCCGAATAGCGCAGATCGAACCGTTCCTGCTCGAACATGCTTTTCCACGACGCCGACACGATCGGCAGCCCGGTCCCTTCGTCCGTCCATAGTTCGGTGACGAAGCGGTGCTGCTGCATGCTGGCCGGGCGATATGACATGCGCACACGCCGGACTTTTTCGTAGGCGATGCGCCCGGATTGACGCCCGACGTTCCATTCGATGGCGTCGCCGGCGAGCCTGAATTCCCAAGGCGCGCCCATCAGCGAGGGCCGATAGCTGTAGGAAAGACCGTCGACGGTCGCTTCAAGTTCCGCGCTCATGTGTGACAATCGTCTGACAAATGCGCGCACAAGGCGGTTTCATTCATGTTTTCAGCCATTAACCATGCTTGCGGTCAGGATCGGCGGGAGACGATGCAACGAGTGTTCCAATCGTCAAAAGTATATAATATCTTAATAGAGCATACGTGGCATTGGGTATGCGCTGTCGTAGCGTATCGGGTTGGAGGCGTTTGTCATGGCGAAGTTGTCGGACCTGTTTGGCCGAAAAGGCGGCGACCCCGACAAATATCCGTCGCGGGCGACCGGAAATGGCAACGGCCACCATATCAACGTCGAGAGCTTTTCCGATGTCGGCTCGCGGATCGGTGAAGAGAACGAAGCGCTCCGCAACCTTCTGAGCGACACCGGCCGCAAGATCGGCGAACTCGACGAACTCAAGGATGCCTTCGAAAAGATCGTCGCGCCGTTCAACAGCACGCTGCGCGCGCTTGAGCAGGAAAAGTCGCAGACCATCGGCCTGACCGGCATGCTGGAAGAGTCGCGCGCGTCCTACGAGGCGTTGCGCACCGAATTCTACCAGATCGAACGCAAGGCCACCGCGCTCGAAGCCGAGACCGAACGGCTGCGCGAAGACCTCGAACTGTCGCGCGAATCCACCCGCGGGCTGGAAAGCACCCGCATCGAATTGTCCAACGACGTTGCGGCACGCCTGACCCAGATTTCCGAACTCGAACGCCAGTTGGCGCATGAGAGCGGCGAACGCCGCTCGGTGAGCGAAGCCCGCCGCAACCTGCAAGACCAGTTCGACATCAGCGAACGCCGGATCGGCGAGCTCGAAGGCGAACTTGCCGCGGCGCAGGAAAAGCTGGCGCTGCTCGAAGACGAGAAGCGCTCGTTGCAACTGGCGGTCGATCAGGCCCTCAACGAAACCGCTCGCCTCACCCGCCGCCTGACCGAGAGCGAGAACACGCTGACCGCGACCCGCGCCCAGCTTGGCAAGGTCGAGACCAGCTTCGCCGAAGCCTATGCCGAACGCGGCCGCCTCGGCGCGGCGCTCGACGAGTCCAAGGAACAGCATCAGGCCGAACGCAACAGCCTGAACATGCGGCTCGACGCCCTGCAATCGCGCGCCGCCACCGCCGAACGCCTGTTGACCGAAGCCCGGCAGAATTTGCTCGCCCGCACCGAAGAAGTCCGCGCCTTCGACCGCAAGTCGGTGGAAGCCACAATCGGCCGCAACAATTCCGAAAAACGTCTGGCACAGATCGAAGCCGCGCACGAAGCGCGCGAACGCCAGATCAAGGATCTAGAAACCGCCCGCACCGCGCTCACCGAGCGCAACAACGCGGTGACCAAGACGCTCAAGACCCGCGAGACCGCGCTGACTCGCGCCGAAGAAAAGATCGCGGCGCTCACCGAGCGCAACGGCCATCTCGAAGCCGACGTCCAGGTCAGCCGCACCAACATCGAAAAGCGCGTCGAGGATCTCAATTCGGCGCTGCAACGCGAGCGCATGGAACGCGCTGTGGTCGAAGGCGCGCTGGAAGCCGCGCGCAAGGACAATTCGCGGCTGCAAAGCGAAGTCGCCGCCTTGCGCTCGACGCTACGCCGCGGCGTTCCGCTCGACGAAGCGCCAATCACGCCGAACGAAGCCGCCAACGACGAACCGGCCAAGGATAAAAAAGGCAAAGCCACGCACGCCGGCGGCAAGGAATAGCCCGCGCGCGGC
Source organism: Hyphomicrobiales bacterium (assembly GCA_031389105.1). Taxonomy (GTDB): domain Bacteria; phylum Pseudomonadota; class Alphaproteobacteria; order Rhizobiales; family Xanthobacteraceae; genus Pseudolabrys. The sequence goes on from JANMSH010000273.1 coordinate 18,019, forward strand.
GTCACGCCGCATCTAAACATTTCTCGATAAATGGAACGCGGGGCGCCAGTCCCGCGTTCTTCTTTTATGGCGGCTCGGGTTCCGCACGCGCCGCGCGTCCCGTTTTCAACGCGACAATATCAGGAGAACAATTGATGCTTAAACGCAGCCTAAGTGTGATTGCATTGGCCGCCGTGTTGGCCACGCCGGCTTTCGCGCAAAACCCGCCGAGCGCAACGCCCGACCAGACCACGACGCCCAAGGCCACGATGCCGGCATCGAGCGTGCCGCCGCCCGAGGGCTTCGTGCAGGATCAGCGCGCCACCGACTGGCGGAGCTCCAAACTCATCGGCACCATCGTTTATGGTCCCGACAACGCCTCGATCGGCGACGTTAAGGATGTAGTGATCGGCAATGACAGTAAGGTTCGCGCGGTCGTCATCGGCGTCGGCGGCTTCCTCAGCGTCGGCGAAAAGAACGTCGCGGTGCCGCTGGAATCGCTCAACATTACGCGCAAGCCGGAATCGGAATCGATCGAGAAAATCACGGTCGGCTATTCCAAGGACGAGCTCAAGCAGGCGCCGACATTCGCCTATTACGAGCCGGCCAAGTCCCAAACCACCGGCTCAGGAACCAAGCTCAACAGCCTCACCCCGATGAAATAGCGCGCGTTTTTGCGTGTTGCGCGGCGTCCGGTTGCGAAACCGGGCGCCATTTTTATTCGTGCCGCAATGCCCTATATCGGTGTCATGCGCGCGCTGTTGTATGTTTCATTATTCGGGCTGCTGGTGCTGGCGATCTGGTTTGCCGGCAGCGTTTTTGTGCAGATCGGCGGCGAAGCGATCCCGCTCTATGGATATGTCGCGATTGCCGGCGGCGTGCTGGTGTCGCTCCTGATCGGCGGCGGCCTAATGGCACTGGTGTTCTACTCGAACCGCCACGGCTATGACGACGACGTGCACTAGTTGCCCATTATCGAAAGATGTAGGGCTTTTTTCGTGTCCGTTTGGGTTATAGTCCGGCTTTCAAACCGGCGGAAACCCATGAACAAAAACCTCTCCCAAGAACACTTCGGCAAGACCGCCGCGAGCTATCTCACCTCGACGCCGCACGCGCTCGGCAAGAGCCTGCAGCGGCTGGTCGATCTCACCAAGCCGCAGAAAAACTGGCGCGCGCTCGATGTCGCCACCGGCGGCGGCCACGTCGCCTACACCTTCGCACCGCATGTCGAGCGCATCTGGGCGACCGACATCACCCAGGAAATGCTCGATATGGTGAAAGGCGAAGCCGCCAAGCGCGGTCTCGCCAATCTCCGCACGACCTACGCCAAGGCCGAGGCGCTGCCATTCGAGGATGCCAGTTTCGATCTGGTGACCTGCCGCATCGCGCCACATCACTTTGACTCGATTCCGGAATTCTTGAGTGAAGTGCGCCGCGTGCTCAAAGCCAGCGGTGTGTTCGCGGTGGTCGACAATGTGGTGCCGGAAGGCGCCGTCGGCGACTATGTCAATGCCTTCGAGCGCTTCCGCGACCCGAGCCACCTGCGTGCCTGGACCATGGAGGAATGGCGCGCGGCGCTGAAGCACGCCGGCTTTGCCATCGGCCACGAGGAACAGATCTACAAAAATATGGAATTCAAAAGCTGGGCGGCGCGCCACGACGCCGACATGCAGCGCTTCCTGCGCGCGATGCTGGCGCTGGCCACGCCCGACGTCAAAGCGACCATGGAGCCGAAAAACGTCGACGGGCCTGATCTCACGTTCCGTCTGTGCGAAGGGTTGTTCGTCGCGAAGAGTGCGTAGGTCTTTCTCAAAAACAAAACTGCCGGTGCTGCTTTCACAGCACCGGCAGTTTTTTTATTGAAACGACGTGCGCGTGAAGCGCGCTTACATCATCTTCTTTTTCATTTTGCCATGGTGCTTGCCGTGATGACGCTTGCCATGATGCATGTGGTGGTGGTGGTGGCGTCCGCCGCCTTCCCACTGCGGATGGGCATCCCAGATCGCGTTGACCAGCAGGCCGCCGACGATCGGCACCACGCAGGAGCCGACCAGAACGTGCGCTTCGCGCATGGTCAGCGGACGGTTGAGCACGACGGTGCCGATCATTGGCGATATCGCGGCGCAGCCCATCGTCGTGGCGCCGTAGGCGCCGAGGCGGGTCAGACCGCCGGCCGAGTTGCTGTTCCAGCCGTGCCAGCGCCAGTCATTGAGCGCGAAGAAAGCGGCGGTCGATGCGGCGCCGACGCCGACGGCGACAACCGCAAGCTTCTTCTTGTCGTGATGGCGCGGGCCATGCGCCTGCGCGGCCTGGCTGGTGAAAGCAAATGCCGCGAACAACGCGGCAAACAAAGCAAGTTTACGGTTCATCCCTGATCTCCCGGTAGGTCCGTTCTGGACAGAGGGGTGATCTTTGGGCTGCTTCGCGCGCAGTGTCGAGGCGGCAGCCTGCGGGGCCAGAAGTTATTCACAGAGGCTCAGAACTGGCTTAGGCCTCGGCGCTTGCTGCGAGCGCCCTGTCGATTGTGACAACCGCCTGATAAGTCACGGAATTTTCCACAATAACCGCCGTCTTTAACCCCCGATTAACCAAGCCGTTCCAAATTGAGACACGAGAGGTATTCAGGTGATTCGGCGTCGCTACGGCCGGGCGGATCGGCGCATCAAAGGATCACTTCGATGAGCAAGTTCGGGGGCTTTTTCGCCCGCAAAGCCGGTCTGTTCGACAACCCGTCAGAGCCGGCGTCCGCCACGGTAACCGCTCTCCCCGACAACCCGCTCGAACTCGACGAGGAATTATTTTCCACGCTCGGCGCCCAGATCGGCGGCGACAACGAGTCGCTCCGCAATCTGATGCTCGATGCCAGCGCCAAGATCGCCGAACTCGACATCATCAAGACCGCTGTCGGCAGACTGGCCGATCCGTTGAGCAAGACGCTGCGTGCCTTCGAGTCGGAAAAGTCCGAGAAGATGGCGCTGCAGACCGTGCTCAACAACACCCGCACCGCCTACGGCAAGCTTCGCAACGAAGTCGCCGAGATGGAGAAGAAGACCGCGACGGCCGACAAGGAATGCCGCGCGTTGCGCCAGGAATTGATCACCACGCAGAGCCTGCTGCGCTCAACCGAAACCACCAAGGCCGAAATCTCGATCGATATCGCCGCCCGCCGCGCCCAGATCGTCGAATTGGAATCGCGCCTCACCCAGGAGACCGGTGAGAACAAGGCGCTGCGCGATGAGAACCGCCGGCTCGACGAGCGGCTCGCGATCACCGACAAGCGCATCATCGCGCTCGAAGCCGACATCAACGCGGCGCGCCAGCGCCTGGCGATGGCCGAGGACGAGAAGCGCGCGCAGCAATCTTCGCTCAACAAAGCCAGCGCCGACGTCGCGCGCCTGTCGCGCAAGCTGACCGAGACCGAGGCCAGCCTCAATGCCGCGCAAGGCCGCCTGCGCCACGTCGAAGCCAATTTCGTCGAGGCCAGCACCGAACGTTCGCGGCTGGTGTCGGCGCTCGACGAGAGCAACGAGCGTCACGCCCACGAACTCACCAGCCAGCACATGCGCTTCGACGCGCTGCAGGCCCGCGCCACCTCGACCGAAAGCCTTCTGGTCGAGGCCCGCGAGCACCTGCTCGCCCGCGCCGAGGAAATCCGCGAATACGACCGCCGCGTCGGCGAGATCGCCATGGAGCGCGACAATCTGCAATCGCGTGTCGCCGATCTGGAAGCCGACCGCATCAACCGCGAATCCCAGCTCAACGAGATCGATCAGGCCTACACCGGCCTGATGGAGCGCAGCGCTTCGCTGGCCCGCGCCTACACCACCAAGGAAGCCGCTCTGGAACGCGCCGACGACACGGTCGCCGCGCTCAACGCGCGCGTCAACGATCTGGAAAACGCCTACACCGCCAACAAACTGGCGAACGAGCAGCACGTCGAGGAACTCAACGCCGCGCTCCGCCGCGAGAAACTCGAGCGCGCCGTGGTCGAAGGCGCGCTGGAAACCGGCCGCAAGGACTTCTCGCGCCTGATGCGCGAAGTCATGGCCTTGCAGCGCAATCAGCAGGCGCTGGAAGACCAGGCCCGCCCGCACGCCGCCAACGCGGCGTAAAGCGGCGGGCGCGCTCAAATTCAATAAAAACGTCCAAGGAAAATTACACGCATTGCCGGGCCAAAAAGCCCGGCGATGTTGTTTTTGAGAACTACCTCAACAACTCCCGCATCGCTCTATCCAACCCATCCAATGTGAGCGGATACATCCGCCCGCCCATCAACTGCTTCATCATCTGGATCGAATGGGTGAAGTCCCACTCCTTCTCCGGCACCGGGTTAAGCCAGATACAGGCCGGATAGGTCCGCGTGATCCGCTCCATCCAGGTCTGGCCGGCTTCCTCGTTGTAGTGCTCGACCGAACCGCCGGTGACGGCGATCTCGTACGGCGACATCGAGGCGTCGCCGACGAACACGACTTTGTAGTCGTGCGGATAGGTATGCATCACGTCCCATGTTGCTGTTGTTGCTTGAAATCTACGGCGGTTCTCCTTCCACAGTTTCTCGTAAACGCAATTGTGGAAGTAGAAATGCTCCATGTGCTTGAATTCGGTGCGCGCCGCCGAGAACAATTCCTCGGTCGCCTTGATGTACCAGTCCATCGAGCCGCCGATGTCGAAGAACAGCAGCACCTTCACGGCGTTGTGCCGCTCCGGCCGCATGTGAATGTCGAGATAGCCTTTGTGCGCGGTGCCCTGGATGGTGCCGTC
>JANMSH010000289.1:0-8670 GCA_031389105.1 Hyphomicrobiales bacterium
TGAAGCCGCCGGCCTGACGCTGCTCCACGCCAAATTGCAATGCTGCGTTGCCTCGCCAGATCGGAACGCGTGCGATAGCGTGCGCGCGCCGGCCGGGGCCTGCAAAGTTCAAAGCCAGTCGTTTCGGCGAAACCGCCAGTAGAGCGCGCCGCAGATCGAGAAGATCACACCTATCACCAGGAAATAACCGTACTGCCATTTAAGCTCGGGCATGTGCTCGAAGTTCATGCCGTAAATACCGGCAATTGCGGTCGGTACCGCAAGGATGGCGGCCCACGCTGCGAGCTTCCGGGTGATGGCGGTGTGCTGAGCTTGGCCGCTCATCAAGCTTGCTTCAAAGGCGAAGGCCAGAACTTCGCGCAAAGAGTCGATTTCCTCTTGGACTCGCAACACATGATCCGTGACGTCACGAAACAGCGGCTGCATCTCAGGATCGATCTCCACGACCTCGGCATGTTCGAGCCGGCGGCACACATCGACCAATGGCACGACCGCATTGCGAAGGCGCAGCAGGTCGCGGCGGATCATGTAAAGCCGATGCACGTCGACGGCCTGCGTGGAGGATTTGGCGAACACGCTATCCTCGATTGCGTCGACTTCCTGGTGGAGTGTCTCCACCACAGGCAGGTAGTTATCGACGATGAAATCAAGAATGGCGTAGAGGATGTAGTCTTCACCATGCGATAGGACGGCCGGACACGACTCGCAGCGCTCGCGCACGGGAGTATACGAGCTGGAAGCGCCGTGGCGCACCGAAACCACGTAGCCGGGTCCAACGAACAGATGCGTCTCACCGAAAGCGATGCGCCCATCGATCAATTGCGCCGTGCGCGCGACAATGAACAGCAAATTGCCGTACTGCTCTATTTTGGGATGTTGATGGGCCTTGCCGGCATCTTCGATGGCCAGATCATGCAAGCCGAGTTGCCCCTGCACGCGCTGCAAGAGTTCAACGCTTGGCTCCAGGAGGCCTATCCAGACAACATGCCCCGGCTTTTTCGACCATTCGCCGGCCTCGTCGATAGCGATGTCTTTGATGCGGCGCCCGTCAGCGTAGACGCTTGAGGCAACCACCCCGGATTCGCTGCCGTCGTCAGCTAGAAGCTTCGCACTCGTTTGAGCATCCATAGCTTCCCCCATACGATATCTTACGGCACTGCTTTAACTGACTACAGTAACACCAAAGCGACAACAGGTGATTGCCGCCTGACGGCGGCACCACACAAAATTGCAATGCTGCGTTGCCTCGCCAGATCGAAACGCGTGCGATAGCGTGCGCGCGATTTGAAAGTCCGGCCGGGGCCGATTAAATGCCGAATGCTGAAGGCCAGGCCGGCGTGGCCGGCAAAGCCAAGCTGCTCGTGTTGCTGTTGGCCCTTGCCTGGGGCCTCAACTGGGTCGCCGCCGCGATTGCGCTGCGCGAGTTGTCGCCGTGGAGTCTGCGCTTCGCGGGCTCCAGCATCGGTGCCGCGACGTTGTTCGCAGCCGCTCTTATGTCCGGTTACAATCTGCGAATACCGCGCGGCGAAGCCAAGCACGTGATGGTGGCCGCTTTTTTCAATGTCGCGGTGTTTCAGATATTCTCGGGCTTTGCGCAGATGAGCGGCGCCACCTCGCGCGCCATCATCATCACTTATTCGATGCCGATCTGGGCCACCATCATGAGCCGTCTGATGCTTGGCGAGCGGCTGAGCGAAATTCGCATCCTCGCGTTCTCGCTGTGCGTCGCCGGTCTGGCCATCTTGGTCTGGCCGCTGTTCGCGGACGGATTCCCGCCCTCGGTATTTTATTCGCTAGCCTGCGCTTTGGGCTGGGCCTTCGCCACCGTCTACATCAAGTGGGTGAAAGCCACGATCGAGCCGCTGGCCAACGCGGCCTGGCAAATACTGTTCGGTTTTCTCTTCGTAGCCGCCGGCACTTTCGTATTCGAGGGCGTTCCGCATTTGTGGCCGCTGCATACCGAAACGCTGCTGGCGATTATTTTCGTCGGTCTGTTCGGCGTTGGGCTGGCGCATTTCCTGTGGTGGGCCATCGTCGCGCGGCTGCCGACGATCACGGCGTCGATCGGCGCCCTCCTGGTGCCGGTAATCGGCGTCTCGGCTTCGGCCATTTTGCTAAGCGAACGGCCGACCACACCCGACATTATCGGCTTTGTGCTGATTTTTGCCGCGGCCGCTTGCGTGATGCTGCAACCGGGCGGACGGCGGCCGGAGCCACGCGCCTAGACCAGCAAAATCTTGAACGCCGAACTGATCGCGAGGTTCACGATCTTGTCGCGCACTTCGCCGGCCTGCTGTTGCGCGACACCGGCCTTGAGCAAGGCGGCCAGCGTCGCTTCGGACAATTGGCCGCGCAACAGGCTGGCAAAGTCGTCCCGGTCCATTTGCCCGCTGTTGACTTGGGCGCTCCAGCGCTGGAGATCGGCTTCCGCTTGCGCCTTGAAGGCCTGGCTGTCGGTCGTCGTCTGTTGCAGGAAATTGCGCGCGGCCTGGCCGCCAACGGTTTGCGCACCATCGAGCACGGCCGCGAAGAAATCGTCGAACTTGCTCATGTCGGATCCTCCGCTGGCGCATTGGCGGGAATCGGCGGCGCTGCCGGCGCGGGGCTAAGCGGATTGGTGCAAGGCGTTCCGCTCTGCTTGGCGGCCTCAAGGCAAACCAGATAATCGAAGTGCCGTCCGATCTGCGCCTTCTTCTCGGCGCGGATCGCCGGGCGCATCGCACTGCGTTGTTTCCAGGTGTTGAAATATTCGACGGCCGAACCCGATTGCGGCCCGCGGATGATGCCCCAGGCTGCCGTGACCGCCTCGTTCTTCGGGATTGCGGCGGCGGCGGAAGCAGCGGCATCGTACTTGGCAGTCAGCGCGGCAACTTCATTTTGGTGCGCGGTAAATTTGTTGCCGGACTTGTCGATCAACGCGAGCGTCTGAGCTTTAAGCTGCTCGACGTTCTGTTGCGCGACAGGATCGAAGGGCGCCGTCGTCGTGCCGCATCCGAGCAGCAAAAACACAAGCGCAAATTGGGCAAACCAAATGCGCCTGACGCTGGACAACTTCCCCATGGCGGCCCCCCTCTGGACGGGCGCCAGTCTAGCAGAAGTTGCAAGCCTGTGAACCGCAGCTTTTCGATAGAAATCGGGCTTCGCGGGCCTAGAAGAAGCTTTGTGGGTCGATATCGACTTCCAGCTTCACATTGCCCTTGGGCTTGGGCGCGCCGGACAGCCATTCACGCAGATAGCCCGACAGATCGAAGGCGCGAGGCGCCTTGACCAGAATGCGGAACCGGTGCCGGCCGCGCACAACCGCGATCGGCGCTTCGGCGGGCCCAAGCACGCGCACGCCGTCATCCTTCGGCGCCAGCGAGGCCAGCCCGCGGCCATAGGATTCCGCCGCGTGCCGCTCGTTCGCCGAGATCACCAGACTGGCGAGCCTTCCGAACGGCGGATACAGCGTGCGCTCGCGCAATTCGATTTCGCTCGAATAGAACGCTTCGCGGTCGCCGAGGATCAGTGCCTTCATCACCGGATGATCGGGCTGGTGCGTCTGCAAGAATCCGAAACCGCGGCCCTCCTCGCGGCCGGCACGGCCGACCACCTGGTGCAGCAGTTGAAACGTACGCTCCGCCGCACGCGGATCGCCATTGCCAAGACCTAAATCCGCGTCGACGATGCCGACCAGATTGAGTTTCGGGAAATGATGGCCCTTGGCCACAAGCTGCGTGCCGATGACAATATCGAAGCGGCCTTGCGCGACGTCATCAAGCTCCTGGCGCAAACGCTCCATCGATTCCACCAGATCGCTCGACAACACTAAGATACGTTTGTCGGGAAACAGTTCGGCCGCTTCCTGCTCGAGCCGTTCGACACCCGGACCGACTGCGGCGAAACTTTCGGTAGCGTGACAGTTCGGACATTCGTTCGGCGTCGACGTATTGAAGCCGCAATGGTGACACACCAGCCGCTTCTTGAAGCGATGATCGACCAGCCAGGCATCGCAATGCGGGCACTGCATGCGGAAGCCGCAAGCGCGGCATAACGTCAGCGGCGCGTAGCCGCGGCGATTGAGAAACAGCAGAGCCTGCTCGCCGCGCTCCAGCGAAGTCTGCACCGCTCCGGCAAGCTTGGGCGAAATGAAACGTCCACGCGGCGGACCTTCGCGCCGCATGTCGATGGCCTCGATCGACGGCAGATGCGCGCCGCCAAACCGTTCCGGCAGATGAATGCGCTTGTAGCGCCCGCGCCGCGCATTGACTTCCGATTCGACTGACGGAGTCGCCGACGCCAGCACCACCGGAATTTTCGCGATGCGTCCGCGCACCACCGCCATGTCGCGCGCGTGATAATGTGCGCCGTCTTCCTGCTTGTAGGCGGGGTCGTGTTCTTCATCGACGACGATGAGCCCGAGATCGGCATACGGCAGAAACAATGCAGAGCGCGCGCCGACCACAACCTGCACTTCGTTCGCCGCCACCGCCGCCCAGGTGCGCGCGCGGGTGCGGGGCGACAGTTGCGAATGCCATTCCGCCGGCCGCGTGCCGAAACGCACGGTGAAACGGTCGAGCGATTGTCCGGTCAGCGCAATCTCCGGCATCAGGATCAGCGTCTGGCGCCCCTTGCGGATATTTTCGGCGACGCCTTCGAAATAAACTTCCGTTTTGCCTGAACCAGTGACGCCGTCGAGCAGCGTGACGGTGTAGCCGCCCTGATCGACCGTGGTGCGAAGCGCATCGCCCGCCGCCAATTGGCCGAGCGAAAATTCCGGCGTGCGGAAATCCGGCTCGGGCGGCCGCGTCAACGGCTCGGGCGGCAACACGATGGTTTCCAACGCGCCTTCGTCGATCAGTCCGTCGATGACCCCGGCGCTGACGCCGGCTTCTTTCGCCGCGTCGCCTTTCGCGCGTACCAGGCCGTCGGAAAAAAGATGCAAGACACGGGCACGAGCCGGCGTCATGCGCGCCGGCGCAGATCCTGCAAGTCGTACCCCGATACGCTCGCGGCTAGGCCCGAGGTTCTCGCCCATGCGCAGCGCCATGCGCAGCACCATGCCGCGCGACGATAGCGTGTAGTCCGACACCCAATCGACGAACTGGCGCAACTCGGGCCTCAGTGGCAGCACGTCGTGCTTTCCGATCACGTCCTTCATGCGGTTGTGCAGGCGCGGATTGGGATTGTCGTTCTCGGCCCAGACCACGCCGGTGGTCTCGCCGCGCGCGCCCAAAGGCACGGTCACGACGTCGCCGGGCTTAAGCTCCAAGCCGTCCGGCACCCGATAGGAATAGGTCTGGTCCAGCGCCACCGGCACCAGAACGTCCACAATGCGTGCAGCCATAAGCTCTTCTTACTTGGGCATGATCTTTTCCGAAAACCGGTTCCCACTTTTCGAGATCATGCCCATTAGGTCTGTCCGATTCCGGCCGTTGAAGAAAGGGTTAAAGGTTCGATGCCAATCTTGGCCCGCATGACCGTCCCCGCAACCAGCCCTGAAGTCGCTGCCGAAATCGGCCACTGGCTGAGGTTTCTCGGCGCCGAGCGGCGCATGTCCGAAAAGACCCTGGAAGCCTATGGCCGCGATGTCGGGCAGTTTCTTGGCTTTCTCGCCGAGCATATGGGTGGCCCGCCGTCGCTCCGCCAATTGGCCAGACTGACACCGGCCGACGTGCGCGCCTTCATGGCGTCGCGGCGCAGCGGCGGCGCCAGCAGCCGCACGCTGATGCGGGGTCTGGCCGGCGCGCGCTCGTTCGCCAGGTTTCTGGAGCGCAGCGGCAAAGGCAAAGTCGGCGCGCTGGCCGCCGTGCGCGCGCCCAAGCTGGCGCGAAGCCTGCCCAAGCCGCTGGCGATCAAGGACGCCAGGCGCATGACCGAAACGGAAGTCCGCGACGGCGAGACGCGCGAGCCCTGGATCATCGCGCGCGACGCCGCGGTGCTGTCATTGCTCTACGGCTCCGGCCTGCGCATCGCCGAGGCGCTGAGCCTCAAGCGTAAGGACGCGCCGGTCCCCGGCGTTGGCGACCAACTCACCGTCATCGGCAAAGGCAACAAGACCCGCATGGTGCCGGTGCTGCCTCAGGTCACCAAACTGATCGCCGACTACATCGCACTGTGCCCAATCGATCTGCCGCAGGACGGCCCGCTGTTTATCGGCGCGCGCGGCGGTCCATTGGGGCCGCGCATCGTGCAACTGGCGATGGCGCGGTTGCGCGGCGCCTTGGGCCTGCCCGACAGCGCGACGCCGCACGCCTTGCGGCATTCCTTCGCCACGCATCTGTTGGCGCGCGGCGGCGACTTGCGCGCGATTCAGGAACTGCTCGGCCACGCTTCGCTCTCGACGACACAGATTTATACCGCGGTCGATTCCGAGCGTTTACTCGAAGTTTATGCGAGCGCCCATCCGCGCGCGTGACATTTAGACGACAACGTCGAATCCCTCTTGCGGCACGCCGCCTGTTAGCCCCATCGTCACCCCACGATTCAAAAAGCCTGGGAGGGCGGACATGAGCCACGGCGTTCACGCGGTTCAGCACGAAGTCGAACATCAGATCGAGCACGAGGGCCACAAAGGCGGTGGCGGCCACGGCGCCGGCCACGACAGCCAGAGCCAGAACAAGCGCATCGCGCTGGTGATCTCGGTGCTGGCGCTGTTCCTCGCGTTTTCCGAAACGCTGGGCAAAAGCGCGCAAACCTCGGCGCTCAATTTCCAGATCGAAGCGTCGAACCTGTGGAATTTCTTTCAGGCCAAGAACATCCGGCGCACGCTGACCCTCGTCGCGGGTGAACAGGCGAAAGTCGATCTTGCGACGACGACCGACGAGGCGCGCAAAGCCGCGCTCACCAAGCAGGTCGACGAGTGGACCAAGACCGCCGCGCGCTATCGCTCGGAGCCGGAAGCGGCCGGCGGCAAGGGCGAAGGCACCGTTGAGCTGGCGCGGCGCGCCAAGGAGATGGAGCACGATCGCGATATCGCGCTCAACAAATATCACTATTTTGAATTCGCCTCTGCCGCGTTGCAGATCGGCATCGTGCTGTGTTCCGCGGCAGTCATCACCGGCATGATTTTGTTGGTGTACGTCGCGGGTGGACTCGGTGTTCTCGGGTTGGTGTTTACAGCGATGGCGCTGTTCTTCCCGCACGTACATCTGCTGGGCGGGCATTAACCGTTTTTACCCCCCTGAAAGGGGGAGGTAACGCAAAGAACTTACGACCTCACTCTTCCGCCATCGACGTTCATCGTCTGGCCGGTGATGAAAGCCGCGTCGTCGCTGGTCAGGAACGAAGCCGCGCCGATGAGATCGTCGGGCTCCTCGATGCGCTTGATGGCCTGCATCTGCGCCACCGCCTTGAACTCGTCGTCCATGGTGGCAAAGCCCGCACGCGGCGGGCGGCCCGTCGCGCCGGGCGTCCGGGTCAGACCGGGCTGAATGGCGTTGACGGTGATTCCGAAAGGCCCAAGCTCGCTCGCCATCGCACGCGTGAAGCCGACGATGCCCGCCTTGCTCGACACGTAAGGCACGAAGCCGGTCACTACCGAACCGAACGTCGATGACGACATGCTGACGATACGGCCCCACTTGCGCTGCTTCATGCCCGGAATGAACGCCATGCTGACCAGAAACGTGCCGTCGAGATTGATGCCGATAATGCGCTTCCAATCGGCGAAGGTTAGCGTGTCGAGATCGGTTTGCGGGAAAATGCCGGCTGAGTTGATGACGATGTCGGCGCGGCCGAAGCTGTCCTGCACCTTGGCGGCCATGGCCTTGACCGAATCTTCCGAGGAGACATCGCATTTGATTGCGATCGACTTGCGGCCTGCCGCTTCGACGAGCTTCACCGTCGGCGCAGCGTCGGCGATGTCGACGCAAGCGACATGCACGCCGTCCTCGGCCAGCCGTTTGGCGAAGGCCTGTCCGAGCCCACTCGCCGCGCCGGTGATGACGGCGACTTTGTCTTTGTGACCTCTGGCCATTTCCATTTCCTATTTTCTTGTCATCACCGGGCCGCGCGCAGCGCGAGTCCCGGTGATCCCGATCAGATGGTTTCGTGCCATCCTAAGCGAGATGGCCGGGACAAGCCCGGCCATGACAGATGCTACATATGAATGGCGCGCTTGGCGACCGCCATGGCGGCTTCCTTGACCGCCTCGGGCAGCGTGGGATGTGCGTGGCAGGTGCGGGCGATGTCTTCCGCCGAGGCGCCGAACTCCATCGCCAATGCAGCTTCCGCAATCATGTTACCGGCGTCGGCGCAAATGAGTTGCACACCGAGCACGCGGTCGGTCTTGGCATCGGCGAGGATTTTCACAAAACCTTCCGAGGTCATGTTGACCTTGGCGCGGCCGTTCGCGGTCATTGGAAATTTGCCGACGTTGTACGCAACACCCGCGGCCTTCAACTCGTCTTCGCTTTTGCCGACGGTGGCGATTTCCGGATAGGTGTAGACGACATTCGGAATCGCGTCGTAATTCACGTGACCCGCCTGCCCGACCAGAATCTCGGCGACCGCGACGCCTTCGTCCTCGGCCTTGTGCGCCAGCATCGGGCCGGCGATCACGTCGCCGATCGCCCAGATGCCCGGCACGTTGGTCGCATAGTAATGATCGACGACAACACGGCCGCGCTCGTCGAGCTTGACGCCGGCTTCCTTCAGCCCGAGGCCGTCGGTGTAAGGCACGCGGCCGAT
>JANMSH010000347.1:0-4714 GCA_031389105.1 Hyphomicrobiales bacterium
GGTGGCGATGTGGTTGCCGTCCTCGATCATCATCAGCTCAACCGGCCCCTTGACCTCGCGCGCCAGCCGCTCGGCGTCGGCGGCCGGCACGATGCGGTCGAGCCGGCCATTCACGATGAAAATAGGGCAGGTGATGTTGCCGGCCACGCCTTCCAGTGACAGCGTCAGCGCCACCTGGCGGGCATCCTCGCTTGTCTTGCTATGGCTGCGGACGCGGAACGCCTCGCGCGTCAGTTCCGGCAGATTGTCCCAGTTGGCGCCCCAGTTGAACGGGCCGCCGAGCGCGATGCAGGCCTTGATGCGCTTGTCGAAGGCCGCGGCACGCGGCGCGTAATAGCCGCCCAGACTGACGCCCCACATGCCGACGCGTGAGCTGTCGAGGTCCTTGCGCGTACCGACATAGTCGATCACGGCCCGCACCGGCACTTCGTAATCGCCGCGGATCGGCAAATCGTATTGCGCCTCGCCCTGGCCGGGGCCTTCGAAAATCAAGGTTGCCACGCCGCGCGCCAGGAACGGCGCCTCGTAGGCGTCGCCTTCTTCCTTGGTCGAATCGAGGCCGACCGCCATCACCACGACCGGCGGCTTCTCGACGCCAACCGGCTTGCGCAGAATTCCCGCGAGCGCCTTGTTCTGATACGGGATATCGACGCGCTCGCCCGGTGGCCGCAAATGTGGCAATGCCAGTTGGCGGCATTCGATCTGTTTCTTATGCGCGGCTTTCATCTGCGCCTGATCGTGCCCGAACAGAAACGACGCGAAGTGATAATAGACGCCGGCGCGTTGCAGGCATTCGCCGGCGGTGAGGAAACGTTTCTGCGCCAGCGCGTCGCGGCCAAGCTGTTCGTGATGCGCGGCGCGCGCCGACCAGGCGCTGCACCAGTCGTCGTAAGACGACATCGATTTGGTGACTTCCTCGAAGTCGGTTAGCACGACGCCGTTGGCGACAAAGCGCGGGCCCCAATGCGCAAGCGCCGCCGTCAATGTGGGATCGAGTGACATCGTTTCGATTCCTTGCGGGCTAGCCTGTTTTCTCGTCGCGCCGGTACCACGGCATGAAGCGCCGGGTGCACCAGGTCACCAGTAGTTCGAAACCGACGCCGAAAGCGGCGAGCAGCAGCACGCCGACGAAGGCTTCGTCGTGACGATAGGAGCGCGAATTGTAGAGGATGTAATAGCCAAGCCCGCCGACCGAGACGAAGAACTCCGCCACCACCGCGCCGATCAGTGCGCGGCCGGCGGCGAGCCGGAAGCCGGCCAAGAGATACGGTAGCGACGCCGGCAGCACGATGCCGAGCAGGACGCTCAGGCGGCCGGAGCGGAACGAACGCGCTACCTCGAGATACTCGCGCGGCACCGAGCGCGCGCCGTCGGCGACATTGATGATGATGGAGAAGATCGCGGCGAAGATGATGGTCGCGATGCGCGTCGCGCCGGAATAGCCGAACCACAACGAGAACAGCGGCAGCACCACGATCATCGGTACCGCATAGAAGCCGTTGACGTAATGCCGGATGGCGCGCTCGAACATCATGCTGCGGCCCATCAGCAGGCCGATGATGGTGCCAAACACCAGCGAGATGGCGAGGCCTTGCGCCACCGCGCCCAGGGTGGCGCCGGTCGCGGCGAGGAAGGTGGGATCGACGATGACCTTCGGGATCGACATGAAAACGGTGGTCGGCTTGGCGACGTAGGCTGGCGCCCACAGGCGCACGACGAGCTCCCACGTGCCGAGGATGACAAAGCCGACGATGAGGCGCGCGGCGAATGCGCCGCCAAGAAGCGGCCACTGCTTTCGTGCGGCGACCGGAGCAGCAACGCTGACGACTGTGTCAGACACGCGCTTTCTCCTTGCGCATGATCTTGTCCGAAAACCGGTGCCCATTTTTCGGGATCATGCGCTACTGCCTCCAGCGCGCGAAGTGCTGCTCGATCATGAGCCCCACCCGCATCAGGCCGACGCCGATCAGGCCGATGATCAGGATGGAAGCGAACACGCCGCCGGTATCGAAATTCTGCGACGCGCTCATGATGAGTTGGCCCAAGCCGGTCGACGACAGGAAGAACTCCGCCGCGATCATGCCGACCAGCGCGCGGCCGATGGCCTGGCGTACGCCGGTCATGGTGTAGGGCAATGTGTAAGGCAGCATCACTTCGCGCCACAGCGCCCACTCGCTGGAGCGGAACGACTTTGCGACCTCGATCATCTCGGGCTTGATGCTGCGCGCGCCTTCCACGGTGTTGTAGAGCACCGGGAACACCGCGAACAAAAACACCACCAGCACCTTGGGTGCAAAGCCGAAGCCCATCAGCGACAGGATGAACGGGATCAGCGCCACCATCGGCGTGGCATAGAGCGTCATGATGTAGGGCTCGACGCCGACGCGCAGGATGCGCACGCGCGCGAGCAACATGCCGAGTGGCAGGCCGACGGCGACCGCCAGCACGAAGCCAGTGAAGAACAGCTTGGCCGAGTCGAACAGCTGCGTGAAGAACGTGCCGCTCAGCATCAGTTGCCAGAGCCGCACCAGCGTTTCCGAGAATGGCACCATGAAGGCCGCGCTGGTTGAGCGGCCCGCCACTTCCCAGATGGCGATCCCTGCAAAGATACTGAGCCAGAACGGCGCGTGGCGGCGGAGATAAGTCAGATGCATGTAACTTTTCTAAGTCGTCATTCCGGGGCCGGCCCGAAGGCCGGAACCCGGAATCCAGATGCAGGCTCGGTGCGAATTTCTGGATTCCGGGTTCGCCCGCTCGCGCGGGCGCCCCGGAATGACAGTTGTCACTTCACCATCGCGTTGGCGTCTTTCCAGACGCTGCCGTCGACCAGGTTGTCGTAGGACACCGGCTCCTTGTCCGGATTGATCGAGCCGATTCTCTTCATCAGCGCGGCAGTGGCCTCGAGCTTGTTGCGCGGCAGGCCGTCGTCCTTGGTCGCCCAGAAGTCGATCGCCAAAAATTCCTTCAGCGCCACTTTCGAGACTTCCTTGCTGTGGCCGGTGACCATGGCGGCTTCCGCCACCGCGTCGGCGTTCTTCGGGTCGTTCATGAAGCGGGCGGCCTCGACCATGCCGGCGACGGTACGCACGATGGCGTCGCGGTTCTTGGCGAGATTATCCTTGCGCGCGACCATGATGAGGTAATGGCTGGTCGGGTTGGTGTTCTTCATCGCCAACAGCGTGTGCAGCTTCTTGCCCTGCGCGTCGATCGCGGCGAGGTCGTCGAGATGCAGCACGGCATATTGCAGGCGGCCGGCGATCATCGCTGGCCCTGCGCCGGAGCCGAGTGCGACCTGCTTGGTGTCTTCGATCTTGACGCCGGGGCAGCCGGTCAGCATCGAGCGCAGCGCCACAGAACGGGCACCACCAACTGAATCGACGCCGATTTCCGCGCCGACGAGATCCTTGCAGGACTTGCCGGTCTCGGTGGTGCCGATGACCCAATCCGGGTTCGGCATGCCGTAGAGCGCGACCAGCGGCACGCCGGCGTTGGAAACCTGGTTGATGACCGGCGGCGTTGGCGCC
Source organism: Hyphomicrobiales bacterium (assembly GCA_031389105.1). Taxonomy (GTDB): domain Bacteria; phylum Pseudomonadota; class Alphaproteobacteria; order Rhizobiales; family Xanthobacteraceae; genus Pseudolabrys. The sequence continues at coordinate 3,525 of JANMSH010000347.1, forward strand.
CAGGCGATGTCGATGTCGCCGGCCACGACCGCGCGCGCCGCGGCGGTGCCGTTGTCGAACGGACGGATTTCCACGTTGGCGCCGTGCTTCTTGAAGAAGCCCTGCTTCTCGGCGACAAAGGCGATGGTCACCGAATAGATCGGCGGGATGCCCGGGATGGCGATGACGATCTTTTTGTTTTGCGCGAATGCCGGGCCGGCACTCGTCACCACCGCGGCCAGCAAGGCAGCGCCGGCGAGCAGCTTGAAGCTTTTGCGGATCATTGAATCCTCCCTGTACGTTTGAACATTTTTATTATTTAGCGTTCGAGAACAAACTCCGCTTCGCGGGCCTCCCGCATCAGCGTGCTCCACACGCGTTCGCGCAATTCGGCAAAGCGCGGTTCGCGCAGCGTCGCGCGCGTGCGCGGCTCCGGCAGATCGATGACGATGGTCTCGTGGATGCTCGATGGGCGTCCTTTGAGCACGATGACGCGGTGGCCGAGCAGCACGGCTTCTTCGATCGAATGCGTGACGAACACCATCGCGGTCGGCCGCTCTTCCCAGATGCGCAGCAGCTCGAACTGCAAAATCTCGCGCGTCTGGGCGTCGACCGCGGCGAAGGGCTCGTCCATCAGCAGCACGTTGGGCTCGATGGCGAGCGCGCGGGCCAGGCCGCAGCGCTGCTGCATTCCGCCGGACATCTGATAGGGGAACGCCTTCTCGAAACCGCTCAAGCCCACGAGCTTGATGAACTCCGGCACCTTGCGTTCGATCTCGGCTTTGGGCGCCCCGGCCATGCGTAGGCCGTAGGCGACGTTCTCGGTCACGGTCTTCCAAGGAAACAGGCCGAAATGCTGGAACACCATGGCGACGCCGGCGATCGGCTCGGTGACACGCTCGTTGCCGACCATGATCTCACCGGTATCGTGCGGCAGCAGGCCGTCAATGCAGCGAAGCAATGTCGTCTTGCCGCAGCCGGACGGGCCGACGATGGCGACGATCTCGCGCGGGCCGACGTCGAAGTCGATGTTGCGGAACACTTCGAGCGCGCCGTAATTCTTGCCCAGCCCCCGCACGCGAATGCGCGGCTCCGTGCCGGCGGCGAGGGACGGCATGGCGCCGGCAGCGGTCTGTTGGCTGGTCACAGGCATACTCCCAAGGAACTTTTTGCTGGCCGTCTTCAGACGCCATTATTTTCAGGCATGTTGC
>JANMSH010000210.1:0-1658 GCA_031389105.1 Hyphomicrobiales bacterium
GGCCCATGGTGTGGCCGCCGATCAGGTGCAGCGACACGCCGGGCGCGATCTCCGCATCGCCATCGTGGAAACGCACCTGCCCCGCGTAGGCGCGGCGCACCATGCCGACCACATCCTCGACCTCGTAAGCGCCGCTGAAAACGGGCTTCGCCATGTGCCGGCCGGTCGCGTAGTTCATCTCGAGGTCCTGCAGGTGAAACGTCGCCGCCGGGAAAAGGTCGAAATTGCCGATGTGGTCGTAGTGCAGGTGGGTGACCACCACATCCCTGATTTTCTTCGCATCGACATTCAGCAAACCCAATCCTGCCGTCGGGCAGCGGATGTGGTCGCGCTGCCGCTTGACAGCCATCGGGGCCGAGAAACCCGAATCGACAACGATTACGCGGCCTACGCCGCGAACCAGCCAGATGAAATAGTCGAGCGGCATCGGCCCATCATGAGGATCTCCACCAATGAAATTTTCCGACGCGCTCCGGGCATGGTGCGCGTACTTGATCGCGTAGACCTCGTACAGCGGTGCACTCACGTGATCTTGACCCGGGCAATCTTCAGCTTTCCAACCTGCACCAGGTAGGTCTCCCCCGTTGCAAACACCATCTTTCGATCTGAAAGTCGCTCACCGTTGACCTTCACACCGCCTTGCGCGATGAGCCGGTCCGCTTCAGAAGAGCTGTTTACCAATCCTGCCTGCTTCAAGACCTGCGTGGAGACCAGGCCGCCAGGGGGCGCCTTCAGGCTGAGTTCCGGAATATCCTTCGGCAGCGCGCGATCTCTGAAACGCGCGTTGAAATCCTCGGCAGCGGCCTCGGCAGCAGTCTGGCCGTGGAAGCGCCCGACGATCTCCTTTGCGAACTCGAACTTCACCTCTCGCGGGTTCGCGCCCCCGGCCACCGCCGCTTTCGCCGTCAGGATCGACTTCATGTCCTGGAAGGAAAGCAGCTCCATGTAGCGCCACATCAGCTCGTCCGAGATGCGCATCAGCTTGCCGAAGATTTCCTGCGCGGGCTCGGCGATGCCGATGTAGTTGCCCAGCGATTTCGACATTTTCTCCACGCCATCGGTGCCCTCGAGCAGCGGCATGGTCATGATGCATTGCGGTTCCTGGCCGAAATCGCGTTGCAACTCGCGCCCGACCAGCAGATTGAATTTCTGGTCGGTGCCGCCGAGCTCGACATCGGCTTTCATCGCCACTGAGTCGTAACCCTGCATCAGCGGATAAAGCAGCTCGTGCACCGCGATCGGCTGGCCGGCCTTGTAGCGCTTGGAGAAATCGTCGCGCTCCAGCAGGCGCGCCAGCGTGTAGCGCGACGCAAGCCGGATCATGCCTTCGGCGCCCAGCTTGTCCGACCATTCGGAGTTGAACAGCACTTGCGTCTTCTCGGGGTCGAGAATCTTCTCCATTTGCGCGCGATAGGTCTTGGCGTTCTCCAGGATCTGCTCACGAGAGAGCGGCGGACGCGTGGTGTTCTTGCCGGTCGGGTCGCCGATCATTCCCGTGAAATCGCCGATCAGGAACTGCACCTGGTGGCCGAGGTCCTGGAAATGGCGCAGCTTGTTGATCACCACGGTGTGGCCCAGGTGCAGGTCCGGCGCGGTCGGATCGAGGCCGAGCTTGATCCTGAGCACGCGCCCGGTCTTGAGTTTCCTGACCAGTTCCT
>JANMSH010000211.1:0-3836 GCA_031389105.1 Hyphomicrobiales bacterium
CGCTGCCCGAGCGCGTCGATCTCGGCATCGGTCATGGTCTTCTCACGTGGTTGAATAGTAACGGCGATGGCGATCGACTTCTTGCCCGGTTCGATGCCGGTGCCTTCATAGACGTCGAACACGGTGACGCCCACGATCAGCTTCTTGTCGACGCTCTGCGCGGCGCGCACGATATCGGCGGTCTTTACTTTGCTGTCGACCGCGAAGGCGAAGTCGCGCTCGACCGGCTGGAACGCCGACAGCTCAAGCATTGGCTTGGCGCGCGTCGGCTTGGCCTTGGCGGCCGGGATGTTTTCCAGGATCACTTCGAACGCGACCAGCGGCCCGTCGGCCTTGAGCGTAGCCAGCGCGCGAGGGTGCAATTCGCCGAAATGTCCCAGAATATTCTGCGGACCGATTTGGATGGTGCCGCTGCGGCCGGGATGAAACCAGGCCGGGCCGCCCGGCACGATTTGCAGCGCCTGCATCGGCGCGCCGGCGGCGGCGAGCACCGCGAAGGCGTCGGCCTTGGCGTCGAACACGTCGACCGGCTCAGGCGTGCTCGACCAATGGCGGCCGATGCCGGTGCCTTTGGCGAGCGCCCTGCGCAGCCCGCTGGCAGCGGTGAACTGGTCTTCCGGTCTGTCGCCTTTGAAAATCTGCCCGACCTCGAACAGCGTCACGTCGGCGGTGCCGCGGTCGGCGTTACGTTGCGCCGACATCACCAGCCCTGCGATCAGGCTCGGCCGCATGTCGGACAATTCGGCCGCGATCGGATTGGCCAGCGCCAGGGCGGCGCTGCCGCCGCCGAACAATTCGGCCTCGCGCTTGGAAACGAACGACCAGGTCACGGCCTCGGTCATGCCGCGCCCGGCGAGCGCGCGCTTGGCCTTGCGGGTGCGGTTTTGGATCGCCGTGAGCACCGGCTTGCGCGCATCGGGGCCGCGCGGGAACGGCGTCGAGGGCACTGCGTCGACGCCGGTGATACGCACCAGCTCCTCGACGATATCGGCGCGGCCATGAACGTCCGGCCGCCATGACGGCACCGCGACCTTGAGGCGTTCGCCTTGGCCGGCGGCAAAGAAGCCAAGCTTCTCCAGAATGCGGCGCACTTCGGTGAGCGACAGTTTGATGCCCGCCAGCCGCGGCAATTCGCTGAGCGGAAAGTCGATCACGGTTTCCTTCGGTGTCGGGTCGCCAGCGACCGTGACCTCGGACGGCTCGCCGCCGCAGAGATCGAGCACCATCTGCGTGGCGAGTTCGAGGCCGGGCAGCATGAAGTGCGGATCGACGCCGCGCTCGAAGCGATAGCGCGCGTCGGAATTGATGCCGAGCTTGCGGCCGGTCTGCGCGATGTTGACCGCGTCCCACAGCGCGGATTCGATCAAGACGTTGGTGGTGGTTTCGGCGCAGCCGGTTTCCTCGCCGCCCATGATGCCGGCCAGCGATTCGACGCCCTTTTCGTCGGCGATCACGCAGGTGGCGGTGTCGAGTTCGTAAGTCTTGCCGTCGAGCGCCAGCAATTTTTCACCATTATGCGCACGCCGGACCGAGAGATGGCCATGCACCTTGTCGGCGTCGAAAACATGCAGCGGGCGGCCGCGGTCGAAGGTAATGAAATTGGTGATGTCGACCAGCGCGTTGATCGGGCGCAAGCCGATGGCGGTGAGCTTCTTCTGCAGCCATTCCGGCGATGGACCGTTCTTGATGCCGCGCACCAGCCGCAGGCCAAACGCAGGGCACAGCGGATGCGTCGCACCGAAATCGAGCGTGACTTTTACGGGGCAGGGGAACGTGCCCTTCACCGGCTTCGGCGCATTCTCTTTGTAATCGCCAATAAGCGTCGCGCCGAGATCGCGGGCGATGCCGTTGATGCCGGTACAGTCGCTACGGTTCGGCGTGAGATTGATCTCGATCACCGGCTCGTTGAGGCCGAGCACTTGCGCGAACGGCTTGCCGACCGGCGCGTCGGCGGGCATTTCGATGATGCCGTCGCTGTCGGTGGAGAATCCAATCTCGGCGCCGGAGATCAGCATGCCGTGGCTTTCGACGTCGCGGATTTTTCCGACCGAAAGCGTGATGTTCTTGGCCGGTATGTAGGTGCCCGGCAGTCCGAGCACGGCTTTCATCCCGGCGTGCGCGTTCGGCGCGCCGCACACGATCTGGATCGGCTTACCGTCGCCGGTATCGACCATGCAGACGCGCAAGCGATCGGCGTTCGGGTGCTGCACGGCGGAGACGACCGAGACCACCTTGAAGGCTTCGTATTGCTTGGCCTTGTCCTCGACGTGCTCGACCTCGAGCCCGATCATGGTGAGCTTGTCGACGATCTCCGGCAGCGTCGCGACCGTGTCGAGATGTTCTTTCAGCCAGGGCAGGGTGAATTTCATTGCTTGGCGCCTGGGCTGTGGCGGACCGTACGGCGTGCGTTGGTGCGCGGAGCGCAAGCGGGGGAGGGGACGAGCTTCGCTCGCGGCACGTTTATGGAGAATGATGAATGCTTCACGAACTCAATCCTCCCGCCAAGGTCGGGAAGTCGAGCGGACGGAAGCCGTAATGCGACAGCCAGCGCACGTCGGCTTCGAAAAACTGGCGCAGATCGGCGATGCCGTATTTCAGCATGGCGATGCGGTCGATGCCCATCCCCCAGGCGAAGCCCTGGTACTCGTCGGGATCGAGGCCGCAATTGCGCAGCACGTTCGGATGCACCATGCCGCAGCCGAGAATCTCGAGCCAGTCATTGCCTTCGCCGAAGCGGATTTCGCCTTTGTCACGCCGGCATTGAATGTCGACTTCCATCGACGGTTCAGTGAACGGAAAGAACGACGGGCGGAAACGCATCTTCACCTGATCGACTTCGAAAAATGCTTTGCAGAATTCTTCGAGAATCCATTTCAGGTGACCCATGTGCGCGCTCTTGTCGATCACCAGGCCCTCGACCTGGTGAAACATCGGCGTGTGGGTCTGGTCTGAGTCGCTGCGATAGGTGCGGCCCGGGATGATCACGCGGATTGGCGGCTTTTGCTTCAGCATGGTGCGCACCTGCACCGGCGAGGTGTGCGTGCGCAAAAGCATCCGCGTGCCGTCCGGCTTCGGCGGAAAATAGAACGTGTCGTGCATCTCGCGCGCGGGATGCCCTTCCGGGAAATTCAGCTTGGTGAAATTATAGTCGTCGGTTTCGATGTCCGGACCTTCGGCGACGGCGAAGCCCATGTCGGCGAAGATCGCGGTGAGTTCATCGACCACCTGGCTGATCGGATGCACGCGGCCGAGTTCGGCTGATGCTTCGCGCACCGGCAGAGTCACGTCCACTGTTTCGGTGGCGAGCTTGGCGTCGAGCGCCGCGCCCTTGAAGCCCTCGCGGCGTGCGTTGAGTGCCGCGTTGACGCGGTCCTTCAGCCCGTTGATCGCCGGGCCCTGCACCTTGCGCTCATCCGGCGTGAGGCCGCCGAGCGTCTTCAGCAGAGCCGTGACCGAACCGCTTTTGCCCAGCGTAGCGACGCGCACGGTCTCCAGCGCCGCATCGTCGGAAGCGCCGGCGATGGCGGTCGAAATCTCGGACTCCAGGGCGGCTATATTGGACATGACAGACCCATAAGTTGGGCTGTCATCATCCGCGAAAGCGGATGATCCAGTAACCCCTGTGCCAGCAATACTTCCAAGAACCGGTGGTTACTGGATGCCCCGCCTTCGCGGGGCATGACAGGCTGGTGGATCGGGTTAGGCCGCCTTCGCGGCCGGCAGCGCGCCCTTGGCCTTCTCGACGATGGCCTGGAATGCAGCCGGCTCCATGATCGCCAGCTCGGCCATCACCTTGCGGTCGACCGTGATCCCGGCCTTGGCCAGCCCGTCGATGA
>JANMSH010000374.1:0-8387 GCA_031389105.1 Hyphomicrobiales bacterium
AGCCGTAGCCGAGGTTGGCGAGCAGGCGGTCGAGCCGCAAAGTTGGCGGGCCTTTGCTCACTTGTGCGCCTCGTAGATCTTGTAGCCGCCGGTTTCGACTTTCAGATCGATGCGTTTGAACAGCGGCTGCATCGCCACTTCATATGGCAAATGGCGGTTGGCGGTCAGCCAGCAAACGCCGCCGTTGCGCAGCGCCTCGGCGGCGCGCTTGACGAAGCTTAAGGCAAGCCCGCGATCCTCGGTACCGGTATCGTGGAATGGCGCGTTCATCACCACGAAATCAAGCTGCCCCAGCTCGGGATTAGGATCACGCACGTCCGCCCACTGAAAGCGAACCCGCGGATCGTCGAGATTGTGTTGTGCGGCTTGAACGGCGCGGCGGTCGATATCGATCAGCGTCATCTGCGCGACCTTTGCCGATTTCAGTACGGCGTGCGTCAGAATGCCGATGCCGCAGCCAAAGTCAGCCCCGCGTCCGCTCAGCGTGGGCAGGTGATCGAGCAACAGCGCGCTACCGGGGTCGATGCGATCCCAACTGAACACGCCGGGCTGCGACCAGAGGCCGAGGTCATGCACCAGCCGTGGGCCGCCTTCCGCTATTGCCTCGTCAATTCCAATCAGACGATCCGGCCGCGCGCAGATCACGATGCGATGATGTCGCCGCGCGGTTTCCTCGATCGTGCAGCCGAAAGCTTGCAACTCCTTGCGCAGCCGGGTGCCGCCTTGGTCCTTGGGTGCGAGCGCAATGATAGCGCCGCCCGGCGCGACGGCGCGCAAAGCCAGCGCGATGGTGTAGCGACGTTCCAGCGTTCCCGGCGGTGCCAGCATCGTCATCGAAGCGAGGCTGCCTTCGTCCTGCGACTCCAGTTCGGCTGCGCCCGGCATCAATGGCGAAAACTGAACCGGGTTCGGCGGCGTCTCCACCACGTCCGACGGCGGTTTGCCATAGATGCCCGCGACATTCTCCATCTGGCTTTTTTGAGCGCGCATGATCTATTCCGAAAACCGGTTCCCACTTTTCGGGATCATGCGCTAGGCCGCCATCACGTCGAGAAGCGCCGGCTGCACGCCGAGCTGGTCGATGAGGCGGTTGAGTTCGCCGCGCGCCTGCGCGTTGCTGCGCTGATGGCGCTCGGCGAGAATCAACTCATTCTTCATCGTGTGTTCGAGGCCGGTGAATTCAGTCACGCGGACTTTGTAGCCATGCGCTTCCAAAACAAGGCCGCGGATCACATTCGTAACATGCGCGCCGAACTCGCGGCGCTGTATCGGATGACGCCACAACTGGCGCAGCGGGCCGGATTGTCCTTCCAGGAGCCGCGCCACTTCGGCTTGGCAACACGGCACCAGCGCGATCGTCTTGGCCTCGTGACGCAACGCAAATCGGATGGCGTCGTCGGTGGCGGTGTCGCAGGCGTGCAGCGCCGTCACCATGTTGGCGCGGCCGCCGGGAACGGTCGCTTCCGCGATGGGCGCGGCGATGAATTGCATCCGGTCGAAACTTGATTGCGCCGCCAAAGTGCGCGAGGACTCCACGAGCTTTTCCCGCGCCTCGATGCCAACGACCGAGCCGCGTCCGGCCGGGGCGAGCACCAGATCGTAAAGGATGAAACCGAGGTAGGATTTTCCGGCGCCGACATCGGCGATGACCGGCTCGCCATCATCTTTAAGCAGGTTCTCCAGCGTCGGACGCAGTAGCTGCGTCAGGTGCAGCACCTGCGTCAGCTTACGCCGCGAATCCGCATTCAGCGTCGCTTCGCGCGTGAGAATGTGTAGCGCCTGCAGTAGCGGAACGGATTTCTCAGGCTTCTGGCTCGGCCAGAGCTTTGCCCAGGTTTCTCGTTCTTTGGCCGCTTTGGCTTCGCGCGTCATCCAGGCTCTCCCGCCGTCTATCTAGCGAGACGCGTGCGCTGATGCCAGTTGGCAAGCCTCAAACAAGCCTAGAAAAAACCCACCGATTCGCAGCCAGTGCCGGCCTGGAAGCTCTGCTTCACGCGACGACCGGGGATATCGATGACGTGCATTGAGCCGTCGCCCTGGCAGCCGACGAACAGCTCGTCGCCGCGGAACGCAAAATCCATCGGCTGGCTGCCGACCGGCACGTTGAACTGGGCGCCGAACGAGGCGTCGATGAAATTCAACATATTGCTGTTCAGGTTGCTGACGACGATCAGTTTGCCGTCGGGCGAATAGCGCGCGATCTGCGCCGGCTTCGGCGCGCCTTCGAGCGGAATTTCGCGGGTGACTTTCCCGGCCGCAGGATCGATCGCGAAGATCATCGGCTGTTCGTCACTGACGGCGATGACGGTCTTGCCGTCGTTGGAGACGGCGATGCCGGCCAGCGCCTGAGGCGTCTTGATCTGGCCCAAGAGCTTGCGGTTCGGCAGGTCGATCACCGAAACCGAAGCGTCTTCCTCGTTGTCGGTATAGAGCCGCTGGCCATCCGGCGCGATTGCGAGCCGGTGGCCGTTCTTCGAGCCGGAATCGATGGCGTAGACCATCTTGTTGGTTTTCTGGTCGATCGCCGCGACCACCGCGCTGTTCTCGCAGGTGATGTAGATCATGCCGTCAGCGCCGAGCCGGACCGTGTGCGGCGCGCTGAAGGGCGACAGATCGATGTCGGCGACGACCTTGCGCTCGAGCAAGTCGATGACATGCAGCACATGGCCGGGGTTCGGGTTACGGCCGTGGATGCCGTCGCCGAAGATCGGCACATAGGCCATGCCGGCTTCCGGCACCACCAGCAGCTCGTGCACCGTGCGCTGGAAGCCATCGAGAATGGTCTCGGTCTCATACGTTTTCGGATTGAGAAAAAGTATTTTACAGCCGATCTTGTCGACCGCGATCATACCGCGAACATCGCTTGGGCTTGTCATCGTCCGTTGCTTCCCGTTTCAGCTTGCTTGGCCGCCTTCCAATTGCCTTCGGCCTTGTCGAGCCGCACCGACCAGTATTCCCAGGCGCGCGCGACCGGGCCGGGCCGCAGATTGTATTCGCCGGCCAGTTCGGCCTCTTTGGCGCTGAGCGGCGAAACGTGGCCGAGACCGTGGGCCTGGATCTGCATCGCGGCGTTGCGCGCGGTGTAGATGGTCCGGAAGGTGAGTTCTTCGAGCGAGGTGCCGGCGACGGTCGCGCCATGGCGGCGCATCAGCACGGTCCAGTTCGGGCCGAGTGCCTTGGCCAGCGAAGCGCCTTCCTCGGGCTTGGCCACGATCAGCGTGGTGTCGCCGAAGTCGTCGCGGCTGTCCCAGAACGGCACCGCCGGCCCCATCGTGGCGCCGAGATGATAGACCGGCTTGAGCTCCATCCCGGAAATGCAGAACGGCAGGATCGATGGCGCGTGGTGATGGCATACCGCGTTGACGTCCGGCCGCGCTTTATAGATCTCGCCGTGAATGACGCGTTCGCCGTACAGCCGCGCCTCGATCGGCTTGACGATCTGCGAGTCCAGTGTGAACTCGTGGATGTCATCGGGCTGCACCAGCTCCGGGCCGCGCGAGCGCGACATCAGGTAACGGCCGGGGTCGGTCGGATGCCGCATGGTGACGTGGCCGAAGGCGTCGAGCACGCCTTCGTTGGCGATCATGCGGTTGGCGCGAGCGATCAGATCGCGCGCCTGGTCGAGTGTAAGTGGCACCGGGCGTTCCCCATGGACGTTTTTCCGGCTTTTACGCGTTTACCGGCGCGGCGGCCAGCCCGTCGTGGAACTCTTTAGCCCTGCCGGGATTGTTCCGTGTCCACGGGGTGTTGGGAGTCCTTGATGAGCCGGAAGAAAACAAAGCCTGAGTCGGTGCTCGATATGTTTTGGGCCTTTGTCCGGGACAACCCGAAACTGGCGACGACGCTGGCCTTCGAACTCGGCTCACTCGCGGGCACCGCGGTCAAAAATTCTTCCGAGGCGAAAAAGTACCTCAAGAGCGGCGCCAGAAAAGTGCCGCGCGCCGTCGCCGAAGCAATGCCGCCGGCGGTCGCGAGCGCACTGAAGTTCTTGCCGGCCCCCAAGCCGCGCAAGCCGGCCAAACGCTCGGCGACGCGGAAGACCTAGCACGCAAACGAGTAATGCATCGGCGGATCGTCATCCGCCCCAACTGACAACTCAACACCAATTCTCCAGGAGCCCATCATGGCAAAACGCCGGAAAACGTCGCGCAAGAAAGCTGTCAAGAAAGCCGTCAAGAAAGCCGTCAAGAAAACGTCCACGAGAGCCTTAAGGCCAGCCGCTTCATCGAGTCTGTACCAGACCGCGGAACGCGCGGTTATCAAACAGTCCAACAAAATGCTCGACGCCGCGACCAAGCAATACACTAAGCTGGTGCGCCAGGCGGCAAAGGCGACCAACGACCGCAAAAAGCGGCAGTATCTCGCGGCCGCATTGTCCGCAGTGGCGATTGCCGGTGTCATCGCTAACGATATGAGAAAGCGCATCGCCAAGGCGCCGGTCGGCGCCCGCAAGAAGCGGATCTAGTCTGACTGGCTGACTAGTCAGATCTGGCCGGCGTCCAACCCGCCGGCGCCAGTTCGAAACCCTCGAACGTAAATCCTGGCGCGACCGTGCACCCGACAAGGGTCCAGTCGCCCAGGCTTTCGGCTGCCTGCCAGGCTTGCGCTGGCACCGTTGCCTGCGGGGTTTCGCCGTCATGAATATCGGCGCCGAGCCGGATAATTTGTTCGCTCGCACCGTCGACGATCGACAGTCTGAGCGTCGCGCCGGCGTGATAGTGCCAGATCTCCACCGCGTCGACGCGATGCCAGTGCGAGCGCTCGCCGTGCGCCAACAGAAACAAAATCGCGGTCGAGGCGGCCCGGCCCCCGATAAGCCGAGTATCGCGGAAGGTCTCGCGGTAGTGCCCGCCTTCCGGATGCGGCTTGAGGTCGAGCTTACGGATGATGTCGGTGGCGGTCGGCATTCTCGGCGCTAAAACTTATTCTTCCTTGCGCGGATTTCACTGAACACCTGCGAAGCCTCTTTGCCCGCCATGCCGATGCCGGCCGCGACCTCCGGCAGGTCGGCGCGCAGGAACGGGTTCGCCAGTTTTTCCTCGCCGATGGTGACGGGAATCGTCGGCTCGCCTTTTGCCAATTGCTGTGTTGCCTGCGCTTCGCGCGCCTCCAGCGTCTTGTTATTCGGCTCGATGGTGCGAGCGAATTTGATGTTGGCGGCGGTGTATTCGTGGCCGCAATAGATTTTGGTCTCGTCCGGCAAATCGCGCAACTTCAGCAACGAGCGCCACATCATGCCGGGTGTACCCTCGATGACGCGGCCGCAGCCGATCGCGAACAGCGTATCGCCGACGAAGGCGAGCTTGTCGCCGTGAAACCAGTAGGCGATGTGGCCAGTGGTGTGGCCCGGCGTCTCGATCACGTTGGACGACAGCTTTCCGACCGTCACCTTGTCGCCTTCGCGCACGGTCAGGTCGACGCCTGGAATCTGCTCGGCTTCCGCAGCCGGGGCCACAACGCGGCATTTGTATTTTTCCTTCAGCTCCATGATGCCGTCGGTGTGGTCGGCGTGGTGATGGGTGACCAGGATGTCGGTCAGCTTCCAGCCGGTTTCCTTCAGCGCGGCCTCGATCGGCGCGGCTTCCGGCGCGTCGATGGCGGCGGTGGCGCCGGTCTCCGGGTCATGCAGCAGCACCCCGTAATTGTCGGAACGGCAGCGAAACAGGCGGGTTTCCGCGGGCATGGTTATGATCCTCTTCTGAGCGGCGTTAACCGTATCATGCAGGCGAAGGGTCTGACACGCCCGGCGTTACCGTCCATGCGCTTTGGCTAACCGTTTCGTGGTAGTTTTGCTCCATGTCGATCGATGTTGTGGACCTGCGGAATTTCTATGGCCAGCGCCTGGGCGTGGTGGCCCGCCGCTTCGTCGGCCGCGGCATTCGCAACCTCTGGCGCGATACGTCAACGCAGCGCGTGCTCGGTATCGGCTATGCGACGCCCTATCTCGGTCTGTTCCGCGAGGAAGCTGAGCGCTGTCTGGCGTTCATGCCGGCCGGGCAGGGCGTGGTGAAGTGGCCGACCACGAAGCCGGCGCTGTCGGCGCTGGTTGACGAAAACGATCTGCCGCTGGTCGATGGTGCGGTCGACCGGGTGCTGCTAGTGCACGGCCTGGAAATGACCAACGATCCGGCGACATTGTTGCGTGAAGTGTGGCGCGTGCTGGCGGCCGGCGGGCGATTGCTGGCGGTGGTGCCGAACCGGCGCGGATTGTGGGCGCGCATGGACACGACGCCGTTCGGCCACGGCCGGCCTTATTCGCGCACGCAGATCAATCAGCTGTTGCGCGAGACCTGGTTCACGCCGACCGGATGGAGCGAGGCGCTGTATGTGCCGCCAGTCGCGCGCGGCTGGTTCCTGCGCTCGGCGGTGGCGTGGGAACGCACCGGCGCGACACTTTCGGCGCCGTTCGCCGGTGTGCATCTGGTGGAAGCGACCAAGCAGGTCTATCGCGCTATACCGGTGCGCCGCGAAAAGCGGCGGCTCGTTCCGGCGCTGGAGCCTGTGCTCGCCCCGTCACCGGGGACGTGACGACTTAGCTCAGTCCGGCTGACGCGGCTCGTCGCCGCCTTCGTTCGGCACCGAGGGCGCCGCGCCTTGCGGAGCGACATTGCCGAAATTATCCGGACGCTGCTGTAAGCCGCCGCCCGGGCGATGACGCCGGCGGCGGCGATGTCCGAAACGATCCTGACCGCCCTGATCGTGGCCGTTCTGTCCGTCGGCCTGATTGCCGTTGTTGCCGGCATCGGGCTGCGGCTGAGCGCCGCCGCCGGTGATGAAGGCCGGCAGGCCGCCGACATCCGGAGCCACGTTGTTGCCGCCCTGCGGGGGCTGCACATAAGGCTGCTGTTGCGGCTGATTTTGATGGCGGTGCTGATTGTGTTGCGGCCGCGGCTGCTGCTGATCGCGCGGCGGGAACGGCTGCGCGTCGCGCGGAATAAACGGCTGTGGCTGTGGCTGTGCTTGCGGCACCGGCTGCGGCGCAAAGCCCGGTTCGTTCTGACCGGTGAAGGGCTGGCCTTCATCGTCGTCCTCGAAGTTATCGTCGGCCGCGCCTTGCGGCGCATTCTGGGCCTGCGGGTTCGGCTGGTTGTTGTAATAAGGGTTCTGCTGGCGAAACTGTTCCTGCGCGGCGGCAATCAGCCGGAAATAATGTTCGGCGTGCTGGTAGTAGTTTTCGGCAGCCACCGGATCGCCGGAGCTCTGAGAGTCACGTGCGAGCTGGATATATTTCTCGGCGACGTGCGAGGCAGTGCCGCGGATTTTTACATCGGGTCCGTTCGATTCATAGACCCGCGTCAACGGGTTCTGACTTTTGCGGTGGTTGTTATTGTTGTTATTGTTGTTGCTATTGTTGTTATTGTTACGTCCGCGCATGCGCTTTTGACCGTTTCTCATGATGTGCCTGTCCGCAGACCTTTCGCTTCGCTTTACCGTGGCGTTTTCCGCCGTTAGCTCATTTGACCGCCAAATGAGCAATCAAGTGACACCGTCAAATCCATACGAAATTCATTGCGCGACCGGACCTGGGCGACACCCGTCTGGGTGTCCGTTGTCCGCGCGAATGTTCGATACGTTTTCGATTCTATTTTTCGCGATTGCTACAGCAACCCCATAGCCGCGGACTTGCCGCAGCGTTGCCAACCTCTCGTTACGCGCATCTCGCTAGACATAAAATTGTGATGCGCCCAACCGGTGAAGCATCCAGACCCGTATCTGTCGATTTCGATTGCCGTTTTTCCGGCTCTTCGTCATCGGTCTTGCGCCGCCGCCTCACAGAGCGTCTTGGCTCCGGGGTTTTGTGGCGATGCACCCGTCCGGGTCGATTCCGTAACGGGAAGCTAGTCGTTTCCAGCCCACATTCCAAGCGGTTTTTTCAATGAAACGGCCGCCATAGCGCGTCAAAGACGCGCGTAAACGCGCTTATGGCGTTTCGCCAGGTGGCAATGCGCCTTGCTCATGAGGCTTATTTAGGCCTTTTACGGCGCTATCGAGGCACTCAACGCACGCGCAATGCCGCCCAGATCGTCGCGGGTGCTGTGGATCGTCAATCCAGCATCGGTTAACAGCGCTCGGACCGCCGGTTCCTGACCATCGCCCAATTCCACGATCAACCGGCCGCCCGGCGCCAGCAGACGGCGGGCCTCATGGGCAATGGCGCGGTAACCATCAAGCCCGTCGCTGCCGCCATCGAGTGCGAGCATCGGATCGTAGTCGCGCACTTCCGGATCGAGTGTCGCAATATCGTCATGCGCGATGTACGGCGGATTGGACACGATCAGATCGAATGGCCCTGGCACACCGGCGGCGATGTTCGTTTCAAAGAATGTGCAGCGTAAGGCGAGGCCAAGACGTTCGGCATTGCCGCGCGCGTTCCTCAACGCGGCGGC
>JANMSH010000382.1:0-9067 GCA_031389105.1 Hyphomicrobiales bacterium
GCAGAAGTCGTAGCCCAGATCTTTGCGCATCTGCGCATACGGATTTCCGACGCCGTTCTTGTGGTTCTTGGCCGCGATCATGGCCAGCGCGTCTGACTGGTCGCCGTATTTCTGGAAATAGAGCCCGGCGATCTTGCCGAAAATGCCGGCGAAGCCGCCGTCGATTTCGGCCTCGTCACGGACATAGGACGCCTTCAACAAGTTCCGTCCGATCTCCACGCCGGGCGTCGTCGTCATCTGCTCGACGCCGACCGCCAGCACGATGCGCGCCGCGCGCGCCTCGATCGCCCGGATGCCCTGATGCACAGCCGCCGAACCGGTGGCGCAGGCATTCTCGACCCGGGTCGCGCGCTTGAAACGCAAATCGGGCGAGGCCTGCAAGACCAGCGAGGCGGTGAAATCCTGCGCCGAGAAGCCCGCATTGAAGTGACCGAGCACGATCTCGTACACGTCCTTGGCCGATATGCCAGCATCCGCAAGCGCCTCGCCGGCAACTCGCACGATCAGGCTTTCGACTGTCTCGCCATTAAGCTTACCGAAGGGGGTATGTGCCCACCCGACAATGGCTGCGGTCATCGATCTCTCCCAAGAAGTCGGGTTGCCGAACTTTGGTCGCATTGATCGGCGATTCACGCCGTCAGTCCGTGTCGTGAGTCACCATATAATCGACTGGGGCTTTGCCTCCCGCCGTAAGCTTGGGTACCCTAGCATCGCAGCCCACGGAACTCATCCATTTGCCGTGGTCGGTCTTCGGCCGAACAACCTGACCGGATCTTCATTTTGACCCTTCGTTCGAGCCCCCGCACCCTGTTCCTCGGCCTTGCCGCAGCGTCGCTGCTGGCGCTGACCGCTCCGGACCGCGCGCAGGCGGAAGCCCTACTTCTGATCGAGGCCTCCACCGGCAAGGTGCTGCACGCCGAGAACGCCACCTACCCCTGGTATCCGGCCTCCGTCACCAAATTGATGACCGCCTACACCACGTTGCGCGCGGTCAAGGAAAAGAAGATCGCCTTCGACACGCTGCTGACGATGTCGCGCAACGCCGTGGCACAGCAGCCGACCAAGATGGGCTTCAAGCTCGGCGCCACCGTGACCGTCGACAATGCGCTGAAAATGTTGATGGTGAAATCCGCCAACGACATCGCGGTCGCGATTGCCGAGGGCGTCGGCGGCTCGCTCGAGGGCTTCGCCAACATGATGAATGCCAATTCCCGCAAGCTAGGCATGTCGCAATCCAATTTTATCAATCCGAACGGCCTGCCGGCGGAAAACCACGTCAGCTCGGCGCGCGATCTCGGCATTCTGGCGCGCGCGCTGATCCGCGAATTCCCGGAGCACGAAGCCTACTGGCACATCTCCGCGATCCGCTACGGCAACCGCGTGATGCGCAATTACAATTCGCTGATCGACCGCTATCCCGGCGCCGACGGCATGAAGACCGGCTTCATCTGCGCCTCCGGATATAATGTCGTGGCGTCCGCGACGCGCAACGGCCGGCGGCTGATCGCGGTCGTACTCGGCGCTTATTCCGGCGCGGTGCGCGCGCAGAAGGCGGCGCAGTTGCTCGAACGCGGCTTCAACAGCGGCGGACTGTCCTGGCTGACGCCGTCGCTCGGCACCGTGGACGCGCTGGCGCCGATCGATGCGCAGCCGCCGAATTTGCGCGATGAGATGTGCGGCGGTCATCGCCGCAAACCGGCGTCCGAAGACAACCAGGAAGAAGATCCAGGCGAGGCCGGCGTCACCGCCAACGGCGAAGCCGATTCATCCGATCAGGCCTATATGCTCTCGAGCCTGAAGCCCGCCAACGGCAAGTTCGTGCTGGGTCCGCCGGTCGAAACCGCGGCGCCGGTCGTGGTGTTCACCGGACCGGCCAGCAATCCGGACGCCATCACGCCGGCCGTCGCGGCTGCGCCGAAGAAAAAGATTGCGGCTGCAAAATCCGCGGCCGACGCCAAAGCAGACACCGACGACAAGGCGGCTGCCAAGCCTGCCGAAAAGCCCGCCGCCAAAACGGCGAAGCCCGCCAAGCCGAAGGCGGCAAAGCCCGCGACGGCGGCAAAACCGGCCAAGCCGACAAAGCCGAAAGTCTCTGCGGCCACGCAATGAGCGAGCCTTTGGGCGATTCTGGCGCACGCGGCGGTCGGCGCCAGCCGGCCACGCCCATCCCGCTGACCGTGCTCACCGGTTTTCTCGGCGCCGGCAAGACCACACTGCTTAACAGACTGCTCAAGGACCCCTCGCTCGCCGGCACCGCCGTCATCATCAACGAGTTCGGCGAAGTCTCGCTCGATCATCTGCTGGTGGAATATGTCGGCGACAACATGGTGCTGCTGCAAAGCGGCTGCCTGTGCTGCACCATGCGCGGCGATCTGGTCGACGCGCTGGAAACGCTGTTGCGCGATCTCGACAACCGGCGCTGCACATTCACACGTGTGTTACTTGAGACCACCGGCCTCGCCGATCCGGCGCCGGTGCTGCACACCGCGATGGCGCATCCTTATCTCGTGCAGCGCTACCGGCTCGACGGCGTGGTGACGGTGGTCGACGCCGTCAACGGCGAGACTACGCTCGACGAACATGCCGAAGCGGTCAAGCAGGCCGCGGTCGCCGACCGCATCGTGCTGACCAAAACCGATCTGGCCGACCAAGCCCAGCGCGAACGCATCGTGGCGCGGCTGCATGCCCTCAATCCGGCAGCAACCATCCTCGATGCCTCAAAAGGCGAAGCGACGCCGTACAGACTGCTCAATTGCGGGCTGTATGATCCGGCGCGCAAGATACCCGACGTCAAGAAATGGCTGGCGGCAGAGGCCTATGCCAACGCGCATTCGCACGGCCATCATCACCACTACGACGTAAACCGCCACGACGAGCATATCGGCTCGTTCGTGCTCACCAGCGACATTGCGATCCCGGCCGGCACGCTGGAGATGTTCCTCGAACTGCTGCGCGCGACCCATGGCAACAAGCTGTTGCGCGTCAAAGGCATCGTCAAACTCGCCGAAATGCCAGAGACCCCGGTCGTCGTGCATGGCGTGCAGCACATTTTCCACCCGACCGCCCGGCTCGAGCGCTGGCCGGACGACGACCACCGCACCCGGCTGGTGTTCATCACCCGCGACCTGCCGGAGCGCGCGGTGCGCGAGCTGTTCGAGGCTTTCGTCGGCAACCCCGCCCCTGACCGGCCGGACCGGACGGCTTTGACCGATAATCCGCTCATTCCCTTTGGCGGCGTAGACCGTTAGGCTACCCGTCGACCGCCGGCCAGAAGCGAAAAACGAGCCGCGGCAAGGGGGACGTCATGGAACGCATCTGGCTCCGGCAATATCCGCCGGGCGTACCGGCTGAAATCGACCCGTCGCAATATTCATCGCTGGTCGCGATGTTCGACGAGACCTTCCGTGCCCATGGCGCCAAGGACGCCTTCATCTGCATGGGCGCGACCATAACCTATGACGATCTCGAGCAATCCTCGCGCGCCTTAGCCGCCTGGCTGCAAAGCAAAGGCCTGCAACGCGGCGCGCGCGTCGCGATTATGCTGCCGAATATCCTGCAAAATCCGGTTGCGATGATTGGCACCTTGCGGGCCGGCATGACAGTGGTGAACGTCAATCCGCTGTACACGCCGCGCGAACTCGAATTCCAGCTCAAGGACTCCGGCGCCGAAGCCATCGTTGTGCTGGAGAATTTCGCTCACAACCTCGCGCAAGTCATTCACAACACTGGCGTCAAGCACGTCGTCGTTGCGACCATGGGCGATATGCTCGGGCTGTTGAAGGGCGCCATCGTCAATCTGGTGGTGCGGCGGGTCAAGAAGATGGTGCCGCCCTACGCGCTTCCCGGCGCGACCTCGTTCAACGACGCCGTCGCCGCCGGACGCAAGCTAACACTGCAGACGCCGCAAATCGGCCCGGCGGATGTCGCGTTCCTGCAATATACCGGCGGCACCACCGGCGTTTCCAAGGGCGCTACCCTGACGCATCGCAACGTCGTCGCCAATACCTTGCAGGCCAATGCCTGGTTGCAGCCGGCGCTGATGCGCGAGCCGAAGACCGAGCAACTGTTCATGCTCGGCGCACTGCCGCTCTATCATATCTTCGCGCTGACCGCCTGCGCACTGATCGGCGTGCGCAACGGTGCCGTCTGCCTGCTGATTCCAAATCCGCGCGACATTCCGAACTTGATTTCCGAACTGGGGAAATATCCGATCAGCTATTTCCCCGCCGTCAACACGCTGTTCAATGCGTTGCTCAATCATCCCGACTTCGTCAAGTTGAAATGGGATCCCCTGAAAGCATCGATCGGCGGCGGCATGGCGGTGCAGAAACTGGTGGCCGACCGCTGGTTCAAGGCGACCGGCACGCCGATCGTCGAAGCCTATGGCCTGTCGGAAACATCGCCCGGCCTCACCGCCAACCGCGCCGACATCACCGAATGGACCGGCACCATCGGATTTCCGTTCCCCTCGACCGACATCTCGATCCGCGACGAGGACAACAAAGAATTGCCGATGGGCGAGCGCGGCGAGATTTGCGCGCGCGGACCGCAGGTGATGGCCGGTTACTGGAACAGGCCGGATGAGACCGCCAAAGTGATGACACCGGACGGCTTCTTCCGCACTGGCGACATCGGCGTGATGGACGAGCTGGGCCGCGTCAAGATCGTCGACCGCAAGAAGGACATGATCTCGGTCTCCGGCTTCAAGGTTTTCCCGAACGAGGTGGAGGACATTGCCATGCTGCAAGGCGGCCTGGTCGAATGCGCAGTCGTCGGCGTGCCGGACAAGGATTGCGGCGAGGCGGTCAAGCTGTTCGCGGTGAAGAAGTCGCCGGAATTGACCGAGCAGACCTTGCGGGCCTATCTCAAAACGCAACTCACCGGCTATAAGATGCCGAAATTTATCGAATTTCGCGCCGATTTGCCGAAGACCAATGTCGGCAAGATCCTGCGGCGCGCATTACGGGATGGCGCATGAGCGGGGAGAAAGCCGCGCCGACGGCCGCCGATATCGTCGCATTCTGGCGTGAGGCTGGGCCGAAACGCTGGTTCAACAAAGACTTCGCTTTCGACCAAGACATTCGCGAGCGTTTTGCCGATACGTATGAAGCCGCCGCCGCCGGCGAACTGACGGCGTGGGAGCGCAGCGCCGAAGGCGCGCTGGCCTTGCTGATAGTGCTCGACCAGTTTCCGCGTAACCTGTTTCGCGGCGACGCACTCTCCTTCGCGACCGACCCGCTGGCGCGGAGCATTGCCGCGGGCGCGCTGGTGCGCGGCTTCGACGCCCAAGTGGCGCCAGAGCTGCGCGGCTTTTTCTATCTGCCGTTCGAGCATTCGGAAGACCTCGCCGACCAGGAGCGCGCAGTCGCGTTTTACAAAGCCGTCGGCGATGCCGATGGCCTGAAATGGGCGGAGCTTCACGCCGACATCATCCGCCGCTTCGGCCGCTTTCCGCACCGCAATACCCTGCTCGGCCGCACCAGCACGCCGGAAGAACAAGCCTTCCTCGATGGCGGCGGTTTCAGCGGCTAAGCGGCGTACAATGTTACGCGCTTTGCTATAGCCGTCCTCCAAAGCAGTGGAGTAGCATCCCGCTAAACGGCCACCACTGGCGAGAATGGCCGCATTGGAAACGCTGTAAGGAGCCCGTCATGCGACACGTCTTATCCGCAACCCTTTGTGCCGCCGCCCTGACTGTTGCCGGCATCGCGCAAGCGCAGTCCCCGACGGGTTATCCGGCCGAATATGGCAAGCTCATCGACGCCGCCAAGAAGGAAGGTAAGGTGGTGATCTATTCGACCACCGACGCCGTCTCCGCCAATCCGCTGGTCAAGGATTTCGAAGCGCTCTATCCGGGCGTTAAGGTTGAATACACCGACCTCAATTCCACCGAACTGTACAATCGCTTCATCGCCGAGGCCGCCGCAAACAACGGCACCGCCGACCTGATGTGGTCGTCCGCGATGGACCTTCAGGTCAAGCTGGTCGCCGACGGTCAGGCCGCAGCTTACGCTTCGCCGGAAATCAAGTCGCTGCCGAAATGGGCGGTGTGGAAAGACGCGGCCTACGGCACGACCTATGAGCCGATCGCCATCGTCTACAACAAGCGGCTGGTTCCCGCCGGCGACGTGCCGAAGGATCACACCGAGCTGTTGAAGCTGCTCGAGAGCAAGCCCGATGCCTACAAAGGCAAAATCACGGCTTACGATCCGGAACGCTCTGGCGTCGGCTATCTATTCTTCAACGAGGACATCAAGAATTTTCCGGGCGCCTGGGATCTGTTCAAGGCGATGGGAAAATCTGGCGCAAAATTCTACACCAGCGCCGGCGCCATGATGGAGCGCGTCACCTCCGGGGAGCACACTATCGCTTACGGCGTCTTCGGCTCCTACGCGCTGTCACGCGCCAAGAAAGATCCAAACCTCGGCATCGTATTGCCGGCTGACTACACCATGGTGACCTCGCGTGTCGCTTTCATCTCCAAGCACGCCAAGAACCCAAACGCCGGCAAGCTGTTCCTCGACTATCTGCTGTCGAAGCGCGGCCAGGACATCGTCGCCAATAAATCCGACCTCTATTCGTTGCGCTCCGACATCGAGGGCGAAGCCACGCTCAAGCGGGTCACCGAATTGATCGGCGACAAGGCGCGTCCGGTGCCGATCGATCAGACGCTGTTGGACAATCTCGACCAGACCAAGCGATTGGCCTTCCTGTCGAAGTGGCAGGCGGCCAAAAAGGGCCAATAGCCTGGCGTTAGGCTGGCGATGGGGGACGGGACAAGGCAATGCTGCCCATTGCTGTGTATCGCTTCGCTGTGCTCGGCATTACCACGCTCGCCGTGGCGATGCCGCTATCGCTGGTCGTCTATCAAAGCTTCCTGACGGCGCCATTTTTCGATAAATCGGCTCGGCTGAGCCTCGCTGCCTTCTCCTTCGTCTTCGCCGACGACGACTTCTGGCAGGCGTTCTGGACCACCGCCACGATTGCCGGCGGCATGACGGCGATCTGCGTGCCGCTCGGCGCGCTTCTCGCTTTCGTCATGGTGCGCACCGACGTACCGGGCAAGCGCTTTCTCGAGCCGCTGCTGTTGATCCCGATTTTCGTGTCCGCGGTGGTGGTCGCCTTCGGCTATGTCGTGGCGATCGGGCCGGTCGGGATTTTTTCGACGATGGCCAAGGATGTGCTCGGCTTCATCCCGTGGAATTTGTACTCGCTGTGGTCGCTTATCGTGATCGCAGGCCTCACCCATGTGCCGCACGTCTATCTCTACAGCGCAGCAGCCTTGCGCGGCCTCTCCACCGATCTCGAAGAAGCCGCGCGGGTGTCCGGCGCCAATCCGTTTCAAGTTGCGATCAATGTCAGCCTGCCAATGATCCTGCCGGCGATTTTATTTGCTGGCGTACTGGTGTTCTTCCTCGGCTTCGAACTGTTCGGCCTGCCGTTGGTGCTCGGCGACCCGCAGGATATTCTGGTGCTCTCGACTTATCTCTACAAACTCACCAACAAGCTCGGCGTGCCGTCCTATCAATTGATGGCCGTCGTCGTGGTCGTCATCATCGGCGTGGCCGCACCGCTGATATTCATGCAACGACACCTGCTGCGGCAGGCGCAACGTTTCGTCTCGGTGCGCGGCAAGGGCATGAAGACCCAGCCGCTCCGACTGGGGGCTTGGCGCTGGGTTGCGTTTGGCGTGATCGTGTTCTGGCTGCTCGTTACGGTGGTGGTGCCGCTGTTCGGCATCACGTTGCGCTCGTTCGTGGTGACCTGGGGCGAAGGCGTCAAGCTGTCGGAAGTGCTGACGCTCGATCATTACCGCGAGTTGCTCGACTACCCGAACGTCATGCGCGGCATCGTCAACACCTTCGGCATCGGCGTGATCGGCGGCGCCTTGGCGGTGATCTGCTACACGGCCATCGCGCTCGCCGTGCATCGCTGGAATTCCGGCTGGACGCGGCTGGTCGACTACACCGTGATGGTACCGCGCGCCATGCCGGGCCTGGTGGCGGGGCTTGCGCTGCTGTGGGTGTTTCTGTTCGTGCCAGTGTTGTCGCCGCTGCGCTCGACCATGTTCTCGATCTGGCTGGCCTATTCGATCGTCTGGCTGGCCTACGGCATGCGGCTGATTTCCGGCACGCTTTTGCAGGTGGCGCCCGAGCTTGAGGAGGCCGCGCGCGTGGCCGGCGCCAGCGACCTGCGCGTCAAACGCGACGTCACGCTACCACTCATCAAATACGGCATGCTGGCGAGCTGGCTGCTGATTTTCCTGATCTTTGTACGCGAATACTCGACCGGCATTTATCTGCTCGGCCCCGGCACCGAAGTGATCGGATCGCTGCTGGTGTCGCTGTGGGGTACCGGCGCGGTCGATCTGGTGTCCGCTTTGTCCGTCGTCAACGTCGTCATGATCGGCGCCGGCCTGGCCGTCGCGATCCGGCTTGGAGTGCGCCTGCATGGCTGACCTCGTGGTCAAGAATCTCAGTCTGCGACTCGGCGATAACGAGATTCTCAAGAACGTCTCAGTCAGCGTGACGCCCGGTCAGGTGGTGGCGCTGCTCGGCCCATCGGGTAGCGGCAAGACGACACTGCTGCGCGCGATTGCCGGACTTGAAATTCCGCATGCTGGTTCGATCACGATCGGCGACAATGTATTCTTCGACGCCGCGCGGAAAATCGAACTGCCGGCGGAGAAGCGCGGCCTCGGCCTGGTGTTCCAGTCTTACGCGCTGTGGCCGCATCGCAGCGTGTTCGACAATGTCGCTTACGGGCTGAAGCTGCGCGGCGTACCCGCCGCCGACATCAAGACCCGCGTCGAAAAGACGCTCAACCAGATCGGCCTTGGGCATCTTGCCGAGCGCTTTCCGCACCAGCTTTCCGGCGGCCAGCAGCAACGCGTCGCCATTGCGCGCGCGCTGGTCTACGAACCGCCGGTGCTGCTGCTCGACGAGCCTCTGTCCAATCTCGATGCTAAATTGCGCGAGGAAGCCCGCGCGTGGCTGCGCACGCTCATTGTCACGTTGGGCCTTTCGGCGATCCACGTCACCCACGACCAGGTCGAGGCGATGGCGAT
>JANMSH010000384.1:0-4510 GCA_031389105.1 Hyphomicrobiales bacterium
CGTTGATGCGGTGCCGTTCCGTGGTCCATTCCGCTAGGCTGGTCGTCAAGTCGGCGCGACCGTTGGCGCCGAGGCGGATGAATTTGTTCTCGTGCAGACGTTTCTGCATCTCGACGACGAGATATTCGTCGGAATCCGTCATGACGTGAACGTTTCCGGACGGACACATTTCCGGAATGAACGAATAGTCGCACGACGAGCTGACGCCAAAATCAGTCACTTCAGGCCTGATGCAGATCATGTGCATCAGATAGAACCGGCCGATCAGCGTCGTTTCGTCAGCGCGCCAGAACAGACGATTTGAATGAGCGCTGTAGTACATCGGGAAATTGACGGTGTTGGCCAGCGTCATCGGGTGCAGATATTTGATGGCCCATTTCATCAAATCACGGGCCGCGATGACCATTTCTGGCTCGCCGCTGTCGAACGTGCCGAACAGCGTGCTCCGCGCGTCTTCCTCGACGACCTGGAAGTTGCCGGCAAACACGCCGCCAAAGCCGGCCTGCATGCGTGTCAGCACATTAGCAAGCGAGCCGTCGGCCATGACGTAGTCGGAGATCAAAAAGAAAAAACAGGTGTCCAGCATGGCCGCGCCGGCCGCGCGCACGGCGCGCGCATAGGACAAAGTGATGGTCGTCGAATAGTTATCGCCGGTGATGAGATCATCGATAATCTCGATCTCGACGTCGCAAATTTTTTGGATATAGGCGACGGCCGGATGCGCGCTCAAAATCTCGGCGCCTTCCGTGTTGGTCAGAAAAACGAACTTGCACGGCAGCGCCGCGGCGATCGCCGGCAGATTGCCCGGCGCCAGCAGTGTCGGCAGGCTGACGAGAAGAAACTGCACGATAAACTGCTCGCCCCAAACGGGGAGCAGCAGGCGAACTTCTTTGGGCGGCTCCCGGACTGGCCCGGCGGTCCGGAATTCTCGCGCGCCTGGGCCGATCGCTGGCTTCAGGTCCGAAGCGCGGGTCATCGCAGCTTGACCGCCTGCATGCGCTTGATGTTGTAGTAGCGGTCGTCGCTCATGGCGTTCGGTACCTTGCCGGAAGTGAACGCGTTTTTCAGATCGACGATCGCATCAGAAACCGTGCGCTGCGCGCTGAAGCCTAGCTCGCGCTTAATCTTCTCCGACGAGACGTGATACGAGCGATGATCGTCGGACGGCGTCACGACAATGTCGACGTTCTTGCCGACCTCGTCCTGCACCATCTCCGCTATCTCGCGTACTTTGAGATTGTGGTAGCCGGCGTTCCAGATCTTGCCGTTGATGGTCTCGTCCGGCGCTTCCAGCAATTGCAGATACAGGTCGGTCATGTCTTCGACATGCAGGTTCGGCCGTAATTGCTCGCCGCCGAACACGGTGATCCGGCCATTGTTGATGGCGTGGCTGGTCAGGATGTTGACGGTGAGGTCGAGGCGCAGGCGCGGCGCGTATCCGCAGATGGTGGCTGGGCGTAGCGTGACCGCGACGAAGCCGGGCTCCCGCTCCTCTTCCAGCACTTCCTCGCACATCGCCTTGTATTTCGAGTAATCCGTCAACGGCTCGAGCGCCAGTTCCTCGGTTACGTTGGAATCTTTTTTGATGCCGTAGACCGACGAGGACGACGCATAAACGAAGCGCTTGATGCCGGCGTCTTTCGACGCTTTCACGAGCGGGCGGAAACAGTCGAAATTGATCGAGCGGCCGAGATCGGGGTTGAGATCGAATGACGGATCGTTGGAAATGCAGGCGAGATGAATGACGGCGTCGCAACCGGCAAGCGCACGGCTCACGTCGGCGGGATTGCGCAGATCGCCTTTGGTCTCGAACAGGCCAGGGTTCGGTTTGATATCCGCAAAGACATCGCCGTAGATATACAAGTCGAGAACCGAAACCTCGTAGCCGTTGCGCAACAGCTTCGGGACCAGGCTGGAGCCGACATAACCGGCCCCGCCGGTCACCATCACGCGTTTGAATCGTTTCGCCATTTCAATAATTCCGATTGTTGATCGTTTGTGCCGTCAAGCCTGCTTGCCCCAGCCCATGTCGATGTCGAGCACGGCATGGCAAAGCGCGAGATGTGAAACCTCGACGAACCCGTATTCCTTCGAGTTCACGAAGAAATTGATATCGCCGATCTTGCGCAGATCGTTTTCCTCGGTGAAGCCCGAAAACGTCACGACCTTGCAGTCACGCGTGCGCGCCATCTTGACCGCGTTGAGAATATTGGCAGAGCGGCCCGAGCTGCTTATTGCAACCAGCAGATCGCCTGCGCGGCCGTGGAAATCGATCTGCTTGGCAAAGACGTTGTCGTAGCCGAGATCGTTACCGAGGCAGGTCAGCGCCGACGGGTCGTTGAACGCCATAGCCCGCAGGCCACCGTTCTTCGAGAAGTCGATGGCCAGATGACTGGCAATACCGGCGCTGCCGCCATTGCCGACGAACATGATCTTGTTGCCCGCGTCGTGCGACTCATGCGCGGCGCGGCGGACCCATTCACAGCCTTCGGCGAGCGGAATTTTGCTCTGTGCGCGGTCGGTCGCTGCGGAGTTACGCAGCAAGTCTTCCAGCGTGCTGAAGTAACGGTTGAGGCTGGCGCCGAAATCGATCTTCACCTTGTCAAGCATATCGAACCATCCGTCTATTTGAGCAGGCCAGTGATGCCTTTGATCAACGCCGATTTTTCGATCGAGCGGCGGTGGCCGACGATCTCAACCTTGAGCGCGCCGACGACATTGCCGATAAAGCCGATGCGGTGGATCGGCCCGCCCGCCGCAACCAGCGGAGCGGTGATCGCCAGGAACGCATCGCCGGCGCCCACGGTATCGACTACGTTTTTCGCGAAAGCCGGGATGGTGTGAACGATGCCGCCGCGCTCCAGGGTGACGCAGCCGTGCTTGCCCTGGGTCACGATGATCTTGCCGCAATCGACGTGATCTTCGATCAGGCGGCGCGCGATGTCGCCCGGCGACGACAAGCGGTCGCTGACGGCGAGGCGCGCTTCCGGCATGTCGATGCAAACGTAATCGGCGCGCGGATATTTGGTGACCAGATTGTAGCCGAGATTGGCGCTGTTGCTTTGCGTATTGACGGCGAGGAAGCGCGAGTTCTTCGACAGCGCGTCGATCGAAGACCGGTCGATCATACCGTGGCCGAAATCGGCGGCAATGACGACGTCATATTCTGGTGCCATCGCGGCGATTGCGCTGTCGACGTCCTTCTGAACATCGGGGGTCAGCGGCTCGTCGTTCATGAAGTAAACTTCGAACAACTTGCGCATATAGGACGGATCAACGAAGCGGCGTTTGAGCGTGGTCGGCGCGCCTGCGCGCGTGAAGGTGCGCAAGCCCACATTAGGCTTGAGGCTCTGGCGGATCAGATCTTCGTGGCTATCGACATCGCCGAGACACGTCAGGATGTCGACCTGCTTTACGAAAGAGGCGACGTGGTTGGCGGCCGCGAACACACCGCCGGCAAACAGTTCGCGATCCTGATAGCGGGTCGCGATCATGTTTTCCTTGGGCGTCTTGTGCATCGGCAAGACGTATTGGTATTCGTCGATGATCGCATCACCCACGATCAGCACGCGATAGTCGCGCACCCGATCGATCAGCTCCAGCAATTCCTCGAGCCCGCCATCCTGGCGCATGGTGTCGAGATGCTGGCGGATGTGCGGTTCGAAGACATTGAGATGGCGATTGATCAGTTCGGTCGAGCTGAACATCACCTCGTCGGTGAAATGGATACGGCCGCCATGCGCTTCGCAGGCATTGCGCTCGATCGTGATCTTGCCGGTGATGTCGCCTTGCGGGTTCTGGTAGTCCTGACCCTTGATGTAGATGCTCGGCCGCACCTTCTCGATGGCGTTTACCGCGTCGGGCGCGTCGTTGATCGCAACCCAGTCGACATATTCGAGTGTCGCCAGCATTTCGGCGCGTAGTTCGCTATTGAACACCGGACGGCCCGGACCCTTGTTGACGAAACGATCCGCCGTCACCGTCACGACTAGAACGTCGCCGAGCTTGCGGGCGGCTTCGAGATGCCGGACATGACCGAGGTGCAGGAGATCGAATGTGCCGTGCGCCTGCACAACGACCTTCCCGCCCGCGCGAAGTTGCTCCGTGATCTGGGCAACCTCATCGAGCGACCGGACTTTGTCGCGTGGATTTTTTGCTGACATCGGCCCCGACTTCGCTTTCAGCTTTGTCACATTGGAGTCCACGGTCACGCCCCTTGCTTTTCCGCGCTCTTACCAAGAAAACGAAACCAGTCGCTGGTCGCTTCCGCGATACGGGATTCGGTCCACACCGGGGCATCGCGCCAATAATCGATATTTTCCATCATCACGCGTACGCCGTCCGCGATATTGACCTTGGGCTCCCAGTTCAGTTCCCGGCGAATCTTGGTGATGTCGGCCCAGGTGCAGTCCGGCTCGCCCGGACGCTTGGGGATATGCACGGTGGCCGGCGACCCGAGAAGCCGCACGAGTTCGTTCACGCTCACCGGCTTGCCGCTGCCCACATTGTA
>JANMSH010000417.1:0-8215 GCA_031389105.1 Hyphomicrobiales bacterium
CGCCTGGACCGAGAAGGCGACGACGGTGCCCGGCAATGTCAACCTCGGCGAAATTCTGGTCTGGCTGCGTGAGAATCTGCCGGCCGATTCATTCCTCACCAATGGCGCGGGAAATTTCGCCGGCTTCATTCATCGTTTCTACCGCTTCCGCAAATTCGCGACGCATGTCGGCCCGACCTCGGGCTCGATGGGTTACGGATTTCCGGCCGCGCTCGGTGTCAAGACGGTCCATCCCGAACGGACAGTGGTGTGCATCGCCGGCGACGGCGATTTCCTGATGACCGGCCAGGATTTTGCAACCGCCGTGCAGTACAATTTGCCGGTCATCGTCGTGATCTGGGACAACGGCCTCTACGGCACCATCCGCATGCACCAGGAGCGCGATTATCCGGGCCGCGAGGTCGCAACCGCGCTGAGGAATCCGGACTTCGTCGCTTATGCCAAAGCCTTCGGCGGCTTCGGCGTGCGGGTGGAGAACACCGCCGATTTCCCGGCCGCATTCGCCGCCGCGCAGAAGTCCGGCCTGCCGTCGATCGTGCATCTGAAGGTCGATCCGGAAGGCATCACGCCGACCGCGACGCTGACCAGCATTCGCGAGAAGGCGCTGGCGGCGGGGCACGGGAAGAAGTAGGCGCGCATCAGGCGACGTGGCTTTGTCCGCTCGGCTTCGTCGGAAGCTTCTTTAATTTGTTGCCAGCGTGTTCGGCGGCAAGCCGTAGATCGTAAGCGGTCTGCAAGTTCAACCAGAATTGCGGCTGCATCTCGAACCAATGTCCCAACCTTAAAGCCGTGTCGCCAGTAATGGCGCGCTTGCCTTGGATGATCTGCGTCATCCTGTTGGCCGGCACTGCGATCTGTCGCGCCAGTTCGGTTGGCGTGACGCCGAGGTCATCCAATTCGTCTTTCAGAATTTCGCCGGGATGGATTGCGGGCCGGGCCATGTTTCGCACCTCAATGATAGTCGACGATCTCGACATTCGACGGGCCGGGTGAACCGGCAGACCATTCGAAGCAGATGCGCCATTGTTGATTGATGCGGATCGAATATTGCCCCGATCGATCGCCTTTGAGCGCTTCAAGCCGGTTGCTCGGCAATGCCTTGATATCTTTTAGAGACGTTGCGGCTTCCAGAATTTCCAGCGGTTTCCACCCCTGCCGTTCAAAGCCTTGGAATGCGCGGACGAATGAACCGGCCGCGAATTGCTCAGTCCGTGCGTCACGGTAGCTGAGGATCATCGGCAACAGATATCACGATGTACGATGTACGTAAATCATACATTGCCTGTGCTTGCATCTTCCCCATGAATCACTATTCACTCATTCATGCCCTATCGCCGCACCGAGAATGTCGTCCGCCGCCTCGCCGCGCGCGAACAGACCATTCTCGACGCAGCGACCGAGATGGCGGCCGAGGGCGGCATGAGCGCGGTGCAGATCGCCGATGTCGCCAAGCGCGCCGGCATCGCCGCCGGCACGGTCTATCGCTATTTCCCGTCGAAGACCGATTTGGTCGCCGAGCTGGTCGCGGCAGTCGCCGGCCGCGAACTCGATGCCATGAAGGCGTCGGCCGACGCCGCGCCCGGACCGCTGTCGGCGCTGGCTGCCTGCATCGCCACCTTTGCTGCCAGGGCGCTCGCCGAACGCCGTCTGGCTTGGGCGGTGATCGCCGAGCCGGTCGATGCCGAGGTTGATGCCATGCGGCTCGATTTCCGCCAATCGCTGGCGTCCGAACTGGAGGGGCGCATCCGCACCGCGATCGAAGGCAATCATCTGCCCGATCAGGATGCCCGCGTCGCGGCGCCGGCGATTGTCGGCGCGCTGATGGAAGGGCTGCTCGGCCCGCTGGCGCCATTGCACGACGGCGATGCTGCCGGTTCGCGCGAAGCGGTGCAGGGCGCGACGCTGCTGGCATTGCGCGCGCTCGGCGTGGTCGATGCGCGGGCGCGGGGTCTCGTGGCGCAGTGCGTGCTGCCCTAGGCCAACAGCGCCTCCGCCGGCACCTCATCGAGCGGCAGCGTCACGACTTTGATGCCGCGCTCGGCCGGGTCGTCGGTGGTGTGAAAGCCGAGTTCGGCGCACATCGACAGCATCGTTGAATTTTCCGCCAGCACCTGGCCGTGCACGGTCTTTAGCCCTTTGATTTTGGCGTTGGCGATCATGTGCTTCATCATCAGCCAGCCGAGCCCGTGACCCTTGAGATGCGAGCGCAGCAGGATGGCGAACTCAGCCGTTCCACCTTTGGCATCGTCGTGTAGCCGCACCACGCCGAGCATGCGGCCATCGTCTTCGTCGAGAGCGATGAAGGCCATCGCGACGGCGGGATCGTAGTGCACCAGTTTGTCGATCATTTCCGGGCTAAGTTCGCGCATCACCGAGAAGAACCGCAGCCTCAGGTCGCTCTGCGTCACGTGGCTAATAAAGTCCGCATAAAACGCGGCGTCTTCCGGCTTGAGCGGCCGGATCAAGACGCGTTCCCCGTCGCGCAAGGTGATGTGGCGTTCGGGCAAAACTTCTCCGTGTCCCCGCGCTTGGCTAATGCGACATCAGCACCGGCACGGTCATCGATTCCAACAGGCCGCGCGTCACGCCGCCGAGAATGAATTCACGCAGGCGCGAATGGCCGTAGCCGCCCATCACGATCATGTCCGTGGAGGAATCCGCCGCATAGGACAAAATCGTGGAGGCGGTGTCGATGTCCGGTGAGGTGATGCGCTTGAGCGTGATGTCGAGCTTGTGGCGGGCGAGATGTTTGGCGAGATCGGCCCCCGGCGCCTCGTCATTCTTGAAGCTCTTTTTGCCGTCGACCATGACGATCTCGACCTGCTTGGCCTTTTTCAGGAACGGCATGGCATCGGCAATGGCGCGGGCGGCGGGACGGCTGCCGTCCCAGCACACCATGACGCGGTCGAGCTTCAGCCTGGTCTTCTGGATGTAGGGCACGAAGATCACCGGACGTCCGGATGCAAACAGCACGCCTTCGTCCACGATTTCATCGGCATTGGCGTCCTCGCCTTCCGGCTGCCCGACCACGGTCAGATCGAAACGCCGGGCCAACTGACCGAGTTGATCGGCGGCGTCGGAAATGCCGGCGGAGATGATGCGGCTTTCGGCGGACACGCCTTCGCGTTTGGTGGCCGCGTCGAAACGTGCCGCCGCAGCGCGTGCACTCTTCTTGGATTCGGTGCGCTGGGCGTCGATGAAACCCGGCGAGATGCCGCCCATCACCGAACCGGGAATCACCGGCTCATAGGCAAAGGCGACGCCGAGCAGGTGCGCTTCGAAAGCCTCGGCGATCGAGATCGCGAAATCGCCGGCCGGATCGTTGGCGCCCAGGCTCAGATTGACGACGATGTCCTTGATCATGACAATTGTTCTCCTGTCCGGGACTGTAGGCGTCCGGCCATTCAACTATGCCCGTCATTTGCGACCCGGCTTTGACGAAAGTCAAAGCGGAATAATGGCCTACTTCTTCTTCCCGTCCGGTCCGAACGAAGCCAGATAGGTCCAGAGGTCGCCGGCTTCCTTTTCGTTCTTGATGCCCGCGAAGATCATCTTGGTGCCGGGTATCTTGGCGCGGGGATCCTTGATGTATTCCTTGAACACCGCCTCGTTCCAGACGATGCCGGAATTCTTGTTGGCGTCGGAATACTTGTAATCGGTGGTGGTGCCGGACTTGCGGCCGTCGATGCCGTTCAACTCAGGTCCCACTTTGTTCTTGGCGCCTTCGCCGATGGCATGGCAGGCCAGGCATTTCTTGAAGGACTGCTCGCCGGCGGCAGCGTCCTGGGCCTGCGCGGTTTGCGCCATCGCGGCCATTACGATTGCCGCCGTAACTATCGATTTCATGCCTTGCGCTCCTGAACCTGTGTCGCCGCCCGTCGATCCAATGGCCGGACGCTGACCCGGTTCCCAAGGTTTTGCCAGCCCTTTATGTCGGGCGTCAAATGGCCGATAACCAACTCACAATACACGCCGGGAGCGGATGAAAATGTCGTTGCGAATGCCGGAAGCGGACAGCGCGGTGCTGGCCAGGCGCGAGGCAATCGTGAAAGCGTTGCGCACCATCGTACCGGGCGAGGGTGTCATTGCGACGACCCGCGAGATGAAGCCGTTCGAGAGCGACGGCCTGACCGCCTACCGCCAGCTGCCGATGGTTGTGGTGCTGCCCGAGACCACCAAGCAGGTGTCCGAGGTTTTGGCCTATTGCCACGGCGAGGGCATCAAGGTGGTGCCGCGCGGCGCCGGCACCTCGCTGTCGGGCGGCGCGCTGCCGCTGGAAGACGGCGTGCTCCTCGGCATGGCCAAGTTCAACCGCATCAAGGACATCGACTTCCCCAACCGCATTGCCGTGGTCGAGCCGGGCGTCACCAATCTCGCCGTCAGCAACGCGGTGGCGCATGCCGGCTTCTATTATGCGCCCGATCCGTCGTCGCAAATTGCGTGCACCATAGGTGGCAACGTCGCGGAAAATTCCGGCGGCGTGCACTGCCTGAAATACGGCATGACCACCAACAACGTGCTCGGCTGCGAGCTTGTTTTAATGAATGGAGAAGTCTTGCGGCTGGGCGGCAAGCATCTCGACGCCGAAGGCTACGACCTGCTCGGCCTGATCAACGGCTCGGAAGGATTGCTTGGCGTCGTCACCGAAGTCACCGTGCGCATTTTGCAGAAAGCCGAAACGCAACGCGCCGTGCTGGTTGGTTTTCCGTCGTCGGAAGACGCCGGCGAATGCGTCTCGGCGATCATCGCCGCCGGCATTATCCCCGGCGGCATGGAGATGATGGACCGGCCCGCGATCCACGCGGTCGAGGAGTTCGTCCACGCCGGCTATCCGCTCGACGTCGAGGCGCTGTTGATCGTCGAACTCGACGGCCCGAAAGCCGAAGTCGATCATTTGATCGAGCGCGTCGTCGAGATCGCCCACAAGTGCAAGTCGATGAACTGCCGCGTCTCCAACACCGAAGAAGAGCGGCTGCTGTTCTGGGCCGGGCGCAAGGCGGCGTTCCCGGCGGTCGGGCGTATCTCGCCGGACTATTTCTGCATGGACGGCACCATACCGCGCGCCAAGCTGCCGCGCGTGTTGGCCGAGATGAAAGTCATGTCGGAGAAATACGGCCTGCGCGTCGCCAATGTGTTTCACGCCGGCGACGGCAACCTGCATCCGCTGATCCTCTACGACTCCAACAAAGCCGGCGAGGTCGAAAAGGCCGAACAGTTCGGTGCCGAGATCCTCAAGCTCTGCGTCGCGGTCGGCGGCGTGCGCACCGGCGAGCACGGCGTCGGCGTCGAAAAGCGCGACCTGATGCCGGTGATGTTCTCCGAGATCGACCTCAACGCCCAGATGCGCGTCAAATGTGCCTTCGACGAGAAGGGCCTGCTCAATCCCGGCAAGGTGTTCCCGGTTCTGCACCGCTGCGCCGAACTCGGCCGCATGCACATCTCCGGCGGCAAGCTGCCGTTCCCCGACATACCGCGGTTTTAGCGCATGATCCCGAAAAGTGGATTCGGTTTTCGGAAAAGATCATGCGCAAATCGGATATGAAATGACCAACATTCTCAAGCCGCGCGACGCCAAGGAAGTCGAGGACGCCGTGCGCTGGGCGCTCGGCAACGATAAGGCGTTGGAAATCGCCGGGCAGGGCACCAAGCGCGCGCTCGGCCGCCCGAGCCAAACTGATTTAACGCTCGACCTGTCGGGCCTCTCCGCCGTCACGCTGTACGAGCCGGCCGAACTGGTGCTCTCAGCGCATGCCGGCACGCCGCTGCACGAGATCGAGGCGCTGCTGGAAAAGAATAATCAGGAGCTGGCGTTCGAGCCGATGGATTACGGCCCGCTGCTGGGCGGCGAGGCGAACCGGGGCACCATCGGCGGTACGATTGCCGCCAATCTGTCCGGCCCGCGCCGCATCAAGGCCGGCGCCGCGCGCGATCATTTCCTCGGCGTCACCGCGGTGACCGGCCGCGGCGAGACCATCAAGTCCGGCGGCCGCGTGGTGAAGAACGTCACCGGTTACGACATGTGCAAGGTGCTGGCCGGCTCCTGGGGCACGCTCGCCGTCATGACCGACATTACGGTGAAAGTGCTGCCGCGCGCCGAGACCGAAGCCACCGTGGTGGTCGAAGGCCTCGATGACGCGCGCGCCGCGCAGGCGATGGCGGCGGCGATGGGTTCGTCCTGCGACGTTTCCGGCGCCGCGCATCTGCCCGACCACGTCGCGTCCTATTTCGACGGCCTGCCGAACGCCGAAGCCGCTACCGCGTTGCGGCTGGAAGGCGTCGCGCCCTCGGTCAAGCACCGCCTGGAAGCACTCGCCGCGCTGATGAAATCCTTCGGCCCGGTTGTGCTGCTCGACGAGACGAATTCGCGCGCGCTGTGGAAGAGCGTGCGGCAGGTCAAACCCTTCGCCACTGAGGCGTCGCGGGCGCGGCCGCTGTGGCGCATTTCCACCGCGCCGAGCCGCGGCCACGAGGTCGCGGCGGCGATCACGCCGGCGGCGCAGATGTTCTACGACTGGGGCGGCGGCCTGATCTGGGCGGCGATGCCGTTCGCCGATGAGCCGGACGCGGCCTCGATCCGCGCCGCGGTCGCGCAGGCCGGCGGCCACGCCACGCTGGTGCGCGCGCCGGCGTCGGTGCGCGCTTCGGTCGATGTGTTCCAGCCGCAGGAGCGGGGCTTGGCCAGCCTGAGCAAGCGCGTCAAGGAAGGCTTCGATCCGAAAGGTGTGCTTAATCCCGGACGGATGTGGGCAGGGGTCTAAGAAATGCAAACCAACTTCACGCTCGCCCAGCTCGCCGATCCGCAGAACTACGCCTCGGAAAAGATATTGCGGGCCTGCGTGCATTGCGGCTTCTGCACCGCGACCTGTCCCACTTACGTCCTGCTCGGCGACGAACTCGATTCGCCGCGCGGCCGCATCTATCTGATCAAGGAAATGCTGGAGGCGGACGCGCCTGCGACCCGCGAGGTGGTCAAACACATCGATCGCTGCCTGTCGTGCCTGGCCTGCATGACGACCTGTCCGTCGGGCGTGCACTACATGCATCTGGTCGATCACGCCCGCGAGCATATCGAGAAGACCTACAAGCGTCCGCTATTCGACCGCGCGCTGCGTGCGCTGCTGGCGCATGTGCTGACCGACCCAGCGCTGTTCCGCCTGGCCTCGGTCGCCGGCTGGCTGGCCAAGCCTTTCGCCCCGGTGCTGCGCGCGCTCGGCCTGACGCGGCTGGCGGCGGCGGTGAACCTGGCGCCAAGCCGGATGCTGGCGCCGCCTAGCGACCGTACCGGCAAGGTCCATCCGGCGGTTGGTACCAGGCGCGCCCGGGTGGCGCTGCTATCGGGCTGCATCAACCCGGTGCTGGCACCCTCGACCAACGACGCCGCGATCCGCATGCTCAACCGTCACGGCGTCGAGGTCGTGGTCGCCAAGGGCGAAGCCTGCTGCGGCTCGCTGGTGCACCACATGGGCCGCGAGGAGCAGGCGCTGGCGCAGGCCCGCAACAATATCGATGCCTGGACTGCCGAGATCGACGGTGAGGGGCTCGACGCCATCCTGGTCACGGTTTCCGGCTGCGGCACCACGGTCAAGGATTACGGCTTCATGCTGCGCACCGACGAGGCCTATGCGGTGAAGGCGGCGCGGGTGTCGGCGCTGGCCAAGGACATCACCGAGTACCTGGCCTTGCTCAACCTGAAGGCAACGGCGGCACCGGTGCCGCTGACCGTGGCCTATCACTCGGCCTGCTCGCTGCAGCACGGCCAGAGAGTGGTGCGTGAACCGAAAGAATTGCTTTCCAAGTTTGGCTTTGTCGTCAAAGATGTACCGGAGAGTCATTTGTGTTGCGGCTCGGCCGGCACCTACAACATTCTTCAGCCGGAGCTGGCGGGGCGGTTGCGTGACCGCAAGGTCGCCAACATCGAACGGCTCGCGCCGGACGTGATAGCTGCCGGCAATATCGGCTGCATCATGCAGATCGGCGGCGGTACCGCCATCCCGGTGGTGCATACCGTCGAGCTGCTCGACTGGGCGAGCGGCGGTCCGGTGCCGGAGCCGCTGGCCGAACTGGCGGCCGTCAAAGCAGCCGAGGCGGCTGCGGGCGTAAGTGGGGATGCTGCGGCCGCAAGGCCGGAAGCTGTGTTGCTGGCGTAAATTTTTTCAAACCGAGCGGGAGCTCCGATCATGGCGAAGAAGTCGAAAGCGAAGAAATCCAAGACCAA
>JANMSH010000425.1:0-6982 GCA_031389105.1 Hyphomicrobiales bacterium
CGAGCGAAACGCCGAGCGGCGTGACCAGGCCCTTCATCTTTTCGTCGGCGGACTTTTCCTTGATGTATCCGGTAACCTCGCCGATGAACGCCATCAGCGCGCGGCCGCCGTCCTTGCCGAGCTTTCGGCCGACCAGATCGAGCGCCTGAATGCCGTTGGCGCCTTCGTAGATTTGCGCAATGCGCGCGTCACGCACAAACTGCTCCATGCCGTGCTCGGCGATGTAACCGTGGCCGCCGAACATCTGCTGCGCCATCACCGTGTTGGCAAAGCCGGTATCGGTGCACACGCCTTTGACCACCGGCGTGAGCAGACCCATATAGTCGTCGGCGCTCTGGCGTTCTTTCTCGTCCTGCGAGCGATGCGCGATGTCGCCCTTGAGAGCGGTCCACAGTACCAGCGCGCGCGCCGCTTCGTTGAAAGCGCGGATCGTCATCAGCGTGCGGCGCACGTCCGGATGCACGATGATCGGGTCGGCCGCCTTGCCGGGAAATTTCGCGCCGGAAATGGCGCGGCCTTGCAGGCGCTCCTTGGCGTAAATCGCGGCGTTCTGATAGGCGACCTCGGATTGCGCGAGGCCCTGCACGCCGACACCGAGCCGTGCCTCGTTCATCATCGTGAACATCGCGGGCAGGCCGCGATTTTCCTCACCCACCAGCCAGCCAACGGCGCCGTCATAGTTCATGACGCAAGTGGAGTTGCCGTGGATGCCCATCTTCTCTTCGATCGAGCCGCAGGTCACGCCGTTGCGCTCGCCCAGTGAGCCGTCGGCCTTGACCATGAATTTTGGGGCGACAAACAAAGAAATGCCCTTGGTGCCGGCCGGTGCGCCCTCGATGCGCGCCAGCACCAGATGGATGATGTTCTCCGACATGTCGTGTTCGCCGGCGGAGATGAAAATCTTGGTGCCGGTGATCTTGTAGCTGCCGTCGCTCTGCTTCGCCGCCTTGGTGCGCAACTGGCCCAGATCGGTGCCGCAATGCGGCTCGGTCAGGTTCATGGTGCCGGTCCAGACGCCTTCGACCATTTTCGGCAAATATTGGGTTTTCAGCTCCTGCGACGCATGCGCTAGCAACGCCGCGATCGCGCCTTGCGTCAGGCCCGGATACATGGCGAAGGCCATGTTGGCCGAGCACAGCAACTCGTTGACCGCGACCGTCACGGTGGCGGGAAGGTCCTGGCCGCCATATTCGGCCGGCACCGAGATGCCGATCCAGCCGCCGTCGATGATCTGCTTGTAGGCTTCCTTGAAGCCCTTGGGCGTCGTCACCTTGCCGTCGGGATGGCGGACGCAGCCTTCCTTGTCGCCGACGCGGTTGAGCGGGGTGAGCACCTCTTCGCTGAACTTGGCGGCTTCGCCCAAAATCGCCTCGATCACATCGGGCGAGGCGTCGGCAAAGCCCGGTAGGTTGCCGTAGCGGTCGAGGTGGAGGACGTCGTTGAGCAGAAACAGCGTCTCGTCGACCGGCGCTTTATATGTCGGCATCGTCCATCCCCCGAAATCCGCCCGTGGCGCCTACAGGACGCGTGCGCCGTTAACGATTCGTTAACTAATGGCCGGTTGCGACCGATTTAAGATCGGCCGCCGTTTTCCCCGTAGTAACGGTTGAGAATGACGCAGTGCGCTTACAACTGCGTTAAGGCGGTGCAACCGGCACCCGGCGCGAAATTCCCGTTAAAATCCGGTACTTCCGCCAAACGTTAACGGCCTGTTTACCGCAAACGTTAAAAAGTCGGTGCGTGGACTTAAGAACCGCGCCCGTATCCACCCGTCCTTAACGAGCGCCGGTTCCACGAGAGTCGATAACGGCTCTTTTGCCTTCCACGTCGGATGTGGGTGAGCATGAAACTCAGCGTTCCCTGGAGTGTGAAAGGCATAAGGCCGGAAGCGCGCGAGACCGCAAGAGAAGCGGCGCGCCGGTCGGGCATGTCGCTGGGCGAATGGCTGAACACCGTCATCTTGCATCAGGCGCAAGAAGAGTCGGACGACGACGACACCGACAATCACGAACTCTCCGCCGTCAACCAGCGGCTCGACGATCTGTCGCGCAAGATCGAGCAGTTCGGCCGTACCGGACCGGCAGCCTATGCGCCCAAGAATTCTCACAACGAGCGTAGCCGCAATGACGACAGCCAGATCGCCGAGCTGATCGGCCGGCTCGACCGCAGGCTCGATCAATTCGTCAATTCATCGCGGCCGCTGCATCCGGTCGCGCCGCCGTTGCAGCCGGCGATGCCGAGCGTGCAACTGCCGCCCGCGCTCGACCGTGCCGTGGCCGAGATCGCCGCGCGCCAGCGCGCGCTCAATGGCCAACCGCAAGGTCAACCCGCACCGCAACGGCAGCAGCCGCAAGCTACGGCACCGTCATTCGCGCCGCTGCCCTCCCCGGCTCTAGTGCCGGTGCCGACGCAGGATCTGTCGGGCCTGGAAGGCCAGTTGCGCGCCATCACCGATCAGATCGAGACGCTACGCAAGCCGGGCGTCGAGGAAGCGATCCACGCGCTGCGCGGCGAGCTCGGCGATATCGGCCGCGCGCTGACCGACGCGATGCCACGCCAGGCCATCGACACCATCGAGCGGCAGATTTCAGGCCTGACCCAACGCATCGCCGAAGGCCGCCAAACGGGCAACCTTGCCGGTGTCGATGGCGGCGCGCTTTCAGGTGTGGAGCACGGCCTCGCCGAAGTGCGCGACGCGCTGCGCGGCCTGACACCGGCGGAAAATCTGGTCGGCTTCAACGACGCCGTGGCGGGTCTCGCGCACAAGATCGATCTGATCGTGGCGCAGAAAGATCCCGAGCAACTGCATCAGCTCGAGCATGCCATCACCACGCTACGCGACATGGCGACCCACGTCGCCTCGACCGATGCCGTGACCGGCCTCGCCTACCAGGTGCAGACGCTGGCCGAGAAGGTCGAGCATCTGGCCGCCGCCGCGACCGGCAGCGACGCGCTCAACAATCTCGAACACCGCATTTCCGCGCTGGCCGATGCGCTGGCCGAGCGCTCGCAGAGTGGCGCCACCGTGCCGCCGATGCTGGAATCGCTGGTGCATTCGCTGTCCGACAAGATCGAGCTGATCCAGCAGTCGCGCGGCGACAATATCGCCTCCAGCCACCTCGAAGATCAGATCGTCGCGCTGGTGCAGCGCCTGGACGCGTCCGATCACCGCCTCGGCCATCTCGAAGCGATCGAGCGCGGGCTGGCCGATCTGCTGGTCCACATCGAAGACCTCCGCATCAACAAAAACAGCGGCGGCATCCGCGCCGACAATTCGCCGGTGGTCGACGAACTCAAGCACGACATGGCCCGCACGCAAGATGCCTTGCAGGCCGTCAACGGCACGCTCGGCACCCTCGT
The DNA here is from genome assembly GCA_031389105.1 of Hyphomicrobiales bacterium. Classification (GTDB taxonomy): domain Bacteria; phylum Pseudomonadota; class Alphaproteobacteria; order Rhizobiales; family Xanthobacteraceae; genus Pseudolabrys. The sequence continues at coordinate 3,361 of JANMSH010000425.1, forward strand.
CGACCGGCTGACGATGATCGAGAGCGGCATGCGCGGCGGCGAAAGCCGCAAACGGCCGGTGAGCAACGAAGAATTCAACGAGGCGCGTGTGCCGATCGGCAAGGTCGCAGCCCGTGTCGTCAGCGATCCGCAGCAGCAGCCCGCCGCCCGGCCGCCGGCACCGGTCGCGCCCGCCGCCGCACCGCCGGTGCAGCAACAAGTGCAACAATACGTGCCGCCGCCGGCTCCCGCGCCGGTGGCCCCTGCGCCCAAGCGCCTGCCGCCGGCCGGCACCTTGCCGATCAATCCCGACCTGCCGCCCGATCAACCGCTCGAACCCGGCTCGGGCCCGCCGAAATTCCGCGCCAATCCCGCCGCACGCATCGCAGCCTCCGAAGCGGCACTCGGCGGCGGCGGACCGGCCGCTGCCGCTCCAGGCGGAAAATCCGGTTTCATCGCCGCCGCCCGGCGCGCCGCCAATGCCGCCTTGTATACCACCGGCGAGCGCGCGCCACCGCCACCGCCGGACGACGTTCTGGAATTGGAAGACCCGGACGCGCCGTCGATGCGCGCCAAGATGATGAAGCGGGTCAAGTCGCTGTTCATCGCGGCCAGCATCATCGGCATCGTCGTAGGCTCGGTGCAGATCGTCGGCAATTTCTTTGAGTTCGGCAAAACCGACACCAGCATCAAGACCGCGCTGTCGGATAAGGACGATGGCGATGCAGAACCGCCAGCGCCGGCCGTCAAACCGGAAGCGCCGCTCACTCTCGCTGTCAATCCGCTGGCGCCGCCGAAGCTGCCGGGGATCGCGCCGATGCCGGTTACGCCGAGCCGCAACAGCCTCGCTGGCTCGCAACTCGATTTCGGCCCTACCGCGCCGAGCATGCCGTCTCTGCTCAGCCCGCCGGCATTGAACATTCAGCCTTCGACATCCAGGAACGACATCACCGGGTCGATCCCGCGCACTCTGCCCTCGCGTCCACCGACCGCTGCAAATATTTCGCCGGCCGACCGGCTACCGACTGCCATCGGCGGCAACAAATTGCGCAGCGCCGCCGTTGCCGGGGATGCCGCGGCGGCCTACGAGGTCGCGGTCCGTTTTGCCGACGGTCGCGGCGTGCCGGTCAGCCTGGAAGATGCCGCCTACTGGTACGAGCGCGCCTCCAATAGAGGCCTTGCGCCCGCGCAGTTCCGCTATGCTAGCCTGTTGGAAAAGGGCCAGGGCGTTAAGAAGGATCTGGTGCAGGCCCGCAGGCTCTACATCGCCGCCGCCGGCAAAGGTAACGGCAAGGCGATGCACAATCTCGCGGTGCTTTATGCCGAAGGCATCGAGGGCAAGCCGGACTATGCCACCGCCGCGCAATGGTTCCGCAAGGCCGCGCAGCACGGTATCGCCGACAGCCAGTACAATCTCGCCGTTCTGTGCGCGCGCGGGCTCGGTACCGAAAAGAGCGTTGCCGAATCCTACAAGTGGTTCGCGCTGGCCGCCGCGCAAGGCGACCGGGAATCCGCGAAGAAACGCGACGAACTCGCCTCGCTTATGGATTCGGGCGCACTCGCCGCCACGCAACAGTCAGTCCAGCAATTCGTCGCCGAGCCGCAGCCGGCGGACGCCACTGCGGTTCCCGAACCGGCCGGCGGCTGGGACGGCACGGCCAACCCGCCGGCCCCGCGCACGAAATCTCGCGCCGTGGGACCGCTGTCGCTCGGTTCGCTCGAAACCGGAAAACGGTGAACAAGCGCCGCGTCTAAGCAAAAACGTGGCCGCGCGCGCATTCATCGTTAAAATCGAACAAGCTCGCAGCCGTCACATTTTTGCGCTGATTTCGTGCGCGATGGTGTTATCACTACGAGACATTCGCTGGCCCGCGCGGACCGGCCCCCGGACCACTGACTAGCCTCAAACGCCGGACGCGTCGCTTTGCAAATCTATCTCCCGATCGCCGATCTGCCCGTCAATATCTTCCTCGTGCTGGGGATGGGGCTCGCGGTCGGGTTCATCTCGGGAATGTTCGGCATCGGCGGCGGCTTCCTGATGACGCCGCTGCTGATCTTCGTCGGGATCTCGCCCGCGGTCGCGGTCGCGAGCGTCGCCAGCCACATCGCGGCCTCCTCGTTCTCCGGCGCGATCAATTATTGGCGTAAGCGTGCCATCGACATGGCGCTCGCCATGATGCTGCTCAGCGCCGGCATTGTCGGCACCGCGGTCGGCGTCTGGCTTTTCACCAAATTGCGCGAACTCGACCAGCTCGACCTGATGATCGGCCTTTCCTACGTAACGCTGCTCACCTTGGTCGGCGGCATGATGATCTACGAAAGCGTGCGCGCGGAATTGCGCACCCGCAAAGGCGGGCCGGCGACGATACGGCGGCCGGGCAGCCACACCTGGCTGCATGGTCTGCCGTTCAAGCTGCGCTTCAAGCGGTCCAAGATTTACGTGTCGGCGATTCCGGTCTGGGCAATCGGATTCCTGATCGGCTTCATCGGCGCCATCATGGGCATCGGCGGCGGCTTCCTGCTGGTACCGATGCTGATCTATTTCCTGCGGGTGCCGACCGCGACCGTGATCGGCACCTCGATGGTGTTGACGCTGGTCACCATGGCGTCGGCGACGGTGATGCATGCCACCACCAACCATCTGGTCGACGGCGTGCTGGCGCTGATCCTGATGGTCGGCGGCGTGATCGGCGCGCAATTCGGCGTGCGCACGGGTCAGAAGATGCGCGGCGAGCGGCTGCGGCTGCTGCTCGGGCTTCTGGTGTTCGCGGTCGGCCTGCGCTTTGCCTATCAACTGGTGTTGCCGCCGGACGATCTGTATTCCCTGCGAATTGTGGGGATCGAATGATGCGGACCCGCGCCCTCATCCTCGCGATCGCACTGACGGCCTGCTGCATCGCGCCGGCCACCGCCGAACAATTGGTGGTGTCGTTGTCGAACCACCGTATCGCGATCACCTCGAGTTTCGTCGGTGACAATCTAGTGCTGTTCGGCACCATCGAGCCCGACGCCGGCAAAACAGTGACGCGCACCGACTACGATCTCGTCGTCACCGTCACCGGGCCGCGGCAGACCTTGCGCACGCGCCGCAAAGAACGCGTCGCAGGCATCTGGGTCAATGTCGACTCGCGCGAATTCGTGCGCGTGCCGTCCTTCCTCGCAATCCTCACCAACCGGCCGGTCGAGGCCATTGCGCCGCCGGATCAGTTGCGCCGGTTGCAGGTCGGGATCGACAACTTCCTGCTGACGCAGCGCGTCGGCGCTGATTTCGCCGACACCGTGCCGGACGATCCGTTCCGCGCTTCGTTCGTGCGGCTCGAAACGCTGTACGGGCTGTACCGGCAATCCAGCACCGCGGTGACGTTCCTGACACCGACTGTGTTCCGCGCAGCGATCCCGATTCCGTCGAACGTGCCGACCGGCAGCTATACGATCGATGTCAAACTGTTCGCCGGCGGCGCCATGGTGTCGCAAACCGGCACGGCGCTGGAAGTGATCAAGGCCGGCTTCGAGCAATTCGTCGCCGAGGCCGCGCGCGACTACGGTCTGCTGTACGGGCTGGCGACCGCCATGCTGGCGCTGCTCATCGGCTGGATCGGCGCGGTGGTGTTCAGAAGGGACTGAGCATTCTCCTGCTCATTCC
>JANMSH010000440.1:0-3358 GCA_031389105.1 Hyphomicrobiales bacterium
GCCGCCGCCGGCTTGATTGCCGTCCACCACCTGAGCCTGAACGGTGCGCTGCCGGAAGCGATCTATCCGGGCGGCACCAATTTCCTGCGGGTTTTGGTTCACGCCACCGTCGTCATCATTGAGACGGCAATGCTGGTCGGCTTCGGCCATGCCATTCGCTCGGCCTTCGCGCAGGCGCAGGCGGCGCACCGCAAGGCGGAGTTGGCGGCTGCCGAGCTCGAACGCGGCGCCATCCTTCGCGAAAAGGAATTCGCGGCGACCACCGTGCGCGCCGACCGGATGAGTGGCCTGCTCGAACGCTTCCAGCGAGAGATCGCGGAATCGACTGAAATATTGCATTCGGCGGCGCAAAATCTACAAGCGGATGCCCATAGTCTCGACAAGACTGCCGCAGATGCCAATGCACAGTCGATGACAGTCGCGACCGCATCTGAAGAAACCGCGACTAAAGTGCAATCGGCAGCCAGCGCCGGCGAAGAGTTGGCGACTACCATCGCAGAGGTCGGATCGAATGCGGCCAAGTCATCCTATCTCGCTGCCAGCGCAGTCGACGAGGCGGTCAAGACCAGCGCCACAATCGATGAACTTGCTGCAGTCGCGAAAGAGATCGGCAACGTCACTGCGCTGATCAGCGCCATCGCCGCACAGACAAATCTGCTCGCGCTCAACGCCACGATTGAAGCCGCGCGCGCTGGCGAGGCGGGCCGTGGCTTTGCCGTCGTAGCCCAAGAGGTGAAAGAGCTCGCCGGTCAAACCGCGAATGCGACCAAGGAAATCGGTGAGCGTATCGCCGCGATGCAGATCGTGACCGGCCGTTCGGTTGAGGCGATCCAGACGATTTCCGCCACCATCCGGGAACTCGATCAGTTCTCCGCCCGGATCGCCGAGGCGGTGGAGCAGCAGGCCGAGGCAGCCCGCAACATCTCCGCCAATGTCCACGCGGCCGCAACCAGCGTCGAGCAAGTCGGAAGCGCGATTACCCAAATTGAAAATGTCGCCGACCAGGCGTCACGTTCTGCCAATAAATTGAACGATGCCGCGACCGGCGTGACCAATCAAACGAGGCGGATTCGCGAGCAGGTCAAAAAGTTGACGGAAGAAATCCAAGCGATCCCGGCTTGAGCCGCATCGTCTAAGAGTTGCTGTCCGTCAAATAATTCTTCCACACGGCGTTTTCGCCAAGCGTTCCGACAAACGCGCGATGCGCCTCGCGATCGGCGTCGTTGATGCGCGGCGTCAGAACCACAGTGCGCTCGCGGCGGACCATGATGCCGTCAACGCCAGTGACGCGCTTGGCCGCGGTTTCGGCGAGACCGAGTTGCGCCTGACGGCCGCCGATCAACTCGAGATAAACCTCGGCCAGAATCTCGGCGTCGAGCAATGCGCCGTGCTTGGTGCGACGTGAATTGTCGATGCCATAGCGCCCGCACAACGCATCGAGATTGTACGGCCCAGCAGAATGTTTGCGGCGCGCCAGTGCCAGCGTATCGACCAGTCGCTCGCGTGCGATCAGAGCGCGTGAAACGCGCTTGAGTTCGGCGCACAGGAAGCCGTGATCGAAACTCGCATTGTGAATCACCAGCGGCGTATCGTCGCCGATGAAAGTGAGAAACTCGTCGCAGACATCGCTGAAACGTCTCTGGCCTTTCAGAAATTCAATCGACAGCCCGTGAATGGCGAAGGCTTCCGCCGGCATGTCACGGTCGGGATTGAGATAGGCGTGGAACACCGCGCCGGTCGGAATCCGGTTGAGCAGTTCGATGCAGCCGACCTCGACCAGGCGGTGACCCTGATTGGGGTCGAGGCCGGTGGTTTCGGTGTCGAGGACGATCTCACGCATGGGCGTTTCTTATTTCCGATTCGGCATGGTGGCAACGCACTTGAGGATATCACGCACCTGAGCGCGGGCGTGATCGAAGCCTTGCGATGTATCCACTATAAAGTCGGCGCGGCGGCGCTTTTCGGCATCGGGCATCTGCTTTGCGAGGATCGTTTCCAGCTTCTGCTCGGTCATGCCCGGCCGCTCGAAGGCACGCTTGCGCTGCACATCGGCCGGCGCCGACACCACCACCACCGCGTCGCAGCGCGCATCGCCTTTGGTCTCGTACAGCAGCGGAATATCCAACACCGCCACCGCTGCACCATTGCGCTCGGCATCGCCCAGGAACGTGTCGCGCGCCTGCGCCACCAGCGGATGCACGATCTGTTCCAGCCGCTGGATCGCCGTCGCGTCACCGAGCACGCTCTTGCCCAGTTTATCGCGGTCGACTTTGCCGTTGGCCGTGGTGCCGGGAAACGCCGCCTCGATCGCCGGCGTTGCCTCGCCTTCATAGAGTCGGTGAACGACGGCATCGGCATCGTGCACGGGCACGCCTTCCTCGGCGAACATCTTCGCCGTGGCGGATTTTCCCATGCCGATCGAGCCGGTCAGGCCGAGGATGAACATTTCATATCTCTTTGCGCATGATCTTATCCGAAAACCGGTTTCCACTTTTCGGGATCATGCGCTAGCCATCAACAAACTTGTTTTGCCGCAAGAACGTCAGCAACGGCATCAGTGGCAGGCCGAGAATCGTGAAGTAGTCGCCCTCGACCTTCTCGAACAGATGAATGCCGATACCCTCAAGCTGATAGGCGCCGACGCTGTGCAGCGCGGCGTCGCCCGCCATGTCGAGATAGTCGCTGAGAAAGCGGTCGGAGACATCGCGCATCGTCAACCGTGCGGTATCGACACAATCGAACAGCACGGTACCGTCGCGTACCAGCGCCAGCGCGGAATGCAGCTCATGCGTCCGGCCGCGCAGCGCGCGCAATTGCTCGATGGCTGTGTTCCGGTCGGCCGGTTTGCTAAAGCGCGTCGCGCCGCGCGCCAGCGTCTGATCGGCGCCCAGCACCAGCTGGCCAGGCCGCGTCTCCGACACGGCTTGCACCTTGGCGTGCGCCAGCAACCGCGCCGCGGCGGCCGCATCCGATATGCCGGCTTTGGTTTCGATGGCGCGCTCGTCGATATTCGCCGGCCTGATTTCGAACCGCAGACCGGCGGCGGCGAGAATCTTTCCGCGCACGTCGCTTTTCGACGCAAGAATCAACGGCTGACGTTCGAGCCAAAGCGGCATGGCTATCGCACCGGCGCGCGGCGGCGCTCCGACAGCAGCTTCATCACGGCGGCGGCGGTTTCTTCGATCGAGCGGCGCGTCACATCGATGCTCGGCCAGCTATGCTTGGCGCAAAGCCGTCGCGAATAGGCGACTTCCTCAGCCACTGCGGACTTGTCGATATATTGGCTGTCGTCGCGATGCGCGTTGAGGCCGAGCAGCCGGTTCTCGCGGATCTGCACGATGCGCTCCGGACTGGCGTA
>JANMSH010000448.1:0-15005 GCA_031389105.1 Hyphomicrobiales bacterium
GCGCAGCTGATCGCGCAACGCCTTGTCGCGCGCTTCGAGCGCGAAAATCGTGGCGGTTTTTTCACCGAGCTCGATCTTGAGCCGGTTGATGGCGTCGCCCTTCTTGCCGAGTTCGGCAAGCTGGCTGGTGCTCTTGGTGCGCAGGTTTTCGACGCTGACTTCGAGCCGGCGCGTCGACATCGCGAATTCGGCGCGGAGCTGGTCTTTGTCGGCCTGAATTTCGGCCATCGACAGAGGCGTCGCGGCTTCGAGGCGTCGCATGGTCAGCCGCACCGCGCGGCCGTGGACGAGGGGAACGATGACGAGCCCGATCAGGGCCGCGACCAGGAACCCGATCCCGAAATACATGATCGGTTCAATCATAAGACAACGCCTCCAACTCACCCAATCCGCGTAACCCCGCGGAAACCAAAGCACGGTGGTTATTACACCGCTAGGACAGTTGGAGATTAACCTAAACCCGGGGGCGCGTCGTTAAATTCCGACACGGGCCTCGTTCATATTAAATACACACGGTTATCAGAACGGGTTCCAGGTCGCTTCCGGCGTGAACTTGAGATAGCCGATGTTGGCGCCGAGCCTAAAGCCGATCCCGGAGCGGATCGGGACGACGACAATGTCGCCGTTGCCGAGCGCGGTCATGCCGAAGCCGCCGATAAAATAGGCGGAGCCGTCGATGCCGCCGAAGCGCTGATAGATGGCGTCGGTTGCGGACAAATTATAGACCAGCATCATGGTGCGGGCGCCTTCGCCGCCGGTGTCGAAGCCGATCGACGGGCCTTCCCAGAACACGCGGCGGTCGCCGGCATTCTTGGTGTAGAGCTTGCCGTCGCCATAGCGCAGGCCGACGATGAAAGCGCCGCTGCCTTCCTGGCCGAGGATATAGCCGTTGGGCTGACCCCAGCGTGAAACGGCTCGCTCCACCACGTCGGCCAGACCGCGCGACACCGTGCCGAAGAAGCGGTGGCCTTCGTTCACCAGTTCGCCAGGCGCAAACGTGCTGGGCCGGCTTTGCGGCGGTGGTGCCTGGGCAATCGGGCCTTGAGGCGGCTGTTGCTGGGCAACCGCCAGACCGGTGCTAGAGCCGAGCAGGCACAACATCAGGGCCGCAAAGCGCAGGATGGCGCGCATCGGATGCTCCATTTGGATGACGAGGATTCCCAACCCGGCTTAACCGTATGCTCACGCCAGCGGCAGTAATGTGGCGGTCCAATCCGGTCCCCGAATCGCTCATATATATCGGCATCAACTATGACTGCAGCACGGCGGCAACGGAAGGCGTCTATGGTCCTGGCGGTGGTGCTGGGCCTGGGCGCTATTGCCGCGCCAGCCTTTGCCGGCGATCCGATTGTGGTCAATGCCGAAACCGGACTGGCGCTGAGCGGCTTCGACCCTGTCGCCTATTTCACCGACAGCAAGCCGAAAATGGGACGGCCCGAGATGGAATGGAGCCGGGACGGGGTGGTCTGGCGGTTCGCCAATGAAGGCAACCGCGCCGCTTTCGCCGAGAGCCCTGACGTCTATATGCCGCGCTTTGCCGGCTACGACCCGGTGGCGATCGCTCGCGGCACCTCGGTGCCGGGCCATCCGCTATTCTGGGCGGTGATCGGCGAGCGGCTCTATGTCTTTTATAACGACACGGCGCGCGCGGCCTTTGTCGCCGATCCCGGCCGCATCATCGAGGCGGCCGGGCGCCGTTGGCCCGAGGTCGAGCGCACCATCGGACGCTGACCGTCTTCAGGCGGTCAGCGCGGCGGGCATCGAGCTCATCACGGCCGGATCGCCGACGGCGATGAAGCCGGGCACCAGAAATTTTTCCGCCAAGCGTCCGAACGGCAGCGGCCCGCCCTGCGGACGCGTCACCAAGCCGCCGGCGGCGGCCAGGATGGCGCAGCCGGCCGCCACATCCCATTCGCGCGTCGGCGACAGCCGCGGATAAATGTCAGCTTCGCCTTGGGCAAGGTAACAGAATTTCACCGACGAGCCGCACAGATAGCGCTTGGCCAGCGGCAGCCGCGACAGAAAATCCTCGGTTGCTTCGTCGAGATGGCTGCGCGAAGTCGCGACCGTCAGGCGCCCCGGCGCCGGCCTGGTATGAATCGGGGTGCGGCCATAGGCCTTGGCCTGACCGGCGCCGATCCGCAGATGCAGCCGTTCGGCTGTGCCGCCGACAATGCCGCGCCACAGCAGCCCGCGCGCCGGCGCGGCGATGATGCCGGCGATCGGTTCGCCGTTTGTGACGATGGCGAGGTTGACGGTGAATTCGTCGCGGCCGGCCAGAAACTCCCGGGTGCCGTCGAGCGGATCGACCACCGCAAAGCTTGGATCGAGGCGCTGCGGCGGCGCCGTGGCGGCGCTTTCTTCGGCGATCACCGGAAGGCCGGGCAGCAACTGCGACAATCCTTCAACGATCAGCGCTTCGGAAGCTTCATCGGCGGCGGTGACCGGCGTCAGGTCGGTTTTGATGCGCCGTGCGACCGATGAATATGACGTCGCCAGCGTCGCCGCCGCCGCGCGTGCGACGATCTCGGTCAGCGCGTTGAGATGCTGTTCCGCGAGCTGCCGGGTGATTTCCAGTCCGCGTGTCACGCCGTGCAGTGCCTCCTGTCGGCCATCCGGTCCTTGGCGGTGGCGCGGGTGCGGTGTATCACGCCCCAACGCCGTCGTTATTAGCGATTCGCAGTCCAACCGTCAGCCTGCACGCCCAGCGGAGACCAGTCCATGTCCGGATCCATCGATGCGCTCGATCTTGCCGCGTTGCTGTGCTCCCGCGTGTGCCACGACCTGATCAGTCCGGTCGGCGCCATCGTCAACGGCCTCGAAGTCCTTGAGGAAGCCAAGGACGAGGAGACCAAGACCTTCGCGATGGACTTGATCAAAAAGAGCGCCAATAAAGCCTCCGCCAAGCTGCAATTCTGCCGCATCGCCTTCGGCGCGGCCGGGTCCGCCGGTGCCCAGATCGACCTCGGCGATGCCCAGACCGTCGCCCGCGGCTTTCTGGAAGACGAGAAAACCAAGCTCGCCTGGAACCTGCCCCGCATCCTGATGGTCAAGAACCGGGTCAAGCTGCTGCTCAATATGCTGCTGATCGCCGGACAGGCGATCCCGCGCGGCGGCCAACTCACGGTCGATCCGATCGGAGAGGGCGAGAGCATGGGCTTCAAGGTCAGCGCTGCCGGCACCAATGCCAAGATTCTGCCGGCCACACCGCTGCTGCTGGGCGGGGATGCCGGCGCCGAGCCGCTCAACGCCCATCATATCCAGCCGTTTTATGCCGGCATGCTGGCCACGGCTTGCGGCCTGAAAGCCACCATGGCGATGGAAGGCGATAAAGTTGTGGTCGCCGCGCAATAACCGGCTGCTTCCGGCCGGTTAACAAGTGATTAAAGCCGGGTAATTGGCCCGCCGTCCGCAACTAAAATTAAACCCTTCCTCGACACACTGGCCCTGCTTCCGACGGGAAGCGGCTGACGGGCCAACGCCCGTCGATGAAGGCGTTTTCAATGGACGACCTGCTGCAGGAATTCGTGACCGAGACCAATGAGAGTCTCGATGTCGTCGACGTCGAACTCGTGCGGTTCGAGCAGGATCCGAACAACTCCCAGATCCTCAATAATATCTTCCGGCTGGTTCACACCATCAAAGGCACCTGCGGCTTTTTGAATCTGCCGCGACTGGAAGCGCTTGCGCACGCCGCCGAGACGCTGATGGGAAAATTCCGCGACGGTTCGTCGGCGACCGCCGAAGCCGTGACGCTGGTTCTCGCCACCATCGATCGCATCAAGCAGATTTTGGAATCGCTGGAGCGCGACCAGCGCGAACCGGACGGCACCGACGAGGATCTGATCGCCGAGCTGGAACGCATGGTCTTGAAGGTCGTGTCGCCGCCGCCGCCCCCGGCGCCGAACTACACGGTCGGCACGATGACGCCGCAGGTGCTCGAACGGCCGTTGCGGCTGGGCGAGGTCTCGCTCGACGAGTTGGAGCGCGCGTTCCGCGAAACGCCGGTAGATCCGAAGCCGGTTAAACCTGCAAAGCCCGCGCCAGCCGAACCCGCCGTCAAGGAAGACGACAACGGCAAAAGCGGCGGCCAGTCGATCCGCGTCACCGTCGACACGCTCGAACATCTCATGACGATGGTGTCCGAGTTGGTGCTGACCCGAAATCAATTGCTCGAGATCGTGCGCCGCCACGAAGATTCCGAGTTCAAGACGCCGCTGCAGCGGCTGTCCAACGTCACCGCCGAGTTGCAGGAAGGCGTGATGAAAACGCGCATGCAGCCAATCGGCAATGCCTGGCAGAAATTTCCGCGCATCGTGCGCGATCTGTCGAACGAGCTGGGCAAACATATTGAACTGGAAATGCAGGGCGCCGAGACCGAACTCGACCGCCAGGTGCTCGATCTGATCAAAGATCCGCTCACCCATATGGTGCGCAATTCCGCCGACCATGGGCTGGAATCGACCGAGCAGCGCCGCGCCGCCGGCAAGCCCGCAAGCGGCCGCATCCGGCTGTCCGCCTATCACGAAGGCGGCTACATCATCATTCAGATAGCCGACGACGGCCGCGGTCTTGATACCGAACGGATCAAAGCCAAGGCGCTCGCCCAAGGTCTGGTGTCCGAAGCCGACATCGGCAAGCTGTCGGAATCGCAGATCCACAAGTTCATTTTTGCAGCCGGCTTTTCCACCGCCACCAAGGTTACCAACGTATCCGGCCGCGGCGTCGGCATGGATGTGGTGCGCAACAATATCGATCAGATCGGCGGCACCATCGACGTCAAGTCGGTCGCCGGCGTGGGCCTGAGCTTCACCATCAAGATTCCGCTGACGCTCGCCATTGTCGCGGCACTGATCGTCGAGGCTGGTGGCGACCGCTTCGCCATTCCGCAACTCTCGGTCATCGAACTGGTGCGCGCGCGCAGCGGCAGCGAGCATCGCATCGAGCGCATCAAGGGCACCACCGTTCTCCGCCTGCGCGACAAACTGTTGCCGCTGGCACGATTGTCCGACCTGCTCGGCGGCAAAGCCACCGGCGACGTCGAGAGCGGCTTTATCGTCGTCACGCAGGTCGGCAGCCAGACCTTCGGCATCGTGGTCGACAGCGTGTTTCACACCGAGGAAATCGTGGTGAAGCCGATGTCGAGCAAACTGCGCCACATCGCGATGTTCTCCGGCAACACCATTCTCGGCGACGGCGCGGTGATCATGATCATCGATCCGAACGGCGCCGCCCGGGCGCTCGGCAGTTCGGTCACCTCGCAGGTGGCCGCCGCGGAAGCCGCGCAATCCGGTCCGGCGTCGGCCGCCGATCAGGTCACGTCACTTCTGATGTTCCGCGCCGGTTCGGCCCAACTCAAAGCCGTGCCGCTGTCGCTGATTACGCGACTCGAGGAAATCGACGCCCGCCAGATCGAACTGTCGAACGGCCGCCACATGTTGCAGTACCGCGGCCAGTTGATGCCGTTGATCACTATGAACGAATCCGTCAGCGTCAAAGGCGAGGGTGCCCAATCGCTGTTGGTGTTCTCCGACGGCAGCCGCTCGATGGCGCTGGTGGTCGACGAGATCGTCGACATCGTGGAGGACCGCCTGGATATCCAGGTCGCCAGCGACAATGCCGGCGTGCTCGGCTCCGCGATCATCAAGGGTCAGGCCACCGAGATCATCGATGTCGGGCATTTCCTGCCGCTCGCCTTCGAGGACTGGTTCCGCCGCAAGGACCAGCCCAACCGCGTGCAGGCGCGCTCGGTGCTGCTGATCGACGACTCGCCGTTCTTCCGCAACATGCTCACCCCCGTGCTGCAGGCCGCGGGTTATGCCGTCACGGTCGCAGGCTCCGCGCAAGAGGCGCTGGCGCTGCTCAACGATGGCCGCACCTTCGACGTCGCCATCACCGATATCGAAATGCCTGACATGGACGGGTTCGAATTCGCGCTGGCCGTGCGCGGCGACGAACGCACCGCGGAACTGCCGATCATCGCGCTGTCCTCTGTCGTTTCCGCCGACGCCGTCGAGCGCGGCCGCCAGGTCGGCTTCCACGACTATGTCGCCAAGTTCGACCGGCAAGGATTGATCGCGGCGCTCAAGGAGCAGACCGACGTCGGTCAAGCTGCGTCAGAATTTGCGGCGTAAGGGCAAACCATGAGCACCGAAACGGCCACTGGCAACTTCAAGGAATACGTCACCGCCATGATCGGCGGGCAACTGTTCGGCTTGCCGATCCAGCGCGTGCAGGATGTCTTCGTGCCGGAGCGTTTGACCCGCGTGCCGCTGGCGCCGCCGGAAATCGCCGGCGTGCTCAATCTGCGCGGCCGCATCGTGACGCTGATCGACATGCGCGGCCGGCTCGGACTTGAAGAGCGCAGCGACGAAGGCGTCGCGATGGCGATCGGCGTGGAATCGGGCGGCGAATCCTATGGCCTGCTGATCGACAGCGTCGGCGAAGTCCTCAAGCTCGACGAGGCTGCGCGCGAAGCCAATCCCATCAATCTCGATCCGCGGCTCGCCCGCGTGTCGGCCGGCATCCACCGGCTCGAAGGACAACTGCTCATGATCGTCGATGTCGATCGTGTGCTCGATATCGGCACCGAAGCGAAAGCGGCGTGACGCAAGGAACTGACAATGATTTGCGGGACGGAACCCGCAAGTAAACATGACGAGGCTGTGCGATGAAAACGTGTCTGGTTGTTGACGACTCTAGCGTCATCCGAAAGGTGGCGCGGCGCATTCTGGAAGGTCTCGATTTCAAGATCGAGGAAGCCGAGGACGGCGAACAGGCGCTCGAAGCCTGCAAGCGCCAGTTGCCTGAGGCGATTCTGCTCGACTGGAATATGCCGAAGATGGACGGCTACGAATTCCTGCGCATGCTGCGCCGGCTGCCCGGAGGAGATGGTCCCAAAGTGGTGTTCTGCACCACCGAGAATGACGTGGCCCATATCGCGCGCGCGCTGCATGCGGGCGCCAACGAATACATCATGAAGCCGTTCGACAAAGAGATCGTCGAAGCCAAGTTCCAGGAAGTCGGCCTGCTTTGAACCTCGCTGTGCCATCGTCGACGGCCGCCGCCAGCGGCCGGCGCATCCGTGTCATGATCGTGGACGATGCCATCGTCGTGCGCGGCCTGTTCTCGCGCTGGGTCGAGGCTGAGTCCGATCTGGAAGTGGTGGCTGCGCTGCGCACCGGCCGCGAGGCCGTGGCGCAGGTCGAACGCGCCGACCCCGATGTCGTGGTGCTCGACGTCGACATGCCGGAGCTCGACGGTATCGCCGCGCTGCCGCAACTACTGGCGAAGAAGCCCGACCTGATCGTCATCATGGCTTCGACGCTGACGCGGCGTAACGCAGAGATCAGCTTGCGCGCGCTGTCGCTCGGCGCCACCGACTATATTCCAAAGCCCACCAGCAACCAGGAGGTCGCCGGGTCGGTTAGCTTCAAGCGCGAACTGATCGAAAAAATCAGGATGCTGGGGTTGCGTTCGAAGCGCCTTCGCACCTCGCCGGTCCGTGCCGCGACGCTGCTGCCGGCCAAGGCCTCGCCGCCGCTGCAACCGCGCCATCCGGCCCAGGATCACCCGCCGCTCTCGCTGCGTGCGATGCCGGCCACGATGCCGCGCGTGCTGCTGATCGGGGCGTCGACCGGCGGCCCGCAGGCGCTCAACGCCATCGTAGCGCACATCGCCAGCGTGATCGAGCGTGCGCCGGTGCTGATCACCCAGCACATGCCGCCGACCTTTACTGCGATCCTCGCCGAACACCTCGCCCGCGTTGCCAAATGCCCGGTGCGCGAGGCCAGCCACGGCGAGGAGATCAATACCGGCACCATCTATCTGGCGCCCGGCGGCAAGCATATGACCGTTGCGCGCCGCGATGGCACCGCGATGATTTCGATCGACGACGGACCGCTGGTGAATTTCTGCAAGCCCGCGGTCGACCCACTGTTTGCCACCGCCGCCACGGTGTGGGGACCGAAAGTGATGGCGCTGGTACTCACCGGCATGGGCTCCGATGGTCTCAACGGCGCCAAGGCGATCGTCGCGGCCGGTGGATCGGTGATGGCGCAGGACGAAGCCACCAGCGTGGTCTGGGGCATGCCCGGACAGGTCGCGCTCGCCGGGCTCTGCTCGGCCGTGCTGCCGATCAACGAGATAGCACTGCGGCTTACACGCCTGTTCGCGGGAGACCGGGCATGACCCCGCAAGACTTCGACTATCTGCGCAAGCTGCTGCGCGAGCGCTCCGGCCTCGTGCTCTCCGCCGAGAAGCAATACCTCGCCGAAAGCCGCCTGTTGCCGGTCGCGCGCCGCCATAACATCGCGTCTCTGGGTGAACTCGTCGCCAAGCTCAAAGAGGGCGCCGCCACGTTGACCGTCGAAGTCACCGAGGCGATGACCACAAACGAGACCTTCTTCTTCCGTGACAAGCTGCCGTTCGACCATTTCCGCGACACCGTGCTGCCGTCGCTAACCGCGGCGCGCGCGCGCGAGAAGCGCATCCGGATCTGGTGCACCGCCGCCTCGACGGGCCAAGAGCCTTACTCGCTGGCGATGATCCTCAAGGACATGGGCGCAAAGCTCGCCGGCTTTCGCTTCGACATCCTCGCCACCGACATCTCCGACGCCGTGCTGACCCGCGCCAAAGCCGGCATCTACAGCCAGTTCGAAGTGCAGCGCGGCCTGCCGATCCAGCAACTGGTGAAATACTTCACCCAGGTCGGAGAGAGCTGGCACATCGCGCCGGAAATCCGCTCTATGGTGCAATTCCGGCCGATCAATTTGCTCAAGGACTTTCACGCGCTCGGCACCTTCGACATGGTGTTCTGCCGCAACGTGCTGATCTATTTCGACCAGGACACCAAGATCGGCGTGCTCAACCGCCTGGCGCGCCAGATGCCGGAGGATGGCTTCCTTGCCCTCGGCGCTGCCGAAACCGTGGTCGGGCTGACCGACGCCTTCAAGCCGATGGCCGATAAACGCGGGCTTTATATGCGCAATCCCGCCCGGGACATGCGCGTCCACGGCAATGTGCTGAAATTCGCGGTCAAATCCTAAACTTACGCCATGGAACTCCGGGTTTCCCCGGAACCATGACGGCCTCCCGGATTTAATGTGGGACGACGACCGACAGCCAGCGCAAGCCGGCTTTTGTTGTGTACCCATCATCCGGAGGACATTGCCATGCTGGCATTTCAAATCGCAGGCGCCGTTTTCGCCTTTCTGTTTCTGGCCGCGGCCATGACCGGGATCGAAGGCAACGAGCACCGCTAGGCTCCCTCGTTCTCCTCTCTATCTCCACGAAAAAACCCCGCCGTTTCCGGCGGGGTTTTTAGTTGGGACTTGGAGCCCGCGCGCTCCCTCGACAGGGTCGAACACCGGACCGCACGGGACGCTTTGTGCGACAGGCGGGCCGGCCAAACCGGCTTTACGCCACGATCGCTTTATCGGTTAGTTACAGACCCGTACGTTGCGGACATGCAGGCGGCCGTAGCGGTCTTCGAAGTCGCGGCGCTCGATGTAGCATTCGCGGGCGCGATAGGAGCGGCGTTCCTGATAGTAGCCATCGTTGCGATTGATCTGCGAACCGACGATGGCACCGACCGCGAGGCCGCCGATCACGCCGGCAGCGATCTCGCCGTCGCGCGCGGCGGCGGGCTGTGAGGTGACGGTAACCGCCAAGGCCAAGGCGGCGATGGAAGCAGTGGTGATGAGTTTCATCATGTTTGGATTCCTTCTGTGGGCGTTGGAGGTAATTGTTATTCGATGATCTGGACGATCTGCCGGGTGCGCGGATCGACCAGCACGGCGCGGTCGTTCACGTAGGTGTAGCGATAACCGGTCACGCGATAATCGGCCGGCACTTCGTAGTAAGTGACGCCTTGCTCGGGCAGCACCGCGCCGACACGGAATTCGCTTTCGTAACGATACGAAGGCACGCGCTGCTCGATGACGTAGGTGCGAAAGCGCGGGCGATCCTCGACGCCGAGAATGCCGCCGACCGTGCCGGCCACCGCGCCGAGCGTGCCGCCGACCACCGCGCCGACCGGGCCGGCGTCACGAGCGCCTTGCTCGGCGCCGCGCTCGAGGCCGCGCACAGTGCCCTGGGCCTGCGCCGACATGGGCAGCGTAGACATGGGCAGCGCGGCGAGCACGAAAGTGGCGAGAAGAAACTTGGCAGTGGTCTGCATAAAAGCTCCAAAAAGGGAAATGCCCGCCCACCGGAGGCGGACATAGAGGCAAGTCGCAGCGCGGTTGATAGTTCCACTGGCGCGCGGATTAATCAGGCCGATATGCGACTGGTTGGGGAGGCCTTCGTCCAATGTCCTGCCTTGAGCACCGAAATGCGTGAGACCCGGCCCATCCAAGATTTCCAAGAAATTACCGTGCTTTAGCGGAACCAGCAGGCTTGCCCCGTGTTGGGTTGCATTAACTGCGTTGGGGGCGTCACCGTGCAAATCACCACTCTGGCTCGTCTATCCTCCATGGCGCTTGGCGCCGTGCTGGCACTCTCGTTGGGTTCGCTCAGCGCCCAAGCCGCCACGTCGGTGCCAAATTCGCAGGAATTGGCGCAGCATCGGTTCCAACTGCCCAACCCGATGAGCCGGGAATACCTGCAGGGCCGCCGCAGTGCGCCCGTGCGATACGAAGCGCCAGTGGACTCGCAAACGCCGGTCCAGCCGCGGCCCGCGCCCTACACGAACTAAGGAATGGTTGGCGCCGCCGGCCTCAACCCTCCGCCTTTGGCTCCGCTACAATAAGCTGCTGCCGCGCCAGGTTGGCAAAGCGCCCGCCGGCCGCCACCAGTTCGTCGAAGGTGCCGCTCTCGACGATTCTGCCCGCCTCGAACACCAAAATGCGCGTGGCCTTGCGCACCGTCGACAGCCGGTGCGCGATGACGAAGGTCGTGCGGTTCTTCATGACCTCGTCGAGCGCCATCATCACCTTGCCTTCGGTGTCGGCGTCGAGCGCGCTGGTCGCCTCGTCGAGGATCAGGATCGGCGGGTCTTTCAAGAGCGCGCGCGCGATCGACAGCCGCTGGCGCTCGCCGCCGGACAGCGAACGGCCGCGTTCGCCGACGCTGTCGGAGAAGCCGTGAAATTTACGGTCGATGAAATCCATCGCCTGCGCGCGCTGCGCCGCCTGACGCATTTCCGGCTCGGTCGCTTCTGACTTGCCGACGCGCAGATTGTCGGCGATCGAGCGGTTGAACAGCAGCGCCTCCTGGAAGACCACGCCGATATTCCGCCGCAGTGCGGCAAGCTTGAAGTTGCGGATGTCGGCGCCGTCGATCTCGATGGTGCCCGATTGCGGATCGAAGGCGCGGTGCAGCAGCGCGATCGCCGTCGACTTGCCGGCGCCAGTGGCGCCGACCAGCGCGATCATGTCGCCGGGCGCCGCCTTGAAGTTCAAATCCACCGCCGCCATCTGCTTGCCGTCATAGGAGAATGACACGTCCTTGAACTCGACCTGACCCGTGAGACGGCCGGGATCGACCGCGTCCGGCCGGTCGTGGATCGCCGGCACCGTGTCCCACACGTCAAAGAATTCGCGCAGGCGAGGGGCTTCCGACATCACTCTGTTGATGAAGCTGACGCATTGTTCCAGCCGGATGATGACCAGGCTGGCAAAATTCATGAAGGTCACCATCTCACCGATGGTCGCCTGGCCGTTGATGTGCAGCAGCGTGCCGACGATGATGATCGCCAGCACCGTCAGCGTGGTCGAGGTGCGCGTCAGCACCACGGCGAGCGCCCACCACGACAGCACCGGCATCTGAGCCTTGAGCAGACGCTCGACTATCTGGCGCAGCTCGCTCACTTCGGCGTCGAGCCGCGAGAAGCTCTGCACCAGCGCGATGTTGCCCAGCGTGTCGGAGGCGCGCTCGGCCAGATCCGAGTAATGGCGCTCGACTGAGCTTTGTAGCGTCTCGGTCTTGCGCACGATCAGCGCGGTGAGGATGGCAAAGACGACGCAGAGCACGATGAGCAGCAAGGCCAGCCGCCAGTTGATGAACAGGGAGATCGGGAGGAGCACCAGCAGCGAGACGAAGGAGGCGAGGTTGTCGCGGAAGAAGCCGAGCCACAGGCCCCACAACGAGTCGGTGCCTTGCAGCATCACCTTCATCAGCCGGCCGGAATGAGTGTTGCCGTGATAGGTCAGCGGCAGTTGCAGCACGTGCTCGAAATAGCCCGTGAGCACGACGTGGCGGCGGCGGTGCGACAGCCGGTCGGCATACAGCGCGATCAGCGTGCCGCAGGCGATGGTGAACAGGCCGAAGGCGGCCCAGGCCGACAACAGGAAGCTCATTTCGGCCCAGGACGGCGGCGTGCCGCGGGTCTGCGCGCCGGTCAGTGTGTCGATGATGCGGCCGAGCAGCACCGGCTCGGCGAACTGCGCGGCGGCCAGCGCGATGTTGGCGATGGCTAGGCTCCAGGCCAGCCGGCTTTCGGACCCCAGCAGCGTGAGCACCCGGCCATAGAGGCGAAAAAGATTCATGCGGTTCTCGATTTACGCTTCTGACGGGGAGGTAACAGGGAACTTTCGTATGGGCTTACCGATTAGTCGTTAAAATGGCACAGCCCGTGCCGCCGGTGATACATCGACTCATGACATCTTCAAAAAAATCTGATTCCGACAACGCTGGCGAAAAACCAGACTTGGACAAACCAGACGCGGATAAACCCAGCGCGGATAAACCCGGCGACAAGCCCTTCGAGGCCGCGGGCGACACCGACACCGCGGAGGTGCCAAAGCCATCCATCGACGACATTCCCGAGAAGGAAGCGACGGCGGAAACGGCTGCGCTCGACGCCTTCGCCCGCGGCGACGAGGAAAATCTCCGCAAAAAATATCTGCTGCAGCGTTTCTGGCACACGGCAAGGGGCTTCTGGAGCCGACAGCGCGGCGACCGGCTGGCCTGGCTGCTGACCTTCGGCCTGTTGGCGCTCATTCTCGCCAATCTTTCGGCTATGTACGGCATCAACCTCTGGAACCGCGCGATCTTCGACGCGCTGGAAAAGCGCGACAGCGGCACGGTTTTGTACCTCTCGGCGGTGTTCTTCCCGCTGGCGGCGGCGAGCGTGCTGTTCGGCGTGACGAATGTGTGGGTGCGCCTGACCACGCAACGGCGTTGGCGCGCCTGGGTGTCGGACGCCGTCATCAGCCGCTGGCTGAAGAACGGCCGCTATTATCAGCTTAACCTCGTCAGCGGCGATCATCAGAATCCTGAAGGCCGCCTCACCGAAGACCTGCGGATTTCAACCGACGCGCCGGTCGACTTCGCGGTCGGCGTGCTGTCGGCCTTTTTGTCGGCGGTGACCTTCATCGCCGTGCTGTGGACTATCGGCGGCGCCTTGAGCATCACGGTCGCCGGATACGCCATCACTATTCCGGGTTTTCTTGTCGTCGCGGCCGTCCTCTATGCGGTGATCGCGAGCGGCGCCATGACGGTGGTCGGCAGCAAATTTGTTTCTGTCTCTGAAGCAAAAAACCAGGCGGAGGCGGAATACCGCTACCAGCTCACGCGCGTGCGCGAGAATGGCGAGAGCATCGCGTTGCTCGGCGGCGAGGAGGAGGAGCGGGCCGGCATCAACCGGTCGCTGGGGGGGGTGCTGCGGCGCTGGCGCGAGCTGTGCTGGCAGTACATGAAGACCACGGTTGTGTCGCAGGGCTCGGGGATGATCGCTCCGGTGATCCCGATCATCCTATGCGCGCCGAAATATCTCGACGGCTCGATGTCGCTCGGCCAGGTCATGCAGGCGGCATCCGCCTTCACCATCGTGCAGGGCGCGTTTTCGTGGCTGGTCGACAACTATCCACGGCTCGCCGACTGGAATGCCTGTGCGCGCCGCATCGCGTCGCTGATGGTGTCGCTCGACGCACTGGAAAAGGCCGAGACCGGCGAGGGCTTCAACCGCATCAAGCGCGGCGAGACCGACGATGCGGCGATGAAATTGCTCGATCTTTCGGTTGCGCTCGACGACGGCACGGCCGTGGTCGACGACACCGAGGTCATTATCAAGAAAGGCGAGCGCGTGCTGGTTGCCGGCGAAAGCGGCACCGGCAAGAGCACGCTGGTGCGCGCCATTGCGGGCTTGTGGCCCTGGGGCGGCGGCGAAGTGCTGATCCAGAAGGATTCCCGGCTGTTCCTGCTGCCGCAACGGCCTTATGTGCCGACCGGCACGCTGCGCCGCGCGGCGGCCTATCCCGGTGCCGCGGAAGACTGGCTGCCCGAGGAGATCGGCGCGATCCTGGAAAAGGTGGGCTTAGCCCATCTCAAAGACCGGCTCGAAGAGGATGCACCATGGGATCAGACTTTGTCCGGCGGCGAGAAACAACGCCTGACCATCGCGCGTGTGCTGCTGCATCGTCCCGACATTATCGTGCTCGATGAAGCGACGTCCGCGCTCGATCCGAAGAGTCAGGATGCGTTGATGAAGCTTTTGTCCGACGAGATGGAAGGGCTGACTATCATCAGCGTCGGCCATCGCCCGGAGCTGGAGCAATTCCACAGCCGCAAACTGGTCCTCGAGCGCCGGCGCGGCGGCGCCAAGCTGGTCAGCGACATCATGCTGGTGCGTAAGCGGGACAAGCCGCGGCTGCTGCGGCGCTGGCTGCGGCAGAAGAAATCATAGCCCACGAAAAAACCCCGCCGTTTCCGGCGGGGTTAAGTTGGGGGTGAGCCCTACGGGCTCGGCTCAAGATGACGCAGACGCAACGGGTGGATTGGAAATCTCACGCGAAGCCTGCTGAAACAAAAAGGGCGTAGATTGCTCTACGCCCTTTTGGAAACTGGCAGTACGGGAGGGCGAAGGCCCGGCCCGAAAGCTTTAAGCTGGAATCCGCTCGTCGACTTCGGTCGGCTCGCGCAGTACGTAGCCGCGGCCCCACACCGTCTCGATGTAGTTCTTGCCCGAGGAGGCGTTGGCGAGCTTCTTGCGCAGCTTGCAGATGAAGACGTCGATGATCTTGAGCTCCGGCTCGTCCATGCCGCCGTAGAGATGATTGAGGAAC
>JANMSH010000228.1:0-4810 GCA_031389105.1 Hyphomicrobiales bacterium
CCATCGACGCGTGTGAGCACGATGCCGGTCAGCCCGACGCGTTCGTCGAACGAACGCGCGAGGTTGACGGCGTCCTGACCGGTCAGCGAGTCGGCCACCAGCAGCACTTCATGCGGATTGGCGGCGCGTTTGACCTCGGTCGCCTCGTTCATCATGTCGTCGTCGAGCGTGGTGCGGCCCGCGGTGTCAAGAAGCACGACGTCGTAGCCGCCAAGCAGCGCGGCTTGCAGCGCGCGCTGCGCAATCTGCGGCGGCATCTGGCCGGCGACCACCGGCAGCGTGTCGATCTGCACTTCGCGGCCGAGCACCGCGAGCTGCTCCATCGCCGCCGGACGGCGCACGTCGAGCGAGGCCATCAGAACTTTCTTCTTCTGACGTTCGGTGAGACGCTTGGCGATCTTGGCGGTGGTGGTGGTTTTGCCGGAGCCTTGCAGGCCGACCATCATGATGGCGATCGGCGGCGCGGCGTTGAGATCGATTCCTTGCGCGTCGCCGCCGAGGATCGCGACCAACTGGTCGTGCACGATCTTGACGACCATCTGGCCGGGCGTGACCGACTTCATCACCTCGACGCCGACGGCCTGCTTCTTGATGTTGTCGGTGAATTCGCGGGCGACATCGAGTGCGACGTCGGCCTCGAGCAGCGCGCGGCGGACTTTGCGCAGCGCCGCATCGACGTCGGCTTCGCTGAGCGCGCCGCGGCGGGTGAGGCGGTCGAGAATGCCGCCAAGTTTTTCCGACAGTGACTCGAACATGTAAGCGTCAAACACCATTTGCGCCCGAGGGCGCATTGCGCTGTCGGGCGGGGGCCTCCGGTCTCTAAGGGCCGGGCGGCGAGTTGGTCTTCTGCATCGGTTATCAAGAAGTTGCGGGAACGTAGGGGCGGGGTGGTCTCAAGTCAAGGCAAGTTTTGACCCTGAGGTCATGGTAAGATATTGAAAGGACGCATGAAATTGACCCGAAGATCAGTGATGGGCGGCCTTGTGACGATATTCGCCGCCGGTGGCGTCATGGCGTGGCTGCGGCAGATGTCGTCCGGCGTCTACACAGGGCCGGTCAGCGACCATTTCGACGGCACGCGGTTTGTCGGCCCCTATGCGGTCGAGGGCAACGGATCGCTGGCGTTCTGGCGGTGGCAATTCACCAAGGAGCGGGCGAAGTGGCCGGAGCACGTCGACAACCGATTTTCCGACAAGCCGCCGGTCCGGGTGGCCGATGGCATCCGTGTCAGCTTCGTCGGCCACGCTTCGTACCTGATTCAGACGGGCGGGCTCAATATCCTGATCGACCCTGTCTGGTCGGAACGCGCCTCGCCGGTCGCTTTCGCCGGGCCGAAGCGCGTGCGCGCGCCTGGCATCGCCTTCGACGACCTGCCGCCAATCGACGTGGTGTTGATCACCCATGGCCACTATGACCATCTCGATGTCGATACGCTGGCGCGGCTGTCGCAGCGTCACCAGCCACGCATCGTCGCGCCGCTCGGACAGGACGCCACCATCAAGCAAGGCGACAGCGCGGCCAATGTCACGACACTCGATTGGCATGACGGCGCCGCATTGAACGACAAGGTCAAGATCACGCTGGTGCCGACCAAACATTGGACCGCGCGCGGTCTCTACGACCGCAACAAGGCGCTGTGGGGCGGCTATGTGATCGAGACCCCTGCCGGCCGCGTCTATCACGTGACCGACACCGGCTATGACGATG
Organism: Hyphomicrobiales bacterium; assembly: GCA_031389105.1. Classification (GTDB taxonomy): domain Bacteria; phylum Pseudomonadota; class Alphaproteobacteria; order Rhizobiales; family Xanthobacteraceae; genus Pseudolabrys. The sequence continues at coordinate 1,708 of JANMSH010000228.1, forward strand.
CGTTGTTCCGCGAGACGCGCGACCGCTACGGGCCCTTCGCTCTCGCCATCATTCCGATCGGCGCTTATGAGCCGCGCTGGTTCATGCGCGAGCAGCACGTCAATCCGGAAGAAGCCGTGAAAGTCTTTCAGGACTGCGGCGCGCAGCAAGCATTGGCGTACCATTTCGGCACGTTCCAGCTGACCGATGAATCGTTCGATGCGCCGGTGGAAGCGCTGCGCGCAGCCTGCGCGGCGAGCGGAATTCCGGCCGAAAAATTCCGCGCGCTGGAGCCGGGCGACATATTGGAAATAAAAAGCTAGGGCGTCAGCTCATAAGTGACCGTCACCGCCGCGCGTAACGTTTGCTCGCCCGGCGCGACGGGGGCCGCGCCGGCGCGCATCGCCTGCATCAGGCGTGGCGGCTGCGACGGGCCTTCCTCGGCAATCGAAATGACCTGGCCGAGTTTGACGCCGGCCGCCTTGGCGTAACGCTCGGCCTTGCGGCGTGCATCGGCGATGGCGTCGTCGCGCGCCTGATCAAGCAGTTTCGACTGCTCCGAAACGATGAACTCCAGCCCCGACATTTCATTAGCGCCGGCGCCGATGGCGCGGTCGAGAATGCCGGGCAGCTTGTCGATATCGCGGATCTTGATGGTGAGTTGGTTCGTCACTTGAAAGCCGAGCAGGCGGGCGGCGCCGGCGCGGTTCGGATCATATTGCGGCTGCAGGGACAGCCGTGAGGTCTGCACATCGCGGTCGGAGATGCCGGCCTCCTTGAGGGCGGCGAGCACACCGGCCATTTGTCCGGCATTTGCTTCACTGGCTTCGCGCGCGGTTTTGGCGCTGCTGGTGACGCCGAGCCGGATCACTGCGGCATCGGGCGCCACCGCGACGGTGGCTTCGCCGGTGATGGTCACCAGCCTGTCAGCGGCCTGCGCCGGGGAAGCGGCAAGCGCCGCCGTAATGATGAAGGATGCTAACAGCGCGCGCGTCTTATTCATCATTTCACCGGCACAAACACATTGACCACCAATTTGTCCTGGGGGGTCGTCACGGGATCGGACGCATATTCCTCGATGAACAGGTCCTTGGCCTCCAGGCCTTTCTCGTCGAGATGATTGGTGATCGCTTCGTAAGTCGAATCCATGGCGTCATAGGCGCCGCGATGCACGAATTTGAGCGCCTTGCCGGACGGCGCCTTGCCGACGGCGATATCGCCTTTCGGCGAATCGGCCGGCGCCTGTGCGACCGGTAGCGCTGCCTCGAACGAAAAGCCCTTGTCGTCGGTCTGGGTGTAGATGGTCATGGCCGGGCCCTCGGCTTTGATGCCCTGCTTGGCGAAATATTCGTTGAGCGACTTGAAAGCGTCGATCAGCGTGTCGAAGGCCGCGTCCCAGTTGGTGTGGCCTTTCATGTAGATAATGGTGCGCTCCGGCAGCATCACCGGCTCGCCGAAGGCGTCGCCGGGCTGGAGCGGCGACGGCGAGGAAAGGCTCGGCGCCGGTTGGGGCGGCTGGGTGGCAGGCGGAGTTTGCGCCAAAGCTACACCAGCGAAAAGGGCCGCGCCGGTGGCGAAAGCCAGGGCAGCGACGGTCCGCGCCGCAAGGCGTGTGCAGAACATCACGTTTCTCCGTCTTTTGCGGCGGTCCGGCGATTCGCCAGCATGTCCATTTTACCATGGCCTCTGGCCAATCGTCGGTTATTCGCCATATAAACCCGGCGAAACGCGGGCAAAGACGCTTCCGCCCGGCAATCGCCATTCAAGGCAAACACTTTGGGCACGCTCGCCAACCAGTCTTTTGTCAAAATGAACGGTATCGGCAACGAGATCGTCGTCGTCGATCTGCGCAAGGTTGCGGGCAAGATTACCCCGGATGAGGCGCGCGCCGCGGCTGCGCCCGCCGGCGCGCCCTACGATCAGTTGATGGCGCTCTATCCGCCGCGCACGCCCGGCACCGAGGCCTTCATCCGCATCTACAACAATGACGGCTCGGAAGCCGGCGCCTGCGGTAACGGCATGCGCTGCGTCGCGTCGCTGGTGTCCGACCAGACCGGCAAGGGCAAGCTGACCTTCGAGACCAGCGCCGGCGTGCTCAATTGCTGGAAGGGTGACGACGGCCTGTTCACCGTCGACATGGGCAAGCCGAAGTTCGCCTGGAACGAGATTCCGCTGGCAGAAGAGTTTCGCGACACGCGCGCCATCGAATTGCAGATCGGGCCGATCGACGCGCCGGTGCTGCATTCGCCCGCGGTGGTGAACATGGGCAACCCGCACGCCATCTTCTGGGTCGACGACGTCAACGCCCACGATCTCGGCCGCTTCGGTCCGTTGCTCGAAAACCATCCGATGTTTCCGGAGCGCGCCAACATCACGCTGGCACACATCGTCTCGCGCGATGCAATTACTATTCGCACGTGGGAGCGCGGCGCCGGTCTGACCAAGGCTTGTGGTTCGGCGGCCTGCGCGACGGCGGTGGCTGCGGCACGGCTCAAGCGCACCAATCGCAAAGTTAAAGTGACGCTGCCGGGCGGAGAACTCACCATCGAATGGCGCGAGCGCGACGATCACGTGCTGATGACGGGGCCGGTGGCGTTCGAGTTCAATGGCACGTTCGATCCGAAACTTTTTGGCGCAGGTGCGCCATGAGCCTGGACGTCGTCACCTTCGGCTGCCGGCTCAACATCGCCGAGTCGGAAGTGATCCGGCGCGAGGCTGTAGCCGCCGGTGTAGATAACGCGGTGATAGTGAACACCTGCAATGTCACGGCGGAGGCGGTGCGCCAGGCGCGCCAGACCATTCGCCGCATCAAGCGCGAGCGGCCGGACGCGAGCGTCATCGTGACCGGCTGCGCGGCTCAGACAGCGCCGGAGCAGTTTGCCAGCATGAGCGAAGTCGACCGCGTGCTCGGCAACGAGGAGAAGCTCGACGCGCGGGCGTGGGTTGGCAACGAGCGCGTCACGGTCGGCGATATCATGGCGGCAACGAAGCAGCGCATGAGCGCCGTCGATCATATCGAAGGCCATACCCGCGCGTTCGTGCAGGTGCAGAATGGCTGCGACCATCGCTGCACGTTCTGCATCATTCCGTTCGGCCGTGGCAATTCACGTTCGCTGCCGATGGA
>JANMSH010000033.1:0-4541 GCA_031389105.1 Hyphomicrobiales bacterium
TCGGACCATCGCACGGTTGTTGCAGCCCCGTGGCCTCGTCGCTATGTATACGCGCCTTTTGCGACCGGCGCCCGGGAACGTCAATGCCTCGTCTTGTTATGAAATTCGGCGGTACGTCGGTCGCCGATCTCGACCGCATCCGCAACGTGGCGCGCCACGTCAAGCGCGAGGTCGACGCCGGCTATGACGTGGCGGTCGTGGTCTCGGCGATGTCCGGCGTGACCAATCAATTGGTCGAGTGGGCGCGCCAAGCCGCGCCGCTACATGACGCGCGCGAATACGACGCCGTAGTGGCGACCGGCGAGCAGGTCACTGCCGGACTGCTGGCGATCGTGCTGGAAGGCATGGGCGTCAACGCTCGCTCCTGGCAGGGCTGGCAATTGCCGATCCTGACCGACAATGCGCACGCCTCAGCCCGCATCATGGACGTCAACGGCGCCGAACTAATCAAGCGCTTCGAGGAGCGCCGCCAAGTCGCGGTGATCGCCGGCTTCCAGGGCATGCACAAGGACACCGGCCGCATCACCACGCTCGGGCGCGGCGGCTCGGACACGTCGGCGGTGGCGATCGCGGTCGCGATTCAGGCCGAACGGTGCGACATCTATACCGACGTCGACGGCGTCTACACCACCGACCCGCGCGTGGTGCCGAAGGCGCACCGCATGGACAAGATCGCGTTCGAGGAAATGCTGGAGCTTGCTTCGCTCGGCGCCAAGGTTATGCAGGTGCGCTCGGTAGAACTCGCCATGGTGCGCAACATGCGTATCTTCGTGCGGTCGAGCTTCGAGCGGCCGGAGGACATCGATCCGCGCAAGCCGCCGTCCGGCACACTCATATGCGACGAGGGAGAAATCGTGGAACAGCAAACCGTCACCGGCATCGCCTTTTCCAAGGACGAGGCGCAGATTTCGATCCGCCGCGTGCAGGACAAGCCCGGGGTCGCCGCCGCGATCTTCGGGCCGCTCGCCGACGCAAGCATCAATGTCGATATGATCGTGCAGAACGTCTCGGCCGACGGCGCAACCACCGATCTTACCTTCACGGTGCCTTCGGCCGACTACGAGCGCGCCCGCGTCACCATCGAGAAGGCCAAGGCCGCCATCGGCTACGAGCGGCTGGACGGCGCAACCGACGTTGCCAAGGTCTCGGTCATCGGCATCGGCATGCGAAGCCACGCCGGCGTCGCCGCCAAGGCGTTCAAAGCGCTGTCCGAGCAGAAGATCAACATCCTCGCCATCACGACCTCCGAGATCAAATTCTCGGTGCTGATCAACGCCGCCCAGACCGACATGGCGGTGCGCACGCTGCATACGCTGTACGGGCTGGATAAGGCGTAGCCTTTACCTCTCCCCGTTCTGGCGGGGAGAGGTCGATCGCCGCAGGCGGTCGGGTGAGGGGCCGTTGAGAGCCTAAACCAGCCTCCCAAGCCCCCCTCACCCCGACCCTCTCCCCGCAAGTGGGCAGAGGGAGAAGTTTGCTTGCCCCTGCCCTTCCCCATTGGCTATAGCCTGAGCAGGCGGGCCAAGTAGCCGTTTCATTTGGCCGCTTTTAGGGATCAAAAGATGCGTGGCGCGCTGGGCGGTCCGCGCGTGCTGTTGCGCCGGCTTCGCGAGGTAATGGCGGAGCCGGTCAGCGCGCAGGAACGCCTCGACAAGGTGGTCGTCCTGATCGCCGCCAACATGGTGGCGGAGGTTTGCTCTGTCTACGTGTTACGCGTGGACGGAACCCTCGAGCTATACGCCACCGAAGGTCTCAAGCGCGAAGCGGTGCACGAAACGGTGCTGAAGGCCGACGAAGGCCTGGTCGGCCTGGTCGCCAGCGAAGCGACGCCGATCAACATGTCGGACGCGCAGAACCATCCGGCCTTCTCATTCCGCCCCGAGACCGGCGAAGAAATCTACCACTCCTTCCTCGGCGTGCCGGTGCTGCGCGCCGGCAATACGCTCGGCGTCTTGACGGTGCAGAACCGCGCCCGGCGGACCTACACCGAGGAAGAAGAAGAGGCTTTGCAGACCACGGCGATGGTGCTCGCCGAGATGATCGCATCGGGCGAGCTGTCATCGCTCGCCCGCCCCGGCGCCGAACCTGCCGCGCGCCACGCCATGCACGTTACCGGCATATCATTGTCGGATGGCATCGCGCTCGGGCATGTGGTCTTGCATGAACCTCGTGTCGTTATCACCAACGTGATCGCCGACGATGTGCCGCGCGAGCTCATACGCCTCGATGCGGCGATCGGCACCTTGCGTGCCGATCTCGACCGCATGGTCGAGCACCGCGACGTCGCCGACGGCGGCGAACATCGCGACGTGCTCGAAGCCTATCGTATGTTCTCCTACGACCAGGGCTGGCTGAAGAAAATCGGCGAAGCCGTGAGCACCGGCCTGACCGCCGAAGCCGGCGTCGAACGCGTGCAGTCCGACACACGCGCCCGCATGCTGCGCGCTTCCGATCCCTATCTGCGCGACCGGCTGCACGATCTTGACGATCTCGCCAACCGGCTGATGCGCGTGCTGATGGGCCAGGATCACGCGCCGGGCAAGGAGCAATTGCCGGACAATGCCATCGTGGTTGCGCGCTCGATGGGTCCGGCGGCGTTGCTCGACTACGATCGTAAGAAATTGCGCGGCCTGATTCTGGAGGAAGGCGGACCGACCTCACACGTCTCCATCGTGGCGCGCGCGCTCGGCATTCCGGCGGTTGGCGAAATCGAAAATGCCACCGGCCTGGTCGAGCCCGGCGACGCCATCATTGTCGATGGCACGACCGGCCATATCCACATGCGTCCGGCGCAGGACATCCAGGCGGCCTATGGCGAGCGGGTCAAATTGCGCGCGCGGCGGCAGGCGCAATACCGTGCATTGCGCACGCGGCCTTGCGTCACCAAAGACGACCAAAAGATTGCGCTGATGATCAATGCCGGCCTCACCATCGATCTTCCGCACCTGGAGGAAACCGGCGCCGCCGGTATTGGATTATTTCGCACAGAGCTTCAGTTCATGGTCGCGACTACGATGCCGCGTGTCGGCGAGCAGCTCACGCTCTACCGCACCGTGCTCGATGCGGCCGGCAAGCGTCCTGTGACCTTCCGCACGCTCGATATCGGCGGCGATAAAGTACTGCCCTATATGCGCAACTTCGAAGAGGAAAATCCGGCGCTCGGCTGGCGCGCGATCCGGCTCGGTCTCGACCGTCCCGGCCTGCTGCGCAGCCAGGTGCGCGCGATGCTGCGCGCCGCGGGCGGCCGGGAATTGCGCCTGATGTTCCCGATGATCGCGATGATTGAGGAATTCGACAAGGCCAAGGCCTTGGTCGAGGTCGAACTGACGCATCTGCGCCGCCACGGCCACGCACTGCCGGAGCGCGTGCAGATCGGCACCATGCTGGAAGTGCCGTCGCTGCTGTTCCAACTCGACGAATTGCTGGAGCGCGTCGACTTCCTGTCGGTCGGTTCCAACGACTTGATGCAGTTCCTGTATGCCGCCGACCGCGGCAACACCCGGGTGTCGGAGCGGTTCGACCCGCTGTCGACACCGGTGCTGCGCGCGCTCAAGGAGATCGTCGACAAGGCCGCCAAGCACGGCAAGCCGGTGGCGCTGTGTGGCGAACTGGCGTCGCAGCCGATCGGCGCGCTGGCGCTGGCGATTATTGGCTATCGCGCACTGTCGCTGTCGCCGTCGGCGATCGGCCCGGTCAAGGCGATGCTGCTCGAACTCGATTGCAAGAAAGGCGCGGCTGAAATCCTGCCGTTCCTCGATCAGCCGGTCGGCAGCGTATCGATACGCCACAAGCTCGAGGGCTTCGCGGCGGCCGAAGGACTGCAGCTTTGATTTCCATTCCGCAGCATCGGCTCGACGCGCTGCTCGCCCGCCACGCTCTGGTGGAAAGCGAGTTGGGCACCGGTTTGGCCACCGAGGCCTATATCAAGCTGTCGCGCGAATTCTCCGACCTCGGCCCGGTGATCGAGACGATCAAGGCCTATCGCGCCGTCACCGGCGAAATCGCCGACCTCGACGCGCTCAGCAATGATGCCGGCAATGACGCTGAAATGCGCAAGATGGCTGAAGGCGAAAAACTGGCGTTGCAGGGACAACTCGAGCAACTCGAGCACCAGATTCGTCTGGCGCTGATTCCCAAAGACGCGATGGACGATCACGACGCCATTCTCGAAATCCGCGCCGGCACCGGCGGCGACGAGGCGGCGCTGTTCGCCGGCGATCTGTTCCGCATGTACGAACGCTATGCCGCCAAGCAGGGCTGGAAGACTGAAGTGATATCGATGAGCGAAGGCAGCAAAGGCGGCCTCAAGGAAGTCGTCGCCGAGGTTCACGGCCGCGGCGTCTTCGCCAAACTCAAGTTCGAGTCCGGCGTGCATCGCGTGCAACGCGTGCCCGACACCGAGACACAGGGTCGCGTCCACACCTCGGCCGCCACCGTCGCGGTGCTGCCCGAGGTCGAGGATGTCGACATCGAGATCAAGCCGGACGATCTCAAGATCGACACCATGCGGTCCCAGGGCGCCGGCGGTCAGCACGTCAACA
>JANMSH010000141.1:0-3235 GCA_031389105.1 Hyphomicrobiales bacterium
CGAGGAAACCGGCGCGACCACTATTTTCCGCAAGCCGTCCGACAATGCCAATGGCAATACCCGCGACCGCCAAGGCCGGCTGGTGACCTGCGAGCATCTCACGCGCCGCGTCACGCGCACCGAATATGACGGTGCCATCACGGTGATCTGCGACAATTACGAAGGCAAGCGGCTCAATTCGCCGAACGACGTCGTGGTGAAGTCCGACGGCTCGATCTGGTTCACCGATCCGCGCTTCGGCATTCTCAGCAATTACGAAGGCGGCATCGCCGAATCCGAATTGCCGATGAACGTCTACCGCGTCGACGGCGCTACCGGAGCGGCGACGATTGTGACCGACGGCATCAACGCGCCGAACGGTCTCGCATTCTCGCCCGACGAGACGAAAATCTACATCGTGGAATCGCGCAGCGAGCCGCGCCGCATTCTAGTGTTCGACCTGACCGAAGACGGCCTCATCATCGGCAATGGCAAGGTGCTGATCGATTCAGGCCCGCAAGGTTCGCCGGACGGTTTCCGCGTCGATATCGACGGCAATCTGTGGTGCGGCTGGGGTATGTCGCCCGAACTCGACGGTGTGCGCGTGTTCACAGCCGGTGGCGAGCCGATCGGGCATATCTCGCTGCCGGAGCGCTGCGCCAACGTCTGCTTCGGCGGCAAAAAGCGCAACCGCCTGTTCATGGCGGCTGCGCATTCGCTGTATTCTCTTTACGTCAACACGCAGGGCGTGGCGGGCGGGTAGTTGTCATTCCGGGGCGCGCGAATGCGCGAACCCGGAATGACAGAAAGCTAAATCGCCGGTATCCCCGCGGCCGCCGCGAGCATCGCGTTCTCGGCTTGCTCGGCCTTGGTCGGCTTCTTCAGCTTGCGCGCCGCGGCCTTGGCGTTGATCTTACGCTTGGCGATGCCGCCGAGCTTCTTGTCGGTGGCCTTTTCCTCATTGAGGTTCATGGCGAGAACCTTGGCGACGTCGTTGCGCTTGATTACCTTGGCCCAAGCCACCAGCGTGCCGTAACGCGTGATCTCGTAGTGCTCGACTGCCTGCGCCGCCGCGATCAGCGCGGCATTGAGCACCATCTTGTCGTCGATCTCGCCGGCGATCTCGTTGGCCTCGTCCAGGATGCCGTCGATCGCCGGGCACTTGGTGCCCTGCGGGACCGACTTGATCATCTTGAAAACGCGATCGAGCCGCTTGATCTGGCCCTTGGTCTGCTTGAGATGCATCCGGAAGCCCTTTTTCAGCTCGGGATCGGACGCTTTCTCGATCATGTCGGGCATCGATTTTACGATCTGGTGTTCGGCGTAATAGATGTCCTGCAGCGTGTGCACGAACAGTTCGTCGAATGTCGAGATATCGGATGAAAACCAGCCCATGGCTGAACCCTCCCTGATTGTTGCTCTTGCAATAAGTCTTTGCCGGGTTCCGAGTTCCCAAAACGGGCTATTACGGCTAGGAAGCGACCAGAAACTTCAAGGAGGATGCCCATGAAAATCGAACGTCACGACGCCGGTCCGCGCATGAGCAAGTGCGTGGTGCATGGCGATACGGTCTATCTCGCCGGGATTGTCGCGAATAATCCGAAGGGCAAGAGCATGACCGAGCAGACCCAGGATATCGTCGGCCAGATCGACGGTTTTCTGGCCAAGGCCGGCACCGACAAGACCAAATTGCTGTCGGCCAATATCTGGATCACGGACATGGCCAATTTCGCCGAGATGAACGCGGTCTGGGATGCCTGGGTTTCGCCCGGCAACACGCCGGCCCGCGCCACCGTCGAGGCCAAGCTGGCCACGCCCGACTACAAGGTCGAGATCATGGTGGTGGCGGCGAAATAGCGCAGGCGGTATCGGGAATTGCATCATGGCATTCGATTTCGGCCCTCTGCTTCCGGCGGGAACGCCGGCGCCCGCTATGCGCTGGACCGGCGCGCCGAAATTCAACTTCACGGGCGGCAATAACGATCCGGATGAGGTGCCGCTCGAAGGCCTGATGCAAGCGGCGCAGTCGGTGCTCGCGCGCGAGGGCCGCACGCTGTCGACCTACGGCCTGCGCAGCGGGCCGCAAGGGTACCGGCCGTTGCGCTACTTTCTCGCGGCGAAGCTGAAACGCGATGCGGGAATGTCGTGCAGCGCCGACGATATCCTGATCGTGTCGGGGTCGTTGCAGGCGCTCGATCTCGTCAATGCCGCATTGCTGACTCGCGGCGACACCGTGCTGGTCGAGCAGGATAACTACCAGGGCACGTTGACGCGGCTGGCGCGGCTTGGCGTCAACGCCGTCGGTATTCCGCTCGACGAAGGCGGCATGCGCATCGATGTGCTGGAGGCGGCACTGGCCGAACTCAAAAGCCGCAACGTCAAACCGAAATACATCTACACCATCCCGACGGTGCAGAATCCGACCGGCACGATCCTCGACGAGACGCGGCGCTCAGCGATGCTCAAGCTCGCGCGCGATTACGGCTTGCCCATTTTCGAGGACGATTGCTACGCCGACCTGGTGTGGAGCGGTGAGCGCCCGCGCGCGATTTACGCCATGAGCGAAGACGACAACGTCATCCATATCGGCTCGTTTTCGAAATCGATCGCGCCGGCTTTGCGCGTCGGCTTCATTGTCGCGCCGTGGACGATCATGTCGCGGATGCTGGCACTGAAAACCGACGCCGGCTCCGGCTCGCTCGAGCAAATGGTGCTGGCGGAATATTGCGCGCCGCATTTTTCCGATCACGTGCCTAAGTTGCGCCAAGGCCTGCGCAAGAAACTCGACACGCTGATGGAGGCGCTCAACGAACAGTTCGGCACCGCGGCCGAATTCGACGTGCCCAAGGGCGGCATCTTCCTGTGGGTCAAGCTGCCGGACAATGTCGACACCATGAAGCTTTATCCGGCTGCGCTCGCCGCGGGCGTCGCCATCAATCCGGGGCCGGAGTGGTCGACCGACCGCGGGCACAGTTCAAGCCGCATGCGGCTGTGCTTTGCCAGTCCGTCGCATGAGGAAATCCGGGAGGGTATCGCGGTGCTGGCCGGCATCTGCCGCAAGGAGTTCGGCGTGCCGGCGCGCAGCGCCAATGTCGAACGTGGAGAAAAGTAAGTGGTCAATTCGCCAAAAGATAATACGCAGCAAGGCATTCTCGCCATCTGGAACGACGTCCGTGCCGGGCACGAGGCCGAGTTCAACGCCTGGTTCCAGAGCGAGCATCTGCTTGAACGGCTGGCGGTGCCCGGTTTTCTGTTC
>JANMSH010000158.1:0-4644 GCA_031389105.1 Hyphomicrobiales bacterium
TATGGCGAGCAGCGCGTCGACCGCAACTACCATCACTCCTACGATCAAGCCGCCAACAAATGGCTGAACGCGCCGGTGCTGCCGCGCGGCGCCAACCATGTCGGCGTCGTGGCACTGGACGGCAAGCTCTACGCCATCGGCGGCCACATCGAGCAGAACCGCAAGCCCGACAATCTATGCTTCGCGTTCGACGGCAAGGAATGGCGCAGAATCGCGCCGCTGCCGCGCGCCTTCGCGGCCATCGGCTGCGCCGCGATCGATGGCCTGGTGCACGCTATCGGCGGCGCCATCGGCGAAACGACGCCCGAGAAAAAATCCGTCGACTGGCATTATGTCTATGACCCGAAAGCCGATGCCTGGAGCACGCGCCGGCCGATGCCGACCGCGCGTGACCATACCGGTACACTGGTCGCCGATGGCCGCATCCATGTCATCGGCGGACGCGTCGACAGTTTCCATACCAACTCCAACCTGCATCACGCTTACGACGTCAAAGAAGACAAGTGGTACGTCCGCACGCCGCTGCCGACCGCGCGTTCCGGCCACGGGGCCGTGCTCTATCGCGACAAGATTTTCATCATGGGCGGCGAAGGCACCAACCGCGTGTTCGGGCAGAACGAGGCCTACGATCTCAAGGCCGATAGCTGGATGAGCTACGCGCCGATGACCACGCCGCGGCATGGGCTCGGCGCGGTGGCGATCGGCGACTACATTCACGTCGCCGGCGGCGGACCTGTCATGGGCGGCGAAATCCAGAGCGCCGTGCACGAGGCCTTTACGCTCGCCTAGCGCCTACACTTTTTCTTTTGCGCATGACCTGATCCGAAAACCGGTTCCCATCCCCGATCAAGTCGAGGACATGCTTTTCGGGATCACGCGCTCGGCCGCATGCCGAGATTATCCAGCAGCGCCATGTCGCGGTCGCGGCCGGGGTTCGGCGTCGTCAGCAACTTCGGTCCGTAGAAGATCGAGTTGGCGCCGGCGAGAAAACACAGCACCTGCGTCTCCTCGCTCATGTCCTCGCGGCCGGCCGAAAGCCGAACCACCGAGGCCGGCATCGTGATGCGCGCCACCGCGATGGTGCGCACGAAATCGAGATGATCCAGTTTGCCGGAGAGTGCGAGCGGCGTGCCTTCGACCTGCACCAGCATGTTGATCGGCACGCTTTCCGGATGCTGCGGCAGGCTGGCGAGTGTCGCGATCATGCCGACGCGATCTTCCAGCCCCTCGCCCATGCCGACAATGCCGCCACAGCAGACATTGATGCCGGCAGCGCGCACGTGATCGAGCGTATCGAGACGGTCCTGGTACGTGCGCGTGGTGATGATCTCGCTGTAATATTCCGGCGAAGTATCGAGATTGTGGTTGTAGTAATCGAGGCCAGAATCTTTCAGCCGCTGCGCCTGCGCCGCCTCCAGCATGCCGAGCGTGACGCAGGTCTCCAGACCCATCGCCTTCACGCCTTCGACCATGGCGCATACTTTGTCGAGATCGCGATCCTTCGGCGAACGCCAGGCCGCACCCATGCAGAAGCGCGACGCGCCGCCCGCTTTCGCAGCCGCCGCTTCGGCGAGCACGGCATCGACCGCCATCAGCTTCTCGGCCTTGACGCCGGTGTTGTACTGCGCCGCCTGCGGGCAATAGGCGCAATCTTCCGGGCAGCCGCCGGTCTTGATCGACAGCAGTGTCGAGATTTGCACTTCGGTCGGATCGAAATTCTGCCGGTGCACCTGCGCCGCCTGGAACATCAGTTCGGGGAACGGCAGCGCAAACAGCGCCCTTACCTCATCGCGGGTCCAGTCATGGCGCAGCCCGTTGTTGAGGCTGGGACGCGGCATGGTGTCGTGAGCAAGTGACATTCCGTAAACCTTTCGCGACCGGCAATGGCAAGGATTATAGCGCGGCCTTATTTATATCAATATCGGGGTCGGAAGTGACGAGGAAACGGCCGGATTGAGCGCTTTCCGGCGGCGTGATAGTATCCTTTACGCGAAAACCGGGTGCGAAAATGTCAGTCATCAGATCGATACTTGCCGGCGCCGTCCTGGCGACTTGCCTCGCCGGTCCGCTTTACGCGCAGCAAAAAGAAGACTCGCCGATGTCGCTCCACGAGCAGCAAAAGCGCCGCGACAACGCCGCGGCCGACCAGCAGTATAAATCGACGTTGCAGCGAACCCGCGGCGGCGGCGCCCTGACCGAGACCAAGGCCAGCGACCCTTGGGCTAACATGCGCGGCGAAGAACCGCCCAAGGCCAAGCGCTAGCGCCGCATGACGATCAACAAGCCCCGCCTGTACCGCAGCTTCGCCGTCATACTCGGCGCTGCTGTGGTATTCGGCCTCCAGCAGGGGCTCGAGGTGAAATGGTATTTCGCGATCCCGGCCGGGCTGCTGACCTATGTCGCGGCCTTGATCGGCTTCGCTATGCTGAGCGAAGACGAGACGCCAGCCAAATAACGCCGGCGTATTTTACCGCGCGCTACCAGCGGTGCCGGAAACCCCAACTCCGATAAGAGGGGCCGTAGCCGTAATAATAAGGCCGCGGCCCGTAATAGACCGGCGGCGCCTCGGCGACATAATCCGGCCCGTCGTCATCGTAAACATCGGCATCGACGACGTCCCGTTGTGCCGGAAGCGGGCGTTGCGCAGCGCGGCGCTGCGGCACGCGGCCAGTCATGTCGAGCGCGGTCTGTATGGCAAAACCGCTTTTGCCCTGCCAGGTGACGGCGCACCAGCCTTCGCTACAATTGTCGGCGTCGATCAAACTGCCACCGGGAATTTTCGAGACGATCTCACTGGTGGTGCCGGGCGCCGCGCGCAGATTGACAGTTGACGGCACGTAAGCAGGCGCCGCGGCCGCGGCGCTCGCAGCAGCAGCCAGAACGGCAATGCAAATCAAACAAGACGCGGCACGACCCAATGAATTGCTCATGGCTTAGCTCGCTCGCTGTTGCGCCTTCGGATCATCAAGCTCCCGAAGCGTAAGACGATCACAACCGGAAATAACGGCGGCATCTAGGCGGCGCCCAAAAAACAGCAGAAGTCCCTATTGCTCCTGTAGATACGAAACTGCTTCCAGCCCGGCGATACGCCCGAATACGAAGGCTCGCAGCACCGACACAGCGTTGGGGGCCGTCGCGAAGAAATGCCCTGTGATCTCGCCGGCGGCATAAAGCCCCGGGATCGGCGTGTTGCCGCTCAGCACCCGGGCGCGCTCGTCGGTCGACAGGCCGCCGAACGTATAAGCCACCGCGCCGACCAGCGGATAGGCCAGGAACGGCGGCTCGGAAATAGTGCGCGCCCAGTTCGATTTCGGCGGCGTCAGCACTCGGCTCGCCGCCAGACCGTCGCAGCCGGTGGCGTCGAATTTTGTCGCATCGCCGGTGCAAGCCGCGTTGTAGACGGCGACCGTTTGGACAAGTCCATCGGCATCGACGCCGATCAGCTTGGCCAGTTCAGGCAGCGTGTTGGCCCGCGCCGGCGGCACTTCGGATCGGATGGCCCGCTCGTAGCCTTCGATCGCCAGCAGGCGGCTGTCGAAAATCGCAAAAGCGACACTGCCGGGCGTCTTGAACTGCATGTCGCGCGCAAACCATTCCCAGGTTTCGTGTACCAGGCCGCCGCCTTCGTCGAAGAATCGTTGACCGTTTTTGTCGACCACAATGCCGTAGGGATAGACCAGCACTACCGGCGCGGAATTCTTCGAGCGCGCATCGACCGGTTCGGCATGCATGCCGTTCCAATCGCCCGAACCGCTGGCGCCGAGCGCCATCGCCATCTTGATGCCGTCGCCGGTATTAAATTTTCCGCCCGGCGAGATCAACCGCATGGTCTCCGCGCCGTCGCCGAAATGCTCGCGCATTTTCGTGCCGTCGCCCTCGAAACCGCCGCTGCATAGAATGACCGCGTCGGCGGGCAGCATCTCATGCACGTCACCAATGTTATTCTTTTGCGCGACATCGAGACCGATGATGCGGCCGTTCTCGGTGGCGATCGATTGCGCGGCACAACCGTAGCGGAACGTGACGCCTGCATTCTTGGCCGCGAGTGCGAGTTGCTTCACCACCGCCGGGCCTCCGCCAACCGGTTGAATGCGCGGCGGGCCTTTTGCAAGATAATAAGCCGGTTGGATGAACTCGACGCCTTGAGCAGCAATCCATTTCACCGTCGCAGGCGCGTCGCGCGCGAGGCAGGCGAAATAAGTCTCATCGCCCTGATATTGCGTCGCCGCCAGCATGTCGTGTACGAAACTCGGCTCGACTTTGTCTACCGAAGCCATACGCATGTAAGACGGCGACCAGCGCGTATTGCCGCCGGCTTCGGCTTCGACGGCCTTGTCGACAAGCGTGACCTGTACGCCGCGCGCGGCCTGCGCCGCGGCCAATGCCGCCGTGAGGCCCGCCGCACCCTGGCCGACCACGATGAGATTTTTGACGGTGCTCATTTGGCAATGCTCATAACGCAGAGATAACACGCATATACGCCCGCATCACGACCCTTGGTTCACCCTAGGCCGGCCCTTGCTTCCACCCTTGGCGCCGTGAGAAAAGGCCGCATGACAGACCCCAAGCCAGATGACGAAACCTTGCCCGACCGCCTGTGCAACGATCCGCGCAGCCCTTATTTCAACGCCGACGTGCTGGCGC
>JANMSH010000172.1:0-8228 GCA_031389105.1 Hyphomicrobiales bacterium
GACGCATGCCTGGGCCGATGTCTATCTGCCGGGCGCGGGCTGGATCGAATACGATCCGACCAACGGACTGATCGGCGGCGACAACCTCATCCGCGTCGCGGTGACGCGCGATCCGTCGCAGGCCATTCCGGTGGCCGGCACTTTCGACGGCACCACCGGGCAGTTTCAAGGCATGGCGGTCGACGTCACAGTTCACTCGAGCCAGACGTCGCATGCCAACCAGACGGCCGCGGAGCCGATCGCGCCGCCACCGATCGAAGAGCCTGCGCCGGAAATTCAGCCGGGCAGCAACAACGTGCCCGCGAGCGAGGCGGAAGTGCAGCCGACGCCCTACAACGCGCCGGCCATGGCCCCGCAGCAGGCGCAGAGCCAGAACTCGCAACTCGCCGCTTCGGTGCATACGATGCAAAATGCCGAACCGGCCGAGGGCGATGCCGAGAAACCGGCCGCCGCCTAAGGCCGTTTTGGCGGGACCATCTTCGGCTTCTCGAGCATGTTCATCGTCATGCCGTTCGACATGATGACGTCGCCGGGTTTCTGACCGGCCGTGCAGGGGCCGAGCCATTTGGCTTCGATGGTCATTTGCGTGGAGCCGCTCGGCGGCACGCCCGGCAGCGGCGGGCCACCCTCACGCTTCGAATTCACATCCACTTTATAGGCGCTGTCGAAGCTGCCGGTGATCACCGCGTGCGTGATCGTGGTGGAGTCGCCGAACTTGCAGACCGAATCGACCGTCATGCCGGTGGCGGTCTTGGTGAAATCCTGCTTGGAGCAGGCTTCCGCGGCCGAGCCGCCAAAATTCGAATTCATGACCTTGTCCGAGGCAGCGTCCGTGCATTGCTTCATCGCCGGCACCGGCATGGTCTGGCCTTCGATGGCCATCTTGAGCTCCCACAGGCCCGCCTTGCGCGGCGGCATGTCCATGGCGAAAGCGGGCGCGGCGAACAACACGAGTGCGGCACAGGTTAGCGGGCGGCGCATGATCGGCTCCATCGCGAACGATGTCGTGACAATACCATGCCGTCGGCGCCGATACATCACATCAACGTCAAAAGGCTGGGCGTCAACGCGCCGGCGTTAGACCGCGACCAGATCGCCGATGCCGCGCATCTGACCGTCATTGGCGGCCAGCGGATGGCCGAGCATCTGCTCGACGGCGTCGAAACTGTCGAGCAGCGAGAGATTTTCGATCACCTTGCCGTCGCGAAAACGCAGGAAGTTCGCGACCCGGTAGCTGATGACGCGTTGATCGCTGGCGCTGCGGGCCGACTGACGGCTCAGCATCGCGGCGCGGTCGCCGTCGATCAGGATGGCGTCCGGCACGAAGCTGAAGACCTTCAGCACGGCCGGCACCTGGCGGCCGATCATATCCATCACCGCCGGCTTGCCGCGGTGCGTGCCGCAGAATTGCAGATAGTCGACCGGCCCGCTGATGGTCCATTCGACGTCGTCGTGGAGGAATGCGGCGATCTTGGCCGCGTCACGCACGGCATAGACCTTGTAGAAGGCCTCGACCACGGACCGTGAAACCGGACTGCTCATGAAATGTCTCCGCCCAAAGCCAGTCATGCTCGTTGTATCGAGACTTTGTTACGCACCCAGCCTAGCTTGTCATAAATCAACAATCAGACCGCAACGAGTTCTCCGGCTTGCGAAGCGTGCCCGATAGGCGCCGCGAAAGGATGGCCGAGCACCTGTTCGGCGGCATCGAAACTGTCGAGCAGCGATAGATTTTCAATCACCTTACCGTCTCGAAAGCGCAGGAAGTGCGCCAGCCGGTAGCGAATGACGCGGCCGTCGGCACTGCCCTTCGCGGCCAGGCGATTGAGGGTCGCCACCCGGTCGCCATCGATCACGATGGCGTCGGGTGTGAAACTGAAGACGCTGATCACAGCAGGAACCTCCCGCTCGATCATGTCGATCACCGCGGCCTTGCCCTTTCGGGTGCCGCAGAACGGCAGCAAGCCGACCGGCCCGCTGATGGTCCACTGCACGTCGTCGTCGAGAAATTCCGCGACCTTATGCGCGTCGCACGCGGCATAGGCCTCGTAAAAGGCCTCGACCACCGATCGCTCAACGGCTTGTGTCATGGCGCCTGCCCCACCCGGGTACAGTCAACGCCGGTTTGTGTTGAGATTGTCTTACCCAGCCGCACGAGGCCCAGCGCCCTCGCAGGGACGCCAAAATTCGTTAACGATACCAAATATTTGGCTAATTATTCGGCTCGCCCGGCCGTTAAGGCCACCGGGCATTCAGCGTCGAAACCTTAAAGCTCCCGTGCTAAAGGGCGGCACGTTTCGATGGGTTTTGGACAGATTCGATGGACGCGAGCGTGACCACAAGTGCGAAAATCGCTGACGCGCGGGCGGAGGCGCTGGTCGCCTCCTACGAGCGCGCCGGCTATAGCCGCGTCACGCCTGCGATCCTGCAGCCGGCCGAGCCGTTTCTGGACCTGTCGGGCGAGGACATCCGTAATCGTCTCTATCTGACGACCGCGCCCGGCGGCGGCGAGTTCTGCCTGCGGCCGGACCTGACCATTCCGGTGTCGCGCGATTATCTGGCCTCGGCATCGGCCGGCCAACCCGCCGGGTTCTGTTACCTCGGTCCTGTCTTCCGTCACCGCTCCGACCAGGCGGCCGAATTCCTGCAGGCCGGCATCGAGAGCTTTGGACGCTCCGATAAAGCGGCGGCGGATGCGGAGATGTTGTCGCTGGGGCTGGAAGCCACCGCGAGCTTCGGCCTCGCCTCGCCCGACATCAAGACGGGCGACGTCGCGCTGTTCGTCGCGCTGGTCGCAGGCCTCGATCTGCCGCCGGCCTGGAAACGGCGGCTGGTGAAAGACTTCAACCGCAAGACCAACCTGGCGCAGGATCTCGATCGCCTGGTGCTGGGCGGAAACAGCGCACGGCCCGAATATCAGGGCGTGCTGGCGGCGCTGGCCGGCGCTGATCCGAAGGGCGCGCATGCGCTGGTCACCGACCTTCTCTCGATTGCCGGCATCAACGCGGTCGGCGGCCGCTCGGTCGCCGAGATTGCGGAACGCTTCCTCGAACAGTCGGCGCTCGGCGCCAGCGCCAAGCTGCCGCAGGAAGTGCGTGCGCTGATCGAACGCTTCCTCGCCATCACCGGCGATCCCGACGAAGCCACCACTGAGCTGCGCGCGCTAGCCGCTGAAGCCAGCATGACGGACGTGCTCAACCCCGCGCTCGATCTGTTCGAGAGCCGCACGGGTTTCCTCGCCGCGCGCGGCGTCGATCTCAAGCGGGTGCGCTTCTCGACCAGCTTCGGCCGCGGCTTCGACTACTACACCGGCTTCGTGTTCGAACTCACCGATCCGGCGCGCACCGGCGATCCGCTGGTCGCCGGCGGCCGCTATGACGGCCTGCTCGCGCGTCTCGGCAGCACGCAGCCGACACCGGCTGTCGGCTTCGCGGTGTGGATCGAACGGCTCGCGGCTTACGGAGGCGCGTCATGAGTTCGCCTCTGGTACTTGCGGTTCCGGCAAAAGGCCGGTTGCAGGAAAACGCGGAAAGCTTCTTCGCGCGTTCGGGCCTGACGTTGGTCAAGCCGCGCGGCGCGCGCGACTATCGCGGCGCCATTAATGGGCTGGACGGCGTCGAGGTCGCCTATCTCTCGGCCGGCGAAATCACCGCGCAGCTCGCGGCCGGCACCGTGCATCTTGGCGTTACGGGTGAAGACCTGGTGCGCGAACAGATGCCGGATGCCGACAAGCGCGTCGTGCTGATCGAAGGCCTTGGTTTCGGCTTTGCCACCGTCGTGGTCGCGGTGCCGCAGGCTTGGATCGACGTGCGCACCATGGCCGATATCGACGACGTCGCGACGTCGTTCCGTCATCACCACGGCCGCAAGCTGCGGGTCGCGACCAAATACATCAACCTGACGCGTACCTTCTTCTCGTCGCACGGCATCATTGACTATCGCATCGTCGAGAGTTCGGGCGCGACCGAAGGCGCGCCCGCGGCCGGCAGCGCCGAATTGATCGTCGACATCACCACCACCGGCGCGACACTGGTCGCCAACGGGCTCAAGATCGTCGAGGACGGCATCATCCTGCGTTCGCAGGCTAATCTCGTCGCCGCGCGCACCGCTGTCTGGGACGCAAGCCAGCGCGAGACCGCGCGCGTCATCCTCGACCGCATCGCCGCGCAGGCGCGCGCCCGTGCGTTCCGCGAGGTGCGGTCGCGTTTTGCAAAGTGCGATAACGCACTGGTTGAGCAGGCCAAGCAGAAATTCGGCGTCGAGACGCCGTTCGGCGGGCCGACCTCGTCGGGCATGCTGACGCTGCACTGCCCGCCCGATCAGGTCTACGCGCTGACCAGCTTCCTGCGTGAGAACGGCGCCGAAGCGGTGGCGGTGGCCGACCTCGATTACGTCTTCTCGAAAGACAATCCGCTTTACGCCAAGCTCGAAGCGGGGCTTTGACCGTGGTCGCGCAGGCCAATCCGCCTCGACAAATCGGCCGGTTGGACCTACCTTTGCACCATGAATATCATTCGCCGCACACTTGATATTGACGCGGAGACCGACTCGCGCCTGCGCGAACTCGCGGCTGAGCGCGGCGTAGACGTGTCGGCGATTCTAGCCGAAGCCATCGCGCTGCTCGATTCGGTGGTCGATATCAGCAGCCCCGACATTGAGGAAGACCGCCGCCGGTTGCGGCAATTTCGGCTGACGCGTGAAGCGATCCCGTTGCACCAGATTAAAGCTTGGGTCGAAAGCTGGGGCACCGACGACGAGTTGCCGCGGCCACAAGCGCAGCGCGCCGGATGATCCTGCTTTCGCAGGACGCGGCTCTCGATATCGAACGAGTAAGAGAATTCCTCGACGTCAACAATCCGGACGCAGCGAAGCGCGCACTGCGCGTCATCTTCGCAGCACTTGAGAAGCTGCAGATTTTTCCAGATCTTGGCCGCGAAACCGAGGACGGCGAAATTCGGCAGATCGTCATTCGGTTTGGCGCGGCGGGATATGTCGTTCGCTATACGGCCCTACCGGCAAACGGCGACATATTGGTGCTTCGCATTTGGCATGGCCGAGAGGCAAGAACGTGATCGCGTCATCTGGACGCGCTTGCGGGCGCCTGTTCGCGGGGACGCTTTAGCATCAGCGTCAGCACCACCGCCACCAGCGACACCGCGCCCATGATGGCGAAGGCGACATCGTAGCTGCCGCTGCGGTCGAAAAGCGCGGCGCCGAGATAGGCGCCGAGGCCGCCGAACACCTGATGCACCATCGTGACCAAGCCGGTGAGCGCGCCAAGGTGGCGGCTGCCGAAGCTCTGCTGCACGAACACCACGGTCAGCGGCGCCGTCACCATGAAGGTGGCGCCGAACACCAGCGCAAATACCGCGACCGATATGGCGGACTGGTCGACCAGGATCAGCGCGAACACCACGACGCGCGCGGCAAAGGCAAGCACGGTCGGCCAGATCGGGCCGAAGCGGTCGCTGAAAGCACCTGCGGCCACAACGCCGATGAGCCCGGTCAGCCCCATCAGCGCCAGCAAATTGCCGGCGACGAAGGCGTCGACGCCGCGGTCCTGCGCGAAGGCGACGACGTGGGTACCGACGAAGAAATCGTCGAAGCCGCAAATGGCGTAGATGATGAGCAACAGCCAGAACTGCCGCGTGCGCGCGGCCTGCCGCAGATTGAGGCCTCCATCCGGCCGCGCCGCTTTGGTTTCCGCGGCTGTGGCGTTCGGGATCGCAAAAAACAACAGTGGCACCAGAATCAAATGAGCGAGGCCGATCAGCAGATAGACTGAGCGCCATGTCACCGAGAGCAAGACCGCCGCCAGCGCCGCGATCATCACAAGCTGGCCGACGCTCATGCCCGACATGACGACCGCGTTGGCGATGCCGGTGCGCTGCGGGAAAGCGCGCGTCACCATGACGCCGACAGGGATCATCGACGCCGCGCCGCTGCCGAGCGCATAGACCACGCCGTAAAGCGCGAGCGCGTGCCACGGCGCCGTCATCAGGCTCATCAGGCCGATGCCCAACGCGCTCACCAGCAAGCCGCCGCCCAGCACCAGCCGCGGACCCTTGCGGTCGGCGAGATAACCGGCGGCGAACATCGCCGCGGCGGAGACGACCTGAAACAACGCGACGGCGAGACCGAGCTCGCTGCGGCCCCAGCCCAGTTCGTCGACGATCGGCCGCAGCGTCAGGCCGACGGCGAAGCGTCCGCCGCCGGCGAGAAACAACACGGCAAATCCGACGATGAGGACGAGCGCGGCGGTGGAGAGGAGAGGCTTTCGCGGCAAGGGTTCTCGCAGGAAATGGAGGCGGAAGGCGTAACGTCAGTCATCCGGGACGGCGCCATAGGCGCGTTTACGTGCTATGGCGCCGGACCCGGAATCCAGATTGTCCAGTGGTTTATCTGGATTCCGGGTTCGCGGGCTAGTGCCCGCGCCCCGGAATGACGACTAGTTCGCCTTGATGTTGGCCGCCTTGATCATCGGCCACCACTTCTTCACCTCGGCCTGCTGGTGCGCGGCGAGCGCGGCCGGCGTCTGCTTGGCGACGTCCGGAATGTCGAGCCCGACTTCGGCGAAGCGCTTCTTGACAGCCGGATCGGCCAGAGCCTCCACCACCGCGGCGTTGAGCTTGGCGACGATCTCCTTCGGCGTGCCTTTTGGCACCCACATCCCCGACCACAGTTCGATTTTCAGATCGGCAAGGCCGGCCTCGCCGACGGTCGGAATCTCGGGCGCCGCCGCCAGGCGTTTCTGATCGGTGATCGCGTAAGCGCGAATTTTTCCGGCCTGCACCTGCGGCAGCGAGTTCGATGCCTGGTCGACGATGATGTCGATCTGCCCAGCGACGAGATCGAGCAAGGCCGGGCCGGTGCCGCGATACGGCACATATTGCAGTTTAGCCCCGATCAATTTCTCGAAGTAGAGGCCGGAAAAATGCGCGCCGGAGCCGACGCCAGCGGTGCCGGCCGTTACCTTGCCTTCGTTGGCTTTGATCCAGGCGATCAGCTCCACCAGATTTTTCGCCGGGATATCGTTCTTCGACACGATCATCATCGGATTGCTGGCGACCAGCGCGATGGGATCGAGATCGTTCACCAGATCGAACGGCAGCGTGTACATCGCGCCGTTGATGACGTGCGTGCCGAGATGCCCAATGCTCAGCGTATAGCCGTCGGGGGCGGCGCGCCCCGCGCGGGTGACGCCAATAGTGCCGCCGGCGCCGGTGACGTTCTCGACCACGACAGATTCGCCAAGCGTCTGGCGCATGCGGTCGCCAAGCACGCGCGCCAGCGCATCGGTCGGGCCGCCGGCCGCGAACGGCACGATCATGGTGATGGGTTTCGACGGATAGTTCTGCGCAGCGGCGGACGCGACAGACGCCAGCATTGCCGCTGCGGCGGCAAGCATCAGCTTTTTCATTGTTATCCTCCCGGGCGCTTGGCGCGCTTGGGCGAAATCATCCGCTTAGAGCGCTGCGAAATCAATCGGCTTGTGGCGGTCGAGGGTGCGGTGCACGGGCGGCAGCGGATATTTCAGGCCGCTGGCGCAGTTGAACAGCACGACCTGATCGGTTTTTTTGACACGGCCGTCGGCGAGGCTCTGCTTGTAGGCGGCATAGGTCGCAGCACCTTCCGGGCACAGCAGGAAGCCCTCTTCCTTGGCCATTTCATTGAGCGCGGCGGTAATGGCGTCGTCGTCGACCGCGATGGCAAAGCCGCCGCTCTCGCGCACCGCACGCAGAATAAGAAAGTCGCCGACCGCCTGCGGCACGCGAATGCCGGACGCGATGGTGTGCGCATTCTCCCAGCGCGGTGCGTGCTCTTTGCCTTCCTCGAAAGCCTTGACCATCGGCGCGCAGCCCGACGCCTGCACCGCGATCATGCGCGGGCGCTTGGCTCCGATGAAGCCGATCTCTTCCAGTTCGGCGAAGGCCTTCCACATGCCGATCAGTCCGGTGCCGCCGCCGGTCGGATAGAAAATGACGTCCGGCACCTGCCAGCCGAGTTGCTCGGCAAGTTCGAGGCCCATCGTCTTCTTGCCTTCGATCCGGTACGGCTCCTTCAGCGTCGAAGTATCGAACCAGCCGACTTTCGCTTTGCCCTCGCCGACGATCTTGCCGCAATCGTCGATCAAACCGTTGACGCGATAAACCGCGGCGCCTTGCAGCGCGATCTCGCTGACGTTCACTTCCGGCGTGTCTTCCGGACAGAAGATCGTGGTCTTGATG
>JANMSH010000208.1:0-27649 GCA_031389105.1 Hyphomicrobiales bacterium
CTGATGCCGACAATAAGAGGAAGCGCCATGTTTTCCCGCCGCTCAAGTACGGAACAGGCCTTGTAGATTTAGGCGCGGGGCCTGTCCAGAAGCTGTTTAAGGACCGTACCGGCCGTCTCCACCACCCGGTCGATGATGCCCTGCCCGAATTCGGCCGAGGCAGCCTTGGGATCGCCGATGACGCCGTTGTCGGCGATGCGCTTGTCGTCCGTGGTCCAGGGCCAGGTCACACCCTTGCGCAGAATCGTGTTGCGGATGGCTTCTCCGTCCGGCGGATGCGTCAGCGTTGCAATCTGGTCATGGCGCACCAGATGCGGCGCGATCGTCAGCATCAAGGATGTTTCGTTCTTGCCGCCATGAATTTCCGGCGCGACGGAATCGGCACTGGTGTCGGCCAGCGATGCCGGATGGAATATGACGATGTTGAGGCCGTAGTCGGAGCGCATCTCCTGCGCCAGCACTTCGAGAATGCCGCGGTTGCCGCCGTGACCGTTGACGATCATCAAATTGCGCGCCGGCAGCGACCGCGCCAGCGTGCGGCCGAGATCGTGCATATACGCGGTGAGGCCCGCGACCGACAGCGACAGCGTACCCGGCGCCCACTCGTGCTCGCGCGCGAGGCTGATCGAGATGGTCGGAAGCTGCCAGAGGTCGTGCGTCTCGCCCCAGCGCGCGACGATGAGGCGCGTAACGCCTTCGGCCAGCACGACATCGGTGTTGAGCGGCAGATGCGGACCGTGCTGCTCGATCGAGCCAATCGGCAAACACATGATCGACGTCGCCTTGAGACGCGTCGCGACTTCCGGAAAAGTGAGCTCGCCGATCAGCCGAGCCGCATTTGCCATGGTCACGGCGCCAGCGGCGCCACATCGGCGCCGGACGATTCCGCCAGCGATGATTCGAGGTGGTTAAGCCGGTGCCCGGCCCGTTCGGCTTTCGCCGTCAGGTAGCGGCGGTTGTCCGGATTGATCGGCGCCTCGATCGGCATGCGGTTGACGATTTCGATGCCGTATTGCGCAAGGCCGTCGAGCTTGTGCGGATTGTTCGTCAGCAGCGTAACGCGTTCGATGTCGAGCATTTGCAGCATGCGCGCCGCGACGCCGTAGTCGCGCTCGTCGTCGTCGAAGCCGAGCGTGGTGTTGGCATCGACCGTGTCGAGCCCGTCGTCCTGCATCTGATAGGTCCGCATCTTGTTGGCGAGGCCGAGGCCGCGGCCTTCCTGGGCCAGATACAGCACGACGCCGCCACCCGTCTCTTCGATGCGCTTGACCGCGAGCTTGAGCTGATCGCCGCAGTCGCAGCGCCGCGAGCCGAACACATCGCCGGTCAGACAGGCCGAATGCAGACGCACCAGTACCGGCTTCGCCAAATCCGGCTTGCCGACGACGATGGCGACCGGGCTGCCGCCCATCGCGTCACGGAACACGACGAAGCGTGCGCGCCTACCGGAGTCGAGCGGGACGTAAGCTTTGCTGGCGATGGTCAGCGTGCGGATGGCTTCGTCGCCGAAATGCGCAACAGCATCCGCATCGACGGTGACAATGTCGTGGCCGGAAGCCACCACTTTCGACGCACTCACGTCGGCGACCAAAACCGCGGGCAGACCTTGCGAGAGCTTCACAAGTTCGACGGCGGCGGCGGCAGCCGGACCGGCCGGTTTGGCATCGACAGCACGGTCGATTGTGGCATCGGCGGCGAGCGAGAGAATAACCGGCACGCTGACGCCGGCGCCGAGGTTTACGGCCATCGGCCCCTTCGCATCGAGGCCGAGCGCATCGGCCCGCCGCGCGGTGATGACGAGCCGCAGCATCGCCGGCATGCAAAGCGCGACGAATTCGGCAAGACGCTGCGCGTCGAGACCTTCGACCGGCAGCGCGAGCACCGCTTCATGACCGCTGGTCATGAATACGGGCCGCCGCGCGTGAAATTCGGCGACCCCGCGATTGACGCCGGTCTGCCCTTTCGCACCGAACAAAGTAGAAAACACGCCCGTCTCGACCGAATTCATTGAGCAGACTTCCCAGCATTTTCTGCGATGGCGCGTTTGCCATCGGCACCCGATTGTAGAACACCGCGACCCCCATGGCCATTCCGGTCGCCATAACGGGTGATTTGTGCCAGCCTATTGGAATTATAGATTGTTTTTATGAAGGCAGCCGCGTGCCGACGCCCACCAACACCCCATCGGCCGAAATGGTTGCAAGCGAAGACAATGGTTGGGGCCGCTTTGTGCGCGCATTTCGCGACCCTTCGCAGGCTTTGCCCGCGCCCTGGGGCGATCTGTTCGGGCCGCTCCGCGGCCAAACCGCCGATGGCCTCGTGGTCGTGGGCCAGATCGGCCAGTCGCTCGACGGGCGCATCGCCACCGAAACGGGACACTCGCATTACATCAACGGCCCGCCCGGGATCGAGCATCTGCACCGGCTGCGTTCACTGGTCGACGCCGTGGTGGTCGGCGTCGGCACCGCGATTGCCGACGATCCGCAATTGACCGTGAGGCGCTGCGAAGGCCCGCATCCGGCGCGCGTCGTGGTCGACCCCAAGGCGCGCCTTGCCGGCAGCGCCAAAGTGTTCACCGAAGACGGCGTGCGCCGTCTGGTCGTGACGGCCGAGGACACGCGCTGCGCCCTGCCCGCCGGCGTCGAAGGCGTGGCTCTGCCCACGGCCAACGGGCGCATCGCGCCGCACGACATTCTTGCGGCGTTGGCGGCGCGTGGCTTGCGCCGCATTTTGATCGAAGGCGGCGCCGACACGGTGTCGAGCTTCATGGCGGCGGGCTGTCTCGACCGGCTGCATGTGATGGTGGCCCCGATCATTCTCGGCAGCGGCCGGCCCGGCATCGTGCTGCCGCCGGTGGCGCGCGCCGATCAGGCGCTGCGTCCACCGATCCGCACGTTCTCACTCGGCGACGAAGTGCTGTTCGATTGCGACCTGTCCGCTCAGCGCGTCGGCTGCGCGAAAATATCGACGTGACCGACACGGACTGACGAACGTCCCGCGGCGGCCTGATCGCGGCGGAACGTCAGCCACTCGACCGTGTCGGGCAGCGACAGATCGCCGGTCTCGCGCGCCGCGCTCGCCCAACCGGAAAAAATCTCCATCTGGAAATCGCGATCGTTGGGCCCTGCGACCCAGTCCGACGGACCATGAACGACGGTGCAGCCCAGTTTTTCAAATCGCGCGGTGGCGGCATGAGCCGATTCAGGTCCGAGCGCCGGACCAAATCCTTTATTGCCACGCTGATGCTTGTTGACCGCGGCGGCAATCGCCGCGTCGAGTTTATGAGGCGGACCGATCTCTATGCGGCCGTCATAGCTTAGTGCGGCGTAAACCGGAATTTTGCGCGCCAGCGTTTCGACCGCCAGCCGCTCCAGCCAAGGCTCCGACACCAGATCGAGCAGCGCCGATGTCGTCACCAGATCGACCGGCCCATCGAGCGCGGCTTCGAGATCGTGGTTGAGATCGATCGGCACGGTGGTGAGCGTGACGCCGGGAGGCCGTGGCATGGCGGAGACGCGCGCGAGCAGACTGAGGTCGTTGTCGGCAAGCCGCCAGTTCTGTCCGGCGGGAAAGCGCGGCGCCAGCGCGCGCAGCGTCGAACCGGTGCCGCAGGCGAGATCGACAATGCGGATTTGTTTGTGGCCGGCGAGCGACGTTACCACCGCGTCGAGCACTTTGGCATTTCGTGCGCGCAGATCGTGCGGCTCGCGCAAGGCCAGCCAGCCGGCGGAAAATCCGGTCATGCGGCGGCCTCTATCGCGCCGGCGAACAATTTTGCCGAATCCTGCCAGGTCGGAAGTGACCGCGCCGCCGCGCGCGCTGCCGAAGCCATGTTGCCGCGCTTGCCGTGATTGCCGATGATCCCGCGCAAGGCCGCCGCCAGCGCGGCGACGTCGTCCGGCGGCACCAGCAGCCCCGCCCCTGCCGGCACTGTTTCGGGAATAGCCCCGGCGGTGGTGCCGATCACCGGCAGGCCGCGCGCGATGGCCTCGGAAAAAGCCATGCCGTAGCCCTCGAAACGAGACGCCAGCGCGAACACATCGGCGGCGGCGTAGAGTTCGGCGAGACGTTCGTCAGGCACCGCGCCGAGCACGAAGACGCGATCACCGAGCCCGTGGCGCGCAATATCGGCATCGAGCGCCGCGGCCGTTTGCGGATCGCGGCCGCGGTCGCCAACAATTGTCAGGTGCCAGGGCAGATCGGTGAGCGTGGCGAGCGCCGCGATCAGCACGTCGAAGCCCTTGCGCGGCACGATCGCGCCCACCGAGAGCAGCCGCACGATGCCATCGCTGCTGCCGTGCGCCATCGGCACCGGATCGTTGCCCGGACAGGCCACCACGATGCGGTTTGCCGGAATATCGTAGTCGGCGGTGAGCATCCGCGCGGTCGCCGGACTGGTGACGACGACGCTGCGGGCCGCCGCCAGCGCCGCGCGTTCGCTGGCCTGCAAGTCATGGGCTTCCGTCTTGGACAGACCGGACTCCAGCGCGAGCGGGTGATGCACCAGCGCGATCAAAGGATGATTGGCGCGAAGCTGCAACGTCGCTTCAGGGAGCACGCCGTAGGCCAGCCCGTCGATCACGATCGGGCAGCCCACTGCAACGTCCGTCAGCCGCGCCATCGCCATCTCGCGTTGCTCTTGGCTCGGATACGGAAAACCCTCACCGAGACTGATGACATCGACCTGCCAGCCGAGATGTTGGAGTTCTTCGATCATGCGCCGGTCGTAGGCATAGCCACCGGTCGGGGTCGCAAGATCGCCCGGCACCGCGAAGGCGACACGCCTCACCACAAGGGCGCCTCGTACCAGGCGCGCGCGACGTGCGACTCCGAGATGGTGACGCGGATGGCCTTGAGTTCGCGGCCGTCACGGCCGAGCTGCCCGGCGCGCGCGGCTTCGGCGAGCCTGTCGTAAACATGTTTGGTCAGAAATTCGGTGGTGGTGTTCATGCCTTTGAACGCCGGCACGGCGTCGAGGTTCGCATAATTCAGCGGCGCCAGCGTCGTCTTGAGCGCCTCGTGCGCGCGGCCGATGTCAATGACGATGCCGTTTGCGTCGAGCGTGTCGGCGATGAAGGCCGCGTCGATGACGAAGGTCGCGCCATGCAGCGCCTGCGCGGGGCCGAACACGGCGCCGCGAAACGAATGGGCGATCATGATGTGGTCGCGAACTTCGACGGCGAACAAAGGAAAACCTCTCAAGCTACAGGATAAGTGACGAGCTGGCACAGCACACCGCTCTGCGGCGACAGCATATCGGGAAGCCGCGCCGGGAGGTCGTGAAATTTGATCGCCGGCGCCAGCAGCGCATCGAGCCGCGGATCGGCCAGCAAGCCGAGCGCGGCGGCAAGCCGTCGCGAATAGCTCCAGCGGGCACGGTGCGATGGCGCAACCTTGCCGACCTGGCTCGATATCAATTTGAGCCGCCGGCTGTGGAACTCAGCGCCTAGCGGCACAGCAATGTCGTCCGTTCCATACCAGCTCATTTCCAATACCGTCGCCTCGTCGCCAGCCAGACCCAACGCTGTCGCCAGACCGGCCGCGCTGCCGCTGGCATGCACGACCAGATCGCAATCGCGCGGCGCAGCGTCTGGCGCAGCAAAGCCAACACCGAGCGCGCGGGCTAATTCCCCGCGCGACGGCTCGACGTCGACCAACGTCACTTGCGCGCCGGGAAACCGGCCACACAAATAGGCGACCAGTGCGCCAACAACGCCCGCTCCCACCACCGCAATGCGGTCCGCCGGCGCTGGCGCTCCGTCCCACACGCCATTGAGCGCAGTCTCCATATTGGCGGCGAGTACGGCGCGGGCGGGCGGCACGCCGTCGGGCAAAGGCACCACCGCCTCGGCCGGCACATTGAAGATGCTCTGATGCGGATGCAGGGCGAACACCGTCCGGCCCTGCAATTCCGCCGGGCCTCGTTCGACCCGGCCGACCGTCGCGTAGCCATATTTAACCGGAAACGGAAAGCTGCCTGCCATGAACGGCGCCCGCATGCGCTCGAACTCGCTGGACGGCACGCGGCCGGCCAGCACCAGCCGTTCGGTGCCGCGGCTGATTGCGCCGTGAAGCGCGCGCACGCAAACTTCGCCCGGCCCGGGCTCGGACAGCGGTTCGTCGCGGATTTCGGCGCGTCCGTCGCCGACATACCACAGCGCCTGGGTAGAAATATCCGGCACTTTATGATCCCACCTTGGACTTTGCGGCCTTTCAACGGGTATATCCTGAACGGGTAAGAAAAACAGGGGGCCATGTTGCTCGATCGTACTATCGCGCTGGCGGGCGTTGCCGATCCGGAAACCGCATCGGCAACGCTGACGCGCCGCCGGACGCTGTTCGCCGTGTTGGTGGGGAGCACCATGATCGCTGTGCTGTGGCTCGCGGCCGTCGCCGTGCCGCCCACGAGCGTCGGCGCCATCTCGTTTCTTGTGCTGTTCACCATAACCCTGCCCTGGTCGGTGATCGGCTTCTGGAACGCCTTCATCGGGTTCCTGATCATGCGCTTCGCGCGCGACCCAGCCGTGACGGTGAACCCGCTGGCCGCAAGCATCCGTGGCGACGAACCGATTACGGCATCGACCGCGATCCTGATGTGCATTCGTAACGAGAGCCCGGACCCGGTGGCCCGCAATCTCCAGCCGCTACTCGAAGGCCTGGTCGAAGCGCGCGTCGCGCATCTGTTTCATGTCTATGTGCTGAGCGACAGCAGCGATCCGGAAATCATCACTGCCGAAGAAGCTTTGGTCGCGAAGTTCACCGCGCAATGGCAAAGCGTCATTCCGGTCACCTATCGTCGCCGCGCCATCAACACCGCTTACAAGTCCGGTAACATCCGCGACTTCTGCGAGCGCTGGGGCGCCAACCACGACTTCGCCCTCACGCTCGATGCCGACAGCTTCATGCCGGCCGACGCGGTGCTGCGCCTGATACGGATCGCGCAGGCCAATTCGAGGCTCGGCATTCTCCAGACGCTGATCGTCGGGATGCCGTCGATGAGTGTGTTCGCACGGGTATTCCAGTTCGGCATGCGGCTCGGCATGCGCTCCTACACTTTGGGCGCCACATGGTGGCAAGGCGACTGCGGGCCTTATTGGGGCCACAACGCCATCATCCGGCTCGCGCCATTCATCGCGCATTGTCATATGCCGGTGTTGCCCGGCAACGGACCGCTCAGCGGTTACGTGCTCAGCCACGATCAGGTCGAAGCGGTGATGATGCGCCGCGCCGGCTACGAAGTCCGCGTGCTGCCGGTCGAAGGCATGAGCTGGGAAGAAAACCCGCCGACGCTGATGGAATTCGGCCGCCGCGACCTGCGCTGGCTGCAAGGCAACATGCAGTATTGGCAACTACTGGGCATGCCGGGGCTCAAGCCGGTCAGCCGCTTTCAATTGCTGTTTGCGATCCAGATGTATCTCGGCTCGCCGGCCTGGATGGCGATGACCGCCATCGGCACCGTGCTGCTGGCGCTGTCGAACACACCGTCGGCGCAATACGTGCCGGTCGAAGCAGGCCCCGGCACGGTGTTGTTTGCGATCATGATGCTGATGACGTTTGCGCCAAAGATCGCGACCATCGTCGATGTGCTGCTGACGCCGTCGCTGCGGCGCAGCTTTGGCGGCACCTTGAGGTTCTTCCTGAACATCGCCATTGAAACGCTGTTCATGATTTTGCTGGCGCCGATGATCGCGCTCGCGCACACTATTTTCATGACCCGGCTGTTCGTGTTCCGGCGCGGCGGTAGCTGGACCAGCCAGACGCGGCAGAGCCACGCGGTGCCGTGGCGGCTGGCCTTCGCCAAATTCTGGCCGCAGACGCTGGCCGGTTGCGCCATTCTGGCGGTCGCCGCAAGCAAGGCGCCAAACGATATCGGCTTTGTCTTGCTGGGCACCACCGGCCTCATCCTGGCGGCGCCCTTCGCGGTTGCTACCGCCTCGCCGTTGCTCGGCAAAATATTCGCGCGGATCGGGATCTGCCGTCTGCCGGAGGAAGAGGAAACGCCACCTGCGCTGGCGCCGCTGCATCTGCCGGCGATCGAGGTCAACGCGCGGTCATCCTTTGAAATTGGGGCGCGCTAGCGCATCATGCTGGATGGGCTCCGAACGGTCCGCGGAATTCTCCGGTCGCTGCGCATCTATTACGGCAATCGCAAACACGGTCCGGCGATGGACCGGCTCTACGCGCATTTCGTGCGGCCGGGCGATCTGGTGTTCGATATCGGCGCGCATGTCGGCGACCGCATCGCCTCGTTCCGGCGGCTGGGCGCGCGTATCGTCGCCGCCGAACCGCAGCCGGCTTTGGTGCAGACGCTGCGGCTGCTTTACGGCCTTAGCTCGAAGGTGACGATCGAGCCCGTCGCGGTCGGCCGTCAGGCGGGTGAGATCGAGCTCAACGTCAACGTCGACAATCCGACGGTGTCGACCGCGTCGGCGGATTTCATCGCCGCAGCGGCCGGTGCGCCGGGCTGGCAGGAGCAAAACTGGGACAAGCAACTGCGCGTGCCAATGACCACGCTCGATGCTCTGATCGCGCGGCACGGGGCGCCTGTTTTCATCAAGATCGACGTCGAAGGCTTCGAAGCCGAGGCGCTGGCAGGGTTGAGCCAGCCCGCCCCGGCGCTGTCGTTCGAATTCACGACCATCCAGCGGGACGTCGCGCGCGCCTGCATCCAGCGCTGCCGCGCGCTGGGCTATACTCGTTTCAACGCGGTGCTGGGCGAAAGCCAGAGTTTCGCGCTCGGCGACTGGGTCACTGCCGCCGCCATGCTGCAGTGGCTCGACGCGCTGCCGTCCGAGGCCAACTCCGGAGACGCCTATGCGCGTCTCGATTGAAACCCGGCGCGCGGTGCTGGCGATTATCGCGATGTGCGTCGCGGGCTTCGCGCTGACGCTGTGGATCTTCTGGCCCGGCGTCATGACGTTCGACGCGCGCTACATCTACATGGATATGGCCAAAGGCTTTTACGGCGACTGGCAGTCGCCTGTGATGATCGTATTGTGGCGGCTGATCGACCCCATCGCCCCCGGGCCGGGCAGCCTGTTGTTGCTCTCGGCCGTGCTTTATTGGCTGGCTTTCGGAGTCGCAGCCATAGCGGTCGCGCGGCGGTCACTGTGGCTCGGCCTGTTGTTGCCGCTGCTGGCATTGTCGCCACCCGCCTTCGTGTTTGTCGGCATCATCTGGCGCGACGTGCTGTTCGGCATTGCCTGGCTGCTTGCCGCCGCATTGGTATTTGCCACTGTCGACAGCGACAAGAAGCGGCGCGTGGCTGCTCAGATCGCCGCCCTCGCTTTGCTCTCCTTCGGAGTGCTTTTGCGGCCGAATGCGCTGGCGGCAGCACCCATCCTCGCCGCCTATATTTTGTGGCCGGCGAATATCCAGTGGAAGCGCGCGGCAATGCTATATGTGCCAGCGGCGCTACTCCTGTTTGGACTGGTTCAGGTGGTTTACTACGGCGTGCTGGGTGCGACACGGCAGCATCCGCTGCATCCGATCATGGTGTTCGACCTCGGCGGTGTGTCGCATTTCGCCAAGGAGAACGTGTTTCCCGGCACCTGGACCAAGGACGAGACCGCGCTCATCGTCAGCGGCTGTTACCGGCCGACCGTTTGGGACCTCTATTGGACGCAGCAGCCGTGCCAGTTCGTGATGGAGCATCTCGAACGCGAAAAAATCTTTGCTTTCCCTCCTCTCGCCGATGCCTGGAAGCGCGCCATCGTCAGCCATCCCATCGCCTACCTTCAGCATCGCGCCGCCTTCATGTGGACGTTCCTCTTCGGCGCCGACAATCTGGCGATGTGGACGCGCGACCTCGACGATCCGGATAAGATCATTTTCGCCGGCAATCCGCGCCTGATGGCGCTTAAAGCCGTGCACGATACGCTAAAGCCGACGCCGCTGTTCCGCACCGGCCTCTGGCTGCTGCTCGACATTGCCGTGTGCATTTTCGCGTGGCGGCGCCGCGACACGCCGGCCGGCGCTTTCGCGCTCGGCATCTGCGGCTCGGCCGTCGTCTATATGATGACGTTCCTCACCGTCGGCGTCGCGAATGATTTCCGCTACGCCTATTGGGCGGTGCTCGCCGGGCTGGCAGGCATGGTTGCCATCGCGTCGGCGCGGACAAAGCAATGAGCGCCGAGACGGAAACTCATTCGGCGCGCCTGTTGCGCACTCTCATCATTGGCGCCGGTATCGGCGCGTCGATTCTGTTCATCGCCGTCGGGCTATCAACCGAACTTCAGATGTTCGGCGACGGCTCGATCTTTTCCTACGCGGTCGCCGCGCAGGATGCCTGGGCGTTCCATTGGCATAATATTTCCGGCCGCATGTTCGGCTACGTCTATGCTTATATCCCGGCCGAAACGGCGGTCGCGCTGACCGGCAACGCGAAAGCCGGCATTGCGGTTTACGGATTTCTGTTTTTCTCGGCGCAAC
The DNA here is from genome assembly GCA_031389105.1 of Hyphomicrobiales bacterium. Lineage (GTDB taxonomy): Bacteria > Pseudomonadota > Alphaproteobacteria > Rhizobiales > Xanthobacteraceae > Pseudolabrys. The sequence goes on from JANMSH010000208.1 coordinate 10,432, forward strand.
TTGTTGGGCTGCTCGTTACGTTCGCGGCTGACCGCAGCAAAGGCCGCCCGATCTTCGTCACCGCCTGTCTGTCGACCGCCTGCCTGTGCCCATTCGTCTATGGCGCGCCGACTGAAATGTGGATGGCGCACGCCATATTCTGGCCGGCGCTCGCGTTCTGCCTATGCGCGCGTATGAACGTGCCAGGCACACTTGCGGTGTTCGTGGTGGTTTTGGCACTGGTTTTCACGCACGAAGGCGCCGTCATTTTAGCGCAGGCGATCCTGTTCGCCGTATTCCTGCGAAGCTGGCGTAACGCCGCCTTCATCCGGGCCGCAGCGGCATGTGTCGCCGCGATCACGGTCTGGCTGATCGTCAAAGTCGCTATCAGGCCTGACGACTATATTTCCCTCGTCCTGAATGCGGCCGCCTTCAGATTCGTCGACATTGGCAACCTCACCGAACCGGCCTTCGTGTTGCTAACGGTAGCGCTGGCCTTCACCGATCTGGCGCTCATTATGTTACGCCGGCTTGCTCCGAATAAAGCCTACGTTTGTTCTCTCGTTCTGTGCGTCCTTCTGCTCGCCGCTTACTGGCTCTGGCTCGACCATTCGCTGCTCGCCGAAGGCCGCTACAATCTGCGCACCGTGCTGCTGATCGTGACGCCGGCACTCGGCATCATGGCCGCGGTGCAAGCCATGAACGATGAAGAGCGAAAGAATTCGCCGGTTCCCCACCTGGCGTCCATGGCGCGAGTCATCGAAGATTCAGTGAACCCGAAAATAGTCGCCGGTGCTTTGCTGCTGACGATTCTGGTTCACACCGTCGAGACAGCAAAATTTGTCGTTGCATGGACGCACTACAAAGCGTCGATACGCGCGCTCGCCACCGGCACGGTCTCCGATCCGGCGCTGGGCGATCCGCTGTTCGTCTCGGCAAAGCGGGCCGGCCCCGGCCTCACCCGGCTGTCGTGGCATTCGACCACGCCGTATCTGTCAGTGCTGGTCGCGCCGGGCTTCGCGCCAGCGCGCCTCGTCGTCGATCCCCGGACCAACTATTTCTGGATATCGTGCGGCACGGCAAAGCGAAGCGAACAGAGCAGCACCGCGCTCCCAGCGGAAAGCCGCCGCCTCATCCGCATCTACAGTTGCCTGCACCGTTGACGCTACGGTTTGGCGGCGCCCGCGCTCCACGTCTTGAAGTCGGCGTCGGATACGGACGGCAATTTTTTCAAGAACGCCACGATCTGCCACATCTCGTCGTCCTTGGCGCCGGCCAGCGCGAAGCTCGGCATCCCGGTCATGTTGATGCCGTTCTTGATGACCCAGAACAGTTCAGCCGGCGTGCGTTCGTTGACGATATATTTCAGGCCCGGCGGATCGGGATGCATGCCTTCCGAGAATTTCAGCCAGCCAACGCCCGGGGCGCCATGGCAGGTGGTGCAGCCGTGCTCGACGTACTTCAGCGCGCCGGCCTGAATGGTGGCCGGCTCTTCGAGATTGGCCGGTGGCTTGTCCTTGGCGTGCCGGGCGACCGAAGCGGTGCGGACCTGGATCAGCACCTTCTTCACGATCTCGGGCTCATAGGCCGTGCCGGCGACGCTGTAGAAGCCGCCGAAGAAAAAACCGGCTGCGAAGACGGCAGCGGCAAGTCCGAGCGCACCGATTAATGCCAACAGCCTCATGACGTCCTCCTGTCGCCCGCCGATATCACAGACAAACTACCCCAATTCAGGCGGCAAGCGTCGGCCAAATCACCCTACCGACGAGAATAAGTTGAATTTTTCCTTTTAATCGCGCGGGTAGTTGTCGTCGCTGAAATTCCCGGATCACGAGATATGGTGGACATTTCCTAGCGTCGCATCGATGTTCGAAAGCATGTCTTCTACATTATGAGTTGATCTTTGACATTGCGGAACCTACGCTTCCCCGCAGCTTCAAAAGAAATAATTTCGGGGAGTGAATGATGGTCGCGATGGGAAAAAGTCAGTGCGCAATTTCAATGGTCGGCGGTGCGTTTTTCGCAGCCGTTGCGCTGCTCATGCCAGCGTCGTCGGCACAGGCCGACACCTGGCCGAGCCGCCCGATCAAGATCATCGTCCCGTTCGCGCCGGGTGGCGCCGTCGATATCGTCGCCCGCATTCTACAGGACGAAATGGCCAAGGCGCTCGGCACAACGGCCGTCGTTGAAAATCGAGGCGGCGGCGCCGGCGTACCAGGAGCCGAGGCTTTGGTGCGCGCTGCGCCGGACGGCTACACGATCAGCCTGGTCTCCAGCAATCATCTGTCGAACGCAGTGTTGCAATCGAACCTGTCGTTTGACGTAATCAATGACATCACGCCGATTTCGATGGTCGTCATCAATACGGTATTGGTGCTGGTGCCGCAGGAGTCACCCTTCAAGACGCTGGCGGACCTGGTCACCGCGGCCAAGGCCAAGCCGGGTAGCCTCAGTTACGCCTCGGCCGGTTCCGGCACCGCGATGAACTTCGCCGGCGAATTGTTGAAATCCCGCGCCAACATCAACCTTATCCACGTGCCTTATCGCGGCGCCGGCCCCGCGTTGAACGATTTGCTCGGCAGCCAGGTACCAATCGCCATCATCGGTATCGGCCCGGCCACGCCGTTCATCCAAGCCGGTAAAATTCGTCCTCTAGCGATAACCACCGAGAAGCGGTCCAAGAATTTGCCGAACGTGCCTACTGTCGCGGAAGCCGGATATCCTGGGTACCGCTTCGGCGAGTGGTTCGCGTTCGTCGCACCGAAGGGTTTGCCGCCGGATATCGCGAAGCGTATCCACACCGCCTTCATCACAGCGATCGAGACCCCTGCGATCAAAGAACGGCTTGAAAAGCTCGGCCTGGAGCCGACATCGAGCTCGCCCGAAGAACTCAAAGCGTTCATGACCACCGAAGTCGAACGCATCCGTCAGATCGCGACCGAAGCAAAAATGCTCGAAAAGCCAAACTGATCGGCGATTGGCCGGACGGATCATCCCGAAGGTAGCCGACAGATGACCATCATCGATTTTCGCCTGCGGCCGCCGGCCGCCGGTTTCCTGAAAATGGCGCTCTATACCGAGAGCGAGCGCCGCGACAAGATCACGCGCATTCACGGCTTCGAGCCGGCGCCGTCTGTGCGCGAAAAGTCGATGGACCTGCTGTTGCAGGAGATGAATCAGGCCGGCGTGACGCACGGCGTCGTGATTGGCCGCAATTCTGGCCGCTACGGTTCGCTGAGCAACGACGACGTAGCCAAGATCGTCGCCGATTATCCGAACCGCTTCATCGGCACCGCCTCGATCGATCCGAGCAACCGCAAGACCGCTGCCGCGCAGATTTCCGCCGCGATTAAGGCCGGCTTTCGCGCCATCAATATCGAACCGGGGTCTTATCCCTCACCGCTAATGGTCGATGCCCGCCAGCTTTATCCGGTCTACGCGCAATGCGAGGATGCCGATATTCCGGTGATCATCATGGCCGGCGGCAGCGCTGGGCCGGACTTGAGCTACACCGAACCCAAATGTCTCGACCGCGTCGCCGCCGATTTTCCCGAATTGAAGATTGTGGTGTCGCATGGCGGCTGGCCCTGGGTGCATCAGGTGCTGCACATCACGTTTCGCCGCCCGAACGTCTACATCTCGCCCGATCAGTATCTCGCGCAGATGCCGGGTATGGACGATTACATCAAGGCCGCCGACGGCTATCTCGCCGACCGTTTCCTTTACGCCAGTTCATACCCTTTCACGCCGGTGACCGGCTACGCGGCGTGGTTCAAGACGCTGCCGATCAGGCCGGAAGCGATGGAAAAGATTCTGTTTCGCAACGCCGCCAAGCTGCTGCGCATCGACCTGCCGGGTCAGCCATGACGGTGATCGATTTCCGCATCCGACCGCCCTTCAAGGGCTTCCTCGATACGCTGATGTATTCGGATCCGGAACGGCGCGACCGATTCACGCGTCAACTCGGGCTGGTGCCGTCACAAGCCGCGACAGAAAAATCTTGCGACCTGCTTATCAAAGAGATGGGTGACGCCGGCATCGATATCGGCGTGGTGGTCGGGCGCAATTCCGGATTTTTAGGCTCAGTGCCGAACGCCGACGTCATGGAGTTCGTTCAGGCCTATCCGGGACGTTTCCTCGGCGTGGCGTCGGTGGCGCTCTCCGACCGCAAGCAGGCGGTGCCCGAGATCGACGCAGCGATGGCCGCCGGATTCAAGGCGATCAATTTCGAGCCGGGTGCGCAGCCGGTGCCGATGCAATGCGACGACCGCAAGCTTTATCCGATCTATGCGCATTGCGAGGACAAGGCGGTCCCCATCATCCTGCTGGTCGGCGGCAATGCCGGGCCGGACATCGGCTACACCGTGCCGGTCGCGCTCGACCGCGTGCTGGCCGATTTCCCGAAGCTGAAAGTCTGCGCCGCGCATGGCGGCTGGCCCTGGGTGCATCAGGTGCTGCACATCGCGTTCCGGCGGCCGAACCTTTATCTCTCGCCCGACATGTACTTCGTCAACATGCCGGGCATGGATGACTACCTGAAAGCGGCCGACGGCTTCCTCGCCGAGCGTTTTATCCACGCCAGTTCATTTCCGCTATGCCCAGCGAAGGGCTGCCTGGATTGGTTCAACAAACTGCCGATCAAACCCAAAAACAGAGAGCGCATCCTGCACCGCAATGCGCTCGAATTCTTGAACCTGCTGGCCTAGGTGCGCCGGCTTACTCAGATTGCACTAAACGGAGACACGATGAGCCAGCACATCTTTTTCATTCTGCTCGACATCCCTGCCGAGCACGAAGCCGACTTCAACCACATCTATGACACCGATCATCTGCCGTACATGCTGAAGACGCCGGGCGTGCGCGACTGCATCCGCTACAAGCTCGAATGGTCGGACAACCCGGACATGATCCGTTATCTCGGCATCTACCATATCGACGATCCTTCGCTTCCCCGCTCCGACGCCTGGAAAAAGCAGAGCACGTTTGGCCGCTGGCCCACGGACATCCGCGACAAGGTCACGGCCCGCCGCAACGGCACCTACCGGCAGATATTCCACACCGAAGCAGCATCGTTCGACAGCACGCCGTACAAAGATGCTACCAACAGCGACTACATTTATTTTCTACAGCAGTCGGTGCCGGCCGAGATCGAGCCCAAGTTCAACGAGCTTTACGGCGGTGACCACATTCCTCTGATGATGCAGGCGCCGGGCGTGAAGGCCTGCACGCGCTACAAACTGGAATATTCCGACACCGGTGACGTTCCGGATTATCTGGCGATCTATGCCATCGACAACGCGGAGCGGCCGCGAACGCCGGAATGGAAGAAGCAGACCGGCTTAGGCGCCTGGCCGACGCAGATCCGTCCGCATTTCACCGCGCGGCGCAACGGCGTCTATCAACGCGTCGCCACGATCAACGAATGAGCGCAGCTATCGCTTGATCCGCGCCTCAGCCGGGATCACCGCTTTCCAGCGGGCGATTTCGCCATCGATGAAGCTCGCGAACTGCGCGGGCGTGCCGCCGACGATATCACCGCCCAGTTCGAGCAGGCGCGTCTGCACTTCCGGCAGTTGCAGCACGGCGTTGAATTCCTTGTTCAGCCGCTCCACGATCGCCTTATCGGTGCCGGCCGGTGCCAGCAGGCCCTGCCAAAGCTGGACCTTGAAGTCGGGCAGCCCGGCTTCGGCGAATGTCGGCACGTTCGGCAGCGCTTGCATACGCTTGTCACGGCTAACCGCCAGGATTTTCACTTTCTCGGCATGGCCGATGATCGGCGGCACGGTGGTGATCAGCATCTGCACAAAGCCGCCGAGCAGCGCCGTGGTCGCTTGGCCGCCGCTTTGATACGGAATGTGGACGATGTTGGTGCCGGTCTGCTTTTTCAACAGTTCGGCCGCCAGATAATTCATGCTGCCGACGCCCGATGAGGCATAGTTCAGTTGGCCGTCCTTCGACTTGGCATAGGCCAGGAATTCATGGAGATTCTTGGCCGGAACGGAGTTCTCAACGGCAAGCACCGCCGGGAAATAGGCCACATGGACGACCGGAGTGAAATCTTTTTCAGTATTGTACGGCAACGCATCGTTCAGCGCCGGATTGGCGCCATGCGCGATGTCGGCCATCATCAGCGTGTAGCCATCGGGCGTCGATTTCGCGAGCAGTTGCGACGCGATGGTAGTGCCGCCGCCGTGGCGATTGTCAATGACGAAGCGATGGCCCATCCGGTCGCCGAGTTTTTCGGTGATGATGCGCGCGACAATGTCGACCGAGCCGCCGGGGGCGTAGCCGACGATGAGACGGATGGGTTTGTCAGGATAAGTCTGCGCGCTGGCGCCGCTGACCGCGGCTTGAAACGTCATCGCGATGGCCGCCGCGGCGAGCCAGATTTTTCGTTGCATTGTTTTTCACTCCCCACGCGGCCGATTTCGAGCCGTCGAATTTTTTACGCGTCAAAAGCCTAGTTCCGGTATTGGCAAATGACAACTCATATCGTAGGAGAGGCTTCGGCCTTCACACACGCAGGGATTTCAAGTGGAACAGCGCACAATTGGACGATCCGGCCTTAGCGCCTCTCTGCTCGGTCTCGGCTGCAATAATTTCGGACCGCGGCTCGACGTCGAAGCGACCAAGCGCGTCGTATTTCGCGCGCTCGATGTCGGCGTGACGTTTTTCGATATCGCCGACGTTTACGGGGCTGGCCAGTCCGAAAATCAGTTGGGACAGATTCTCGGCGAGCGGCGCAAGGACGTCATTCTCGCCACGAAGCTCGGCATGGCGATGGACAAGGAAGGCAAACTGTCTGGCGCATCGCGCCGCTACATGATGAACGCGGTCGAAGCGAGCCTTAAGAGGTTGAATACCGATTACATCGACTTCTATCAGTTGCACGTGCCGGACCCGAAGACACCTATCGAAGAAATCATGCGGGCCTTCAACGATCTCATCACCCAAGGCAAGGTCCGCTATATTGGCTGCTCCAATTTGCCGGCGTGGCAGGTTGTCGAAGCCAATTGCGTGGCGGAGGCCAACGGCTATCACCAGTTCCTGGCGTGCCAGGAGGAATACAGCCTGGTGGTGCGCGAGATCGAGCCCGAACTGCTACCGGCCATGAAGAAATTCGGCTTGAGTCTGCTGCCCTATCGGCCGATCGCGGGCGGCTTCCTGACCGGCAAATACAAGCGCAACGCGCCGCTGCCGGAAGGCGCACGGCTGTCGTCGAGCTCGATGAAGCGGTTTACCGACAAGTTCATGACCGACGCCAACTGGGATCGGATCGAGAAGCTCGAAGCTTTCGCCAAGGAACGAGGCCGCACGCTGACCGACTTCGCGTTCGGCTGGCTGGCGTCGAAGCCCTTCATCCCGAGCGTCATCGCCGGCGCCAGCACGCCCGAGCAGATCGACGAGAACAATAAAGCTGTGAACTGCAACCTGAGCGCCGACGAGCTCTCGTTCATCGAGACGCTGTTCGCGCCGAAGAAATAGCCGGCGTCAGACCGCACTCACATTGTTCGAAACGCGATTTCCTCAGCGGCTGACGAAATATGCGGCGGAACTGGATACGCGTCACGACGACTATCTGGAATGCTGGACCGGTTTGAAGAAACATTTCAATCCCAATCAATCCGGTCCGGCCTAGCGCGGACGACCGGCCGCACCGCCGACAAGCTCAAGGGTACATTCATGTCTGAAGCCGGCGGCGCCATTCAGGGACCTGCGATCGACGAGACGCACGATCCACAGTTAAAGAGCTGGGTGGACTCCGCCAACGGTCATGCGGATTTCCCGATCCAGAACCTGCCGTTCGGCATTTTCAGCAACGCAGGAAGCGCGCCGCGGGGCGGTGTCGCCATCGGCGACCAGATCCTCGACCTCGCTGCGGCGGTAGAATCCGGCGTTTTGTCGGGCGACGCGGCAACCGCGGCGGATGCGGCACGCGCGGCAACGCTCAATGCACTCATGGGGCAGGCGGCACCGATGCGCCGGGCGCTGCGCCGCGCCTTGTCGGCCTTACTCGCAACCGGTGCGGCGAAGCAGGACATCGTCAAAAAATTGCTCCATCCGATAGACCAATGCGTGATGCATCTACCGGCGCGCATCGGCGACTACACGGACTTCTTCGCCGGCATCCATCACGCCACAAATGCCGGTAAGCTGTTTCGTCCCGATAATCCGCTATTGCCTAACTACAAATATGTTCCGGTCGGATATCACGGCCGAAGCTCGTCGATCCGAGCTTCGGGCGTGGCGGTGCGGCGCCCGCACGGACAGCGCAAGCCGAGCGCGGACGAGCCGCCGGTGTTCTCGCCGACGCAGAAGCTCGATTTCGAGCTCGAACTGGGCATCTGGATCGGCCCGGGCAACGAACTGGGTGAGCGCATCGCAATCACCGAAACGGACGCGCATATCGCCGGCTTCTGTCTGGTGAACGACTGGTCGGCGCGGGATATTCAGGCTTGGGAGTACCAGCCACTGGGGCCATTCCTGGCGAAAAATTTCGGCAGCACGATTTCACCCTGGGTGATCACGCCCGAAGCTCTGGCGCCGTTCCGGAGCGCGCCGCTGCCGCGCCCGGCGGGAGACCCGGCGCCGCTGCCGCATCTACTCAGTGCATCCGACCAAGCCAACGGCGCGCTCGACATCACATTCGAGGTCCTGCTTTCCACCCAGGCAATGACGGCGGCGAATGTCCCGCCGCACCGCCTCTCGCGGGTCAGCAGCCGGCAGCTTTATTGGACCGTCGCCCAGATGGTCGCCCACCACACCAGCGGCGGCTGTAACTTGCAACCCGGCGACCTGCTCGGCTCGGGAACGATTTCAGGAACGACGCCGGAAAGCTGGGGAAGCCTGCTGGAAATCACTGAGGGCGGACACAAGCCGCTGTCGCTGCCCTCGGGAGAAACGCGCACGTTTCTCAAAGACGGCGACGAGATCTTCATGCGCGCCAAGGCGCTGCGGGATGGGTTCGTCCAGATCGGTCTCGGCGAATGCAGGGCGAGGATCACACCGTAGCGCCCGCGTCACGCGGCGTCGGTCGTCCGTGTCGGCCAGCGGCTAAACAGCGCGCCCTCGATCATGATCACCAGGCAATTGATCGCAAATCCGATAACGCCGACGACCACCAGCAGGCCATAGACCTTGGCCGGCTGAAATTCGCGCTGCGCAATGACGATCAGGCTTCCGATTCCCGGCAGCAAAGTCAGCATCTCCACCAGCAGCGTCACGATGAACGCCAGCGGCACCGCCAGCCGGTGCACCGAGCAGGAATGCCGGCACCACTGAAGAGATGACGATCTTGCGGATGCGATCGAGCCGGGTAAGGCGGAATGTCCGGCTGACATCGGTGACCGGAGCTGCGTCTGAAGTCTCTGCGTGACCGCGGGATGCAAAGTTTTCGCTACAGGCATGAGCAGGTGATCAACCTGGCTCCATGCCCTTGGACTTGAGCACAGGCGCTGCCGCAGGCCCTGTCAGATACTTGATCAGGGCTGTTGCCGCGTCACGCTCCTTTGACTCGGCGCTGATAGCCAATGCGAACGTTGAATAATGCTGCAACTCGGTGGGGATCAGTCCGACTAGGGTCACACCGGGGTCTGCAACGATGGACGAAGCAACGACCACAAGCATTTCAGCCTCGCCGCTCACGACCGCCGTCGTGGCATGACCGGGACGTGTGGCGATGAGCTTCGGCTTCAATTGCTCGGCGATCCCAAGACGGTCAATCATCTCTTTGAAATAGACGCCGCTCTGTCCCTCCGCCGAATGGGCGATCGACTTTGCGTTAAGCAGCGCACGTTTGAAAGCATCGACCGAGCTTATCTCCGGCTTGGGCGCACCGGCGCGCACCGCAAGACCTATGCCTGCGCGGGCAATGTCAGCCCTGCTCCCTGACGCGATTTTTCCCTTTCCAATCAAGTCGTCGACCATACTCGGGTTAAGGCAGGCAACGTCGAATGGGTCCCCCGCTTCGATCTGGCGCTTTACGCCGGCAACAACGTCAAATCGCATAATGAGTTTATTCCCGGTCGCACGCTCGAACGCCGGAATAAGATCAAGCACAGTCGCCTTCAAGGCATGGGTGCAGGTAAGTCTGATCTCGGCCGCGGTCGCGACGCCCTGTGCGAGCAACGACGCGGCAATCGAAGCGAATGCAATCCGTGAGAAAAAGTTCATGGCGCCCTCAATCTCCGCGCTTGAACGGAACGAATCCGTCGCGGTTCGGCATTTTTACCTTCGGCAAGCTCTTTGCGTCCATTGTGTCGTTCTCGCCGACGATGCCGTTGAGCTGAAGAATGTAGGCGGTTATGGCGTAGAGTTCGTCATTCGACAGTGACTTCGTTTCGGTGAACGGCATCGACCGCCGCACATAATCGAACACCGTGGTGGCGTAAGGCCAGTAGCTGCCGACCGTGCGAACTGGAGCCTGCCCGGGGGCAAGCGTTCCCATCCCGCCGACCAACTGATCGTACGGTTTCCCGGCTCCCTTGGCACCATGGCAAGACGCGCATTTCGCGTCGTAGTAGGCTTCGCCCTGTTTCGAGTTGCCGCTGCCGGCCGGCAGTCCGGCGCCATCCGGGTCGATGCTGATGTCCCATGCGGCGACGTCGGCGGGCGCGATTTTGACGCCCAGATTGGATGTCTCGGCGTCGGCGTTGGACGTGAGCAGCGCGAATGCGGCGACCAGCAATGCGTTACGCGTAAACATGTTTGACCTCCCCTTTATCGGAGATGCCCCAGCTCACGATCGCATTCCAGTGATAGAGCGTTCGGTTACTGCGCTTGGCGATTAGGGCATCACGCGTCGGCTGCACGTAGCCGGTATCGTCAGTCGCGCGGCTCAACAGCGTGGCGGGTCCGCCATTCCAGCGCCACGGCAGCCGGAAGCGTGTCAGCGCCACCGGCAGGACCGGCCCCTGCAACTGCGCCGGCGTGAATGTTTTTCCGCCGTCGGCAGATACCTCGACCTTGGTGATTTTGCCGTAACCCGACCACGCCAGTCCGGTGATCTCGTACAATCCAGGCTCCTTGATCGACACGCCGTGCGACGGCCGCGTGATGATCGATTTGCACTCTTGCGGATGCACGAATTGCAGCGACTTCCCGCTGGCGAGCGTCACGGTGTATTTCGACGTTTCGTCCTTGGTCATCGCCGGGCCTTCGGTGAGCATGATCCTCCGCAGCCATTTGACGTGCGTGTTGCCCTCGAAACCGGGTACGACCAGCCGCATCGGATAGCCGTTCGACGGACGTACGCGCTCCCCGTTCTGATAGAGCGCGACGATCACGTCATCCATCGCCTTGCTTAACGGAATGCTGCGGCTAAAGCTCGCCGCGTCGGCGCCTTCCGCCACCAGCCACTTTGCTTTCGGATCGACCCCTGCCTCGTTGAGCAGATCGGACAGTTTCACGCCAGTCCATTCCGCGCATGACAGCAGGCCCTGCATCTGCTGCAAGGTCGCCTGCGTCGCGGAGTTCTGGAACATCAACGCCCCATTGCCGGCGCATTCGATGAATGTGATGCGACTGTGCATCGGATAGCGAGCCAATGCGTCGACGGTGAACACGAGTGGCCGTTTAACTAGTCCGTGGATAACGAAGCGGTGCGTGTCGGGATTGATGTCGGGCACGCCGCTGTGATGACGCTCAAAGTGAAGCCCGTTGGGCGTGATCACGCCCTCGAGCATGTGCAGCGGCGTGCGCGAGGTGCCAATCTGCGTTTGGCCCGGCACCGGCGTCAGCAGTCGTGTGACCTTGCTCTCGTATTGCGACGGCTGCCCGTAGCCGGACAGCGGCGCGCCGGGGACCTTCATCCACGGCGCGACCTGTAGCGGTTCGGCTTGTGCCGCGACCGCGCCGCCGATGCCCGCGGCGGTGGCGGCGGCGCCCCGCATGAACATGCGGCGATCCATCAGTCCATTGGCGGCGGCTGGAATGTCGTCGGCCTCGGCCGCTTTAGTCCGCGTCAGTTTGCGTGTCATGGCACCCCCCGCATCCGTTTGCATGATGCGGGTGAGACTGCCGTGCCTGCACGCGGACGTAACGAAAGAGCGGTGAAATTTCGCCGAAAGATCCCGATCTTTGGGGACTAAAGCCCGATTTTCTGCAGGTTTCCGCTGATCCGCGTCCGGTGCGCGTCGATCGCGAACTGGCCGCCAAATGAGGCGCCGGAAAAGAACGGATCGCGCTGGCGGATCATTTGCGCCATGCGTTCGGCCTCCGCGCGCCGGCCGAGTTCGACATAAACGGCCGCTAGGCCGATATGCGCCAGCGTGAATTCCGGATTGCGGCCGATGCTGGATTCGAATGCGCGCACGGCGTCGTCGTGCCGCTGCGCCAGGAGATAGGCGATTCCCAGATGCGCGAGGCTGCGTGGGCGCGACTGGTTTGGATCGAATTGTGCGGCGGTTTCAAACGCGGCAATGGCGTCATCGATGCGGCCCATCCACACCAGAACGGCGCCGCGCACCGCGTAACCGTCGGCGTCGTGCGGATTGAGTTCGATGCCGCGGTCAGCTTCCGCCAGGGCGAGATCGTATTCGCGCTGGATCACGTAGATTGTGGCTAGCAGCAAATAGCCGGCCGGATCCTTGTCATCGAGAATGATGCCGCGATTGGCGAATTCGTATGCGCGGCGCGATGCCTCGTCGAGGCGAGGACTCCAGCCGAACAGGATATCGTTGTGATAAGTGTGGCCCATGCCCACGAAAGCGGACGCATAGCGGTCGTCCAGGTCGGCGGCGAGGCGGAAGAACCTGCGCGCTTCGAGATTATCGGCGCGCGTGATGTGCAACAATTTTTCGCGTCCGCGCAGCACGAAGTCGTAAGCCTGCATGTTACTGGTCGGTATCGCGTTCGCGCGCTGCTGTTCGATGCGGCTGATGCGAACCGCGAGACGGCCAACGATGTTGCGCGTCAGCCGGTCTTGCACCGCGAAGACATCTTTCATTTCCTCGTCGTAGGTGTCAGACCAAAGCAGTACGCCCTTCGACGTGTCGGTAAGCCGCGCCGTGAGGCGAATCCGGTCGCCGGAGCGGCGCACGACGCCGTCGAGCATGTAGCGGACGTCGAGATCGCGCCGCAGCTGCTGTGGCTCCCAGGCGGTGCCCCTGTATTTGTCGAGCGAAGTGCGCACGACGACACGCAGGCCGGAAAATCGACCCAGCGCCGCGATCACGTCGTCGGTCAGCCCATCGCTGAAATAGTCGTAGGTTTTTTCGCTGCCGTCGCCTGACGTCGAGAACAGCACGGCAATCGATGGCGTGCCAACAGCGGGTGTCGACCGCGAAGTTGCGAACCACCATGCGCCGAGGCCAACGACCAATAATATGGCTGCGCCGGCGGCGATCAGGGCCGGAGACGCCTGCAGCCGTGCTTTGCCGTTTTCAGACGCCGCCGCATCGAGCGTTTCGGTTGAATTGGATCGGATCACCGGCGCGTCGAAGAGATAGCCGCGCCGCTGCACGGTCTTGATCAACCGCTGGTCGTCGTCCTTCACGGCGTGGCGGATTTCCCGTACACACTGAACGAGAGAATCGTCGGTCACCGTGACATCGGGCCATACCGCCGAAAAAATCTCGTCCTTGCTTACGACCCGCCCGGCGTTCTCTATCAAATAGCACAAGACGTCGAACGATTTTGGCCGAAGCTCAATCGCGTCTTCGCCGCAGCGCAGCTCCGCGCGGGGAAGATTGAGCGTGTAGCGGTCGAACCGAAAGAGTGTTGGCTTCACGTGCCTGCGCCTGATAAGCCGAAAACGGAGTGGTAGAATGCTAGCATGCCGCCGAATAGCCAAGCCCCGGCCGTATCGAGGTTGACGATGCCGAAGTCCATGCGTTCAATGCTGGTTGCGCTTGCAATGATGACGGCAACCTGCGCGGGAGCACAATCCATCAAGATCAACGTCGATGAGCACGATGTCGCCATCGGCGGCTACGACACGGTCGCGTATTTCACACTCGGCAAGCCGACCAAGGGCGATGGCCGCTATGAAATCCGCTGGGAGGATGCGCACTGGCGCTTCGCGAGCGCCCAGCACCGCGACATGTTCGTGCGCGATCCCGATCGGTACGCACCGCGTTTCGGCGGCTTCTGCGCGCTCGGCATGTCGCGGGGATATTTGTCAATCGTCGATCCCGAGGCGTGGCGCGTTGTCGACGGCCGCCTATTTCTGGCGGTCGACAAAAAGGGTATGGAAAGCGTCCGTGAAGCCCCTCCCGACGCTCTCGATAAGGCCGAAAAGAACTGGCAAACCCTTGGGCGGCGTTAGGGCGACTCTTAAACTGACATGTCGGGGCACCAGTGTCGATTGCAAAGTCTCTGGCAACTGACTCCACAAAACGGAATTCTTCAATCTTTGTGTGGAGACTTTTCGCCATTTAGGGCCCGCAGAGTTCGAAAATGGAATTTCGAGAGACCCCCCGTTTCGCGGAAGCCCGCGAAATCCGGTCTTAAATCGCCGGACACACGCGGAGAGAGTGGAGACTGCACTGGTTGGCTGGGGCGCCAGGATTCGAACCTGGGGATGGCGGAATCAAAATCCACTGCCTTACCACTTGGCTACGCCCCAACGCGGCGGACCATAGCGATGCCGCCCGGCCCGATCAACGCTCGGTTTTGGGCATTATACAGAGGCCGCAGGTGGGGTCTCGCGCAGGCCTCTGACGCCCGCTAGATTGGCGCCATGACCTATCGCGCGCCGGTTTCCGACATTGCATTTGCGCTCAAACATGCCGCCGGCCTCAAAGCCGCGTTAGCGGAAGGCCTCTACGGCGACCTCGACGAGGAAACCGTGGATTCGGTGCTGGAGGAAGCCGGCCGCTTCGCCTCGGACGTAATCGCGCCGCTCAACCGCGTCGGCGACACATTCGGAACCCCGTTCAAGGATGGCGCTGTGACCACGCCACCGGGCTGGAAAGAGGCCTACACCGCCTGGGCCGCCGCCGGCTGGAACGGGCTCGCCTCGCCGGCCGCCTGGGGCGGTCAGGAACTTCCGCACGCGCTGAACGCGGCCTGCGTCGAGATGTGGAATTCGGCCTCGATGGCCTTCGGCATCGGTCCGGTGCTGACCATGGCAGCGATCGATGCGCTCGCAGTCTACGGCAGCGACGATCTCAAGCAGGCTTACCTCGGCAAACTGGTGAGCGGCGAATGGATGGGCACCATGCAGCTCACCGAGCCGCAGGCCGGCTCCGATGTCGGCGCGTTGCGCAGCCGCGCGGCACGCGCCGATGACGGCACATATCGCATCACCGGCAGCAAGATCTTCATCACCTATGGCGAGCACGACTTAACCTCCAACATCATTCACTTCGTACTGGCCCGCCTGCCCGACGCACCGGCTGGCATCAAAGGTATTTCGCTGTTCCTCGTGCCGAAGTTTTTGCTGAACAAAGGCGGCTCGCTTGGCGAGCGCAACGACGTGCGCGCGCACTCGATCGAGCACAAGATGGGCATTCATGCCTCGCCGACCTGCACTATGGTCTATGGCGACAAAGGCGGCGCCGTCGGCTTCCTCATCGGCGAGGAACACAAAGGCATGGCGGCAATGTTCACCATGATGAACCGGGCGCGACTCGCGGTCGGCTTGCAAGGCGTGGCGATTGCCGAACGCGCGACCCAGCAGGCGATGAGCTATGCGCGCGACCGCAAGCAAAGCGGCCACGCCATCATCCATTATCCCGACGTCAAGCGCATGCTGCTGACCATGCGCTCGTTGACGGGCGCAGCGCGGGCGATCTGCTACGCCACCGGCGTCGCACTCGACCGCGGGCATCGCGCTAAGACCGATGCCGAGCGCAAGACCGCGAACGAGCGCGCCTCGCTGCTGACGCCGATCGCCAAGGCCTTCTCCACCGACATCGGCATCGAGGTCGCTTCGCTCGGCGTACAGGTGCATGGCGGCATGGGCTTCATCGAAGAGACCGGCGCCGCGCAGCATTACCGCGATGCGCGCATCGCCGCGATCTACGAAGGCACCAACGGCATCCAGGCCATCGATCTGGTGGCGCGCAAGGTGCCCCTCAACGGCGGCAAGACGGTCGCGCTCTATCTCGACGAACTGCGCGGCACCGTAAAGGCGGTGAAAGAAAGCAACGCGCCGGCATTCGGAGAAACGGATGCGCGGTTGGGTGAAGCTGTCGACAGCCTGGAGCGCGCGACGCAGTGGCTGCTGGCACAGAAGTCGCCCGACGCGGGATTGGCCGGCGCGACGCCCTATCTGCGAATGTTCGGCAATGCCGCCGGCGGCTGCATGCTGGCCGGTCAGGCGCTGGCCGCGTTGCGTGACGTCGGCGATGGCGCGGCGCGCACCGCGCTGGCGCGATTCTTCGCCGAGAACATCGCGGTGCAAGCCAGCGGTCTTGAACGCAGCGTGACCGAGGGCGCCGACAGCATCAACAACGCGCAGGCGGCACTCGGCGCATGATCCCGAAAAGTGGGAGCCGGTTTTCGGATAAGATCATGCGCAAAAAGAAAGTTTCCGATGTCTGATCTCGTTCTCATCAACGACGACGGGCCGGTTCGCATTGTGCGCATGAACCGTCCCGAAAAGAAGAACGCCCTGACCATGGCGATGTACGACGCCATGGCGGAAGGCATCGAAAGCGCGGCGAAAGCGAACGTGCGCTGCCTGCTGATCGGCGGCGCACCGACTGTGTTCTGCGCCGGCAACGATATCGGCGACTTTCTCCAGGCCGCGATGAGCGGAGGTGCGCTCGGCGCGCCGATCCTGCGCTTCCTTTATGCGCTGGCGCGTTGCGAGACGCCGCTGGTCGCGGCCGTGCAAGGCAACGCCGTCGGCGTCGGCACCACGATGCTGATGCATTGCGATCACGTCGTCGCCAGCACAGAAGCGCGGTTCTCGACGCCCTTCGTCAGCCTTGGCCTGGTGCCGGAAGCGGCTTCCAGTTTGATCGCGCCGCGGCTGATGGGTCACGCAAAGGCGTTCTCGCTTCTGGTCATGGGCCGCCCACTGAACGCCGACGAGGCAAAAGACGCCGGCCTCGTCAACACCATCGCCGCGCCCGACGCGGTCGAAGCCGAGGTGATGAAGGCCGCGCAGGCCATCTCCACGCTGCCGCCGCAGGCTGTGCTCGCCTCGCGCCGCCTGATGCGCGGCAACCCGGAAGAGATTGTCGCTCGTATCGACGAAGAAGCCGAACAGTTCAAAGAACGGCTTCAATCCGCCGAAGCGCAGGCCGCGTTCACGGCCTTCATGACGCGTAAGCGCTAGCCGCTATTG
>JANMSH010000212.1:0-12389 GCA_031389105.1 Hyphomicrobiales bacterium
CTCCGCTGCGCACACGGAAGTACGGTCCCGGGGACAAAAAACGCCGCGATGGAGCGCCGGGAGGCGCCGCACCTTCCTGCTTGAAGGTGCGCACATAAGGAATGGACGCGCCGCTCGGTGCTCCATCCCCTCGGCTTTTTCGAGGGCACGAAGGAAGGAACGACGGCGTACCCGGCGCCGCAAAGAACACGGGCGCACATGTGCGCCCTGTTGGAACACAGGCGATGTCACGTGCGCGCTTTCGCGCAGTTCGAGCGGACCAGCCCCGATTGCATCGCTGCGCCTGCCGCAATAGCATGACGGCCCGATGGTCTTTAAAGACTGGAACTCATTGGAATTTTCCGAAGTCGCGACAAGGAGCACTCCGCCATGCCGGCGTATAATATTCTCATCATGGGCGCGGCCTACGGCTCGCTGCTGGCTTCTAAAATGCTATTCGGCGGCCACAAAATTCATCACGTTTGTCTTCCCGCCGAAGCCGACCTGATCAACGCCGAGGGCTTCAAGGTGAAGCTGCCGGTGCGCGGCCGTGCCGAACCCGTGCTGCTCGACTCGCAGAAGCTGCCCGGCAAGGTGACCGCCGGCGGCGCGCAAGGCGTCAATCCGGCCGACTACGATCTGGTCGGTCTCGCGATGCAGGAGCCACAGTACCGCTCACCCGGCGTGCGCGAACTCCTCGACGCGGTGGCGAAGTCCAAGGTGCCGTGCATGTCGATCATGAACATGCCGCCGTTGCCTTATGTGAAGCGCATCCCCGGTCTCGACTACGAGGCGCTCAAGCCCGCTTATACCGATCCGACGGTGTGGGACAATTTCGATCCGGCCTTCCTGACGTTGTGCAGCCCCGATCCGCAGGCGATCCGCCCGCCGGACGGCAAGGCCAACGAGTTGCTCGTCACGCTGCCGACCAACTTCAAGGTGGCGAAGTTCGATAATGAAAAGGGTAACGTCATCCTGCGTCAGCTCGAGACGGATATCGACGCCGTGCGCTACGACCCGGGTGACGGCACCAAGATCGAGCTGCCTGTGAAGTTGCGCGTGCACGATTCGATTTTCGTGCCGCTCGCAAAATGGTCGATGCTGCTTGCCGGCAACTACCGCTGCATCACCAAAGACGGCATGCGCACCGCGCAGGAAGCCGTGCACACCAACATTGAAGAGTCGAAGTCGGTGTACAATTTCGTGTTCGATCTCTGCGTCAAGCTCGGCGCCAATCCGAGCGACCTGGTGTCGTTCGAGAAATACGCCGCCGCCGCGCAGAGCCTGTCGCGTCCGGCTTCGGCCGCGCGCGCGTTGCAGAACGGCGCGCAGTTTATCGAACGCGCCGACAAGCTGGTGCAGCTCATCGCCAAGCAGAAGGGCATGAGCAATCCTGCGATCGACGCGCAGGTCGCGCTGGTCGACGCGCGACTCGATGCGAATCGCAAGAAGGCGGCGGCCTGATCCGGCCGCAGCGGCGCGATTCTATTCCGTTTCGTGCTGCAGGCCGCTAATTAAGGCCCGATTTTGAACCCCCGGCATCCGCCGCTATCGCCGCGGGTGCCGGATTCTTGTTTTGTTACAGCGGTTTATTTGTGCGCTGCAAAAGTTTTTCACAGGCGGCACGGCGAAACCGCTCATTTTGCGGAGAAATAGCCCTCCAGCTGCCGAAATGGCAAGGGAATACCCAATCGCGGTCTTGTATTGTGACATCGGCGCAACAGTGGAACCAATTCTGTCGAAAGAAGCCTGAATCGCCTAAAAAGGCGGCAATTGCTGATGTTTTCGACTCGACCATTGTGGCCACCCCATGTGTAAATTTAGGCCTAATGCACGTCCTGTTGCGTACGGGTCGATCGCAGCCGAGTTCGGATGGTTTGGTACGCAAAAGTGACGAGCTGATTGTATCGGCTGAAAGTCGATCGAACCGAAAAGGGGCAGGCTCAATGAAAAAAGTTGTGATGTCAGTTCTGGCGGCGTTGGCGGTTTCGACCGCAGCTCCCGCTTTGGCTGCCGATATGCCGGTGAAGGCATCGAAGATGGTCGTCGCCACACCGTCGCCGTGGGACGTCGCCTTCGGCGTCGCTTTCACCACCGACTACCGCCTGCGTGGTATTTCGCAGTCCAACAAGAAGCCCGCTGTTCAGGGTTATTTTGAGCTGCAGTACAACGTGAACGACTGGCTGAAGTTGTATGCCGGCCTCTGGGGCTCGAGCCTCTGGACCGGTTACGCCAACGCCGAAATCGATCTCTCGGGCGGCGCCCGCTTCACCTTCGGCAACTTCGGCCTCGACGTTGGCTACGTCTATTACTACTACCCGGGTCCGGCGGCCGCTCAGTTGGCTCCTGGTTTTACCAGCGTCAGCTTCGGCGAAGTCTACGCCAAGCCGTCGTACAAGTTTAACGACTGGCTGACGATCGGTGGCACCGTCGATTACGGCAACAACTTCAACAACGGTTCGTTTATCGTTGGCAGCAAGGACGCTGGCTACTACTCCGGCAACTTGATGATCACGCTCCCGATCACGCTGCCCTACGGCATCACCGTCGCGGTGAACCCGGAAATCGGCCGCCAGTGGTTCAAGTGCACCGGCTGCGTCGATTACACCTACTGGGACGTCGGCCTGATCTTCAACTACAAGGCCGCCACCCTCGACCTGCGTTACTGGGACACCTCGGTACGCGACAACCCCGTCTTTATTAACGCTGCTGGCACCCAGACCGCTGGCCGCACCTTCGTCGCGACCCTCAAGTTCGACACCACCTGGTCGGCCCTCAAGTAGTCTGACCTAACTGCCTCTTAGGCTGCACAGGGCGGCGGTTCTTAAGTGAACCGCCGCCCGAATGCTTTTCGGAGCATGCGTAAGTTAAGCGCCGTCTATTTCGCCGGCGTCATATCGGCATCGCGTACGGCGAAGACGTCGCCTTGGCGATCTAACGCCAGCCGGCGCTGGTGGAAGGCGGTGAGTGTCGAGCGGTGGCCGATCGACACGATAGTGGTCTTGGCCAGCCGCTGCTCCAGCAGTCTGTACAGCGCGGCTTCCGATGGTTCGTCGAGCGAGGCGGTGGCCTCGTCGAGGAACAGATAATCCGGCGCATGCAGCAAAGCGCGGGCGAGACCCAGCCGCTGCTGTTCGCCGAGCGACAGCATCCGGTTCCAGTGGGCTTCTTCATCGAGCCTGGTGGCGAGCTTGGGCAAGCCGGCCGCAGCGATCGCGTCGGCGACGGCAAGCGTGTCGAAGGTGCCGGGCTCGGCCGGGTAGGCGACGGCGTCGGCGAGCGCCGCGATCGGGAAATACGGCCGCTGCGGCAGCATCATCACCTTGGCATTCTTTGGGATAGCGATCGTGCCGGTGCCGAACGGCCAGATGCCCGCGACGGCGCGGAACAGAGTCGACTTGCCCGAGCCGGACGGGCCGCTCACCAGCACCTTGTCGCCGAGCGCAATCGTGACGTCGTTTGCATTCACCAGCGGCGCGCCGTTCGGCAGCCGGACCGCCAGATCCTTGAGCGTGATCGCGGCGGTTTCGCCCGGCGTGACGGTGATCGCCGGCGGCGACACCGCGATGGCGCGTGCGCCTGTAATCGCCCGGTCGAAGCCGTCGAGACGTTCGATCACCGCGCGCCATTCAGCGAGCCCCCGGTACACGTTAATGAAGTAGGACAATGCGTTCTGTACGCTGCCGAAGGCCGACGACGTCTGCATCAAACCGCCGAGCTGCATCGCGCCGGCGAAATAAGCCGGGCTCGCGACAACGAACGGAAAGACCGTCGATATTTGACCGTAGCCGGCGGTCAGGAAGGTCAGCCGTTTGGTCCGCTTCATGATCAGCAGCCAATTGGCGACGACCTTGTTGAAACTTCCCAGCAGGCGCGTTTCCTCGGCGCGTTCGCCTTCCAGCAATGCGATCTGTTCCGAATTCTCCCGCACCCGGACCAGGTTGAAGCGGAAGTCGGCTTCGAAATGCTGCTGCCGGAAATTCAGCGTCACCAGCGGCCAGCCCACCAGATGCGTCAGCACGGTGCCGAGGATCGCATACAGAAGCGCGGCCCAAACCAGATAGCCCGGAATGTCATACACCGCCCCGAACAGATGCAGGGGTGCCGCGGCCGACAGACCCCATAAGATGAAGACAAACGATACGAGCGTGACCACCGAATTCAACAGGCCAAGCCCAAGCGGCAGAATGCCGACGCCGGTCGAGCCGCCATCGATGAATTGCCGCACGTCCTCGGCGATGCGCTGGTCCGGGTTGTCGGCGGCGTCGCCGAGCAACTGCATGCGGTAGTGGTTGGCGCCGCTCAGCCAGTTGTCAATGTAGCGCTGCGTCAGCCAGCGCCGCCAACGGATCTGGAGCCATTGGTTGAGGTAGAGCTGATAGACCGCGAGCACGATAAAGAGCGCCGCCAGCACGCAGAAATAACCGAGCTGATAGACGAAAGCGTCCCAGTTCTTGTCCTGCAGCGCATTGTAGAAATTAGCGTTCCAGGCATTGACCAGCACGGTAATGCCGACAATCGCCAATTCGATGATGATCACCGCGGCCAGCAGCAACCGGGCGGCCCAGCGATCCTCCGAACGGAAATACGGGCTTGCAATTCGCCAAACGGTGGCGAGCGTCGATAAAATGCCTGTCACGGGCGGTCTCCTGTCGGGGAAGGGGAGCGGTGGTCAAGCGGCAGCGCACTAAAAATGAACGGCAAACTGCACGCCATTTCGATCCATTATGGACGGCTTCGTGTAAAAAAATGGGCAAATCGAGGCTTTCCCAACGCCGCCCAATGTTGCTTCCGGCCGTCGCAACCCGTACGATTATGTCCTAAGGGGTACATGATCCGAATAAAAAATCGGGTCGTGGAATAAGACCCGACCAAAACGGTTCACGGGATAACAATCCAAGGGAGGCGATATGACCAAGAACAACCAATCTACAACTGCGACCCGCCGCAAGTTTCTGGGTGGCGCTGCGGTAGCCAGCGTGGCGACCGTCATGGCCCCGAGCGTCGTCAAGGCGCAGGGTCCGATTTCCATGCGTTGGCAGAGCACGTGGCCGTCGAAGGACATCTTCCACGAATACGCGCTCGACTTCGGCAAAAAGGTCAACGACATGACCGGCGGCGACCTCAAGATCGAGGTGTTGCCCGCAGGTGCCGTGGTGCCGGCCTTCGGCCTTCTCGACGCGGTGTCGAAGGGCACCCTGGACGGCGGTCACGGCGTGCTGGTCTATCACTATGGCAAGCAGACCGCTCTGGCGCTCTGGGGCTCCGGCCCGGGCTACGCCATGGACGCCAACATGCTGCTGTCCTGGCACAAATACGGCGGCGGCAAGGAATTGCTCGCCAAGCTCTATGCCTCGATCGGTGCCAACGTCGTTTCGTTCCCCTACGGACCGATGCCGACGCAGCCGCTCGGCTGGTTCAAGAAACCGATCACCAATGCCGACGACCTCAAGGGCGTCAAGTTCCGCACTGTCGGCATCTCGATTGACGTGTTCACGGGCATGGGCGCCGCGGTGAACGCGCTGCCCGGCGGCGAAATCGTCTCGGCGATGGACCGCGGCCTGCTCGATGCGGCCGAGTTCAACAATGCGAGTTCGGATCGCCTGCTCGGCTTCGCCGACGTCTCCAAGGTCTGCATGCTGCAGAGCTATCACCAGAACGCCGAACAGTTCGAGATCATGTTCAACAAGGCGAAGTACGACGCGCTGCCCGAAAAGATGCGCGCCATCATCACCAATGCGACCGAGGCCGCTTCGTCGGACATGTCCTGGAAAGCGATCGACCGGTACTCGAAGGACTATGTCGAGTTGCAGACCAAGGACAAAGTCCGGTTCTACAAGACGCCGGATTCGATCCTCAAGAGGCAGCTCGAGATTTACGACGAGGTCGTGAAGAAGAAGGCCGGCGAAAATCCAATGTTTAAGGAAATCGCCGAATCCCAGATCGCGTTCGCCAAGCGGGCGACCCAGTGGGAGCAGGATACGGTCGTCAACCGCAAGATGGCTTTCGATCACTACTTCGGGCCGAACGCGAAAAAGCCGATCTAACGGCATCCTGAACTGACAACACACCATTCGGTTGCAAAACCGAATGGTGTTTTGCATTGTCTGACCTACCCCTCGCAAGACGGCCGAAGCTCATGAGTGTCCAGCGCCTCCTGCATACGATCGATGGTATCAGCACCTGGGTCGGCAAGACTGCGGCCTGGCTCATCATTGTGCTGATGGCGGTCGTCTGCATCGAGGTGTTCAAGCGTTACATCATGAACATGCCGACGGCATGGATCTTCGACGCCACCAACATGCTGTATGGCTCGGTGTTTATGTTGTGCGGGGCCTATACGCTGGCGCAGAACGCCCACGTCCGCGGCGACTTCCTCTACAGCTCGATGAAGCCGCGCACGCAAGCCTCGCTCGACCTCGTGCTGTACATTGTTTTTTTTCTGCCCGGCATCGCGGCGCTCGTCTACGCAGGCTCCGATTATGCCGCGCACTCATGGCGCATTAACGAGCATTCGAATGTGACCGCGGATGGCCCGCCGGTCTATCACTTCAAAGCGGTCATTCCGATCGCCGGCGCCTTCGTCATGCTTCAGGGCGTAGCCGAAATCCTTCGCTGCATCGTCTGCCTCAAGACCGGCGAGTGGCCGAGCCGCCTCAAAGATGTCACCGAGGCCGACGTCATTGAGGAACAACTTGCACACAGCGAGCATGTCGATGAGGAGTCGCGCAAAATCGCGATCGAGCAGGCCCATAAAATCGACGAGACCGCGCGCCAGCGCGGCATGGGCGGGGATTTGAACAAATGAGCGATCCAGCACTCGGGCTGTTGATGCTCACGCTCATCGTGATCGTGATCATGATGGGCTTTCCCACGGCGTTCACGCTGATGGGCCTCGGCATGTTTTTCGGCTTCATCGCGTTCTATGATCCGACGCAATCGTGGTTCGATAACCGCGCGTTCGATTTGATGGTCGAGCGCACGTACGGCGCCATGACCAATGACGTTTTGATCTCCATCCCGTTATTCGTGCTGATGGGTTACGTCATGGAACGCGGGGCGCTGGTCGACAAGATGTTCTATTCGATCCAGCTCGCGTTTCGCAACGTACCGGCGTCTCTCGCAGTCGCGACTTTGATCGTGTGCACGTTCTGGGGCATTGCCTCCGGCCTGGTGGGCGCGGTTGTGGTGCTGATGGGCGTCATCGCCTTCAACCCGATGCTGCGCGCGGGCTATGACGTCAAGCTGGCCGCCGGCGTCATCACGGCGGGCGGCACGCTTGGCATTTTGATTCCGCCGTCGGTCATGATTATCGTCTACGCCGCGGTGGCGGGTCAGTCGGTGGTTAAACTTTACGCCGCTGCGATGTTCCCGGGCTTTTTACTGGCATTCCTCTATCTGGTTTACGTGATCGGCTGGGCGCTGGTAAATCCCAAGATCGCGCCGGCGTTGCCGGCCGAGCAGACGCGCGTGCCAGTGCCGGCATGGGTGCCGAAATTCCAGGCGGCCTATTCTAAAAACATTTTCGTCGCATTGTTGAAGGCGCTGATTTCGCCGTCAAAGGCAAGGCAGATCGAGGCCGACGGCCAATCCATCGGCTATGGGGCGCTGCTCAAGAATCTTTGCTATGCGCTGGTGCCGTTCATCATCGTCGCCGGCTCGCTTTATACCGTCTGGTGGTACGTCGTCATCCATCAGCAGGTCGCCCCTGAGGTAGTCGTCGAAGGGGTACAGCAACTTGGCTCGCCGGGCCTGACCATAGGGCCGCCGACGGACGCCGAACAGGGTCCGCCTCCCGCTTTCTATATATGGTTCGCAGCCATTGGCGTTATCCTGGCCGGCCTGCAAGTGCGCTACTACACCAAGATGAACGCCGAGCGTTTCGAGGTGATCAAACTCGTGACGGCTTCGACGATGCCGCTGGGCCTGCTCACCGCGATCGTCCTCGGCGTCATTCTGTTTGGCATTACGACCGCGACCGAGTCCGCGGCTGTCGGCGCGGCCGGCGCATTTCTGCTGGCGTTTCAAGCCGGCACGCTGGACTGGAAGCGCACCAAGGAAGCCGTATTCCTGACCGCCAAAACAACCGCCATGGTGTGCTGGCTGTTCGTCGGCTCGGCATTGTTCTCAGGCGTGTTCGCGATCCTCGGCGGTCAGGCGCTGCTCGAGAGTTGGGTGCTGTCGCTCAACATGTCGCCGACGCAGTTCATGATCCTATCGCAGGCGATCATCTTCATCCTGGGCTGGCCGCTGGAATGGACCGAGATCATCATCATCTTCGTGCCGATCTTCCTGCCGATGCTCAAGCATTTCAGCATCGATCCGATTCTGTGGGGCGTGCTGGTGTTCGTGAATTTGCAGGCGGCGTTCCTGTCGCCGCCGGTGGCGATGTCGGCGTACTATCTCAAGGGCGTGGCGCCGAAACATGTCACGCTCAACCAAATCTTTGCCGGCATGATGCCGTACATGCTGATCGTGATTGTCTGCATGGTTCTGATGTACCTGTGGCCAGGCTTGACCCTGTGGCTGCCGAGATATCTCTACGGCGGGTGAGGCGGAGTTTTCGACATGAACATTCCGACGGCGGCCGAAGCCGCGGCCGACATCGCGCGCGGCGCCATGTCGGCCGAGGAATACACCAGCGCCTGTCTCGACCGCATCGCGGCGGTCGAAGGCGATGTGCAGGCTTTCGCCCACCTCGACCCAGAATACGCGCTCACGCAGGCGCGCGCACTCGACCGGCACAAGGCCAATGGCGGGCACATCGGGCCGCTGCACGGCATCCCGGTCGGCATCAAGGATATTTTCGACACCGCGGATTATCCGACCGAGTGCGGCTCGCCGATGCTGGCCGGCCGCCGGCCTGAAGTGGATGCCACCGCGGTCCGCATTCTGCGCGAGGCCGGCGCCGTCATCATCGGCAAAACCGTCACCACCGAGTTCGCCTATTTCCATGCCGGCAAGACGCGCAATCCGCGCGATCTGACACGCACGCCGGGTGGCTCGTCGTCGGGCTCGGCGGCGGCGGTTGCCGCCGGCATGGTGCCGCTGGCGATCGGATCGCAAACCAACGGCTCGATGATCCGCCCCGCCGCGTTTTGCGGCGTGTTCGGCGTCAAGCCCAGTCATGGCCTCATCTCGCGCGCCGGCGCGCTCACGCTGTCGCGCACGCTCGATCATGTCGGCGCCTTCGCTCGCACGCTCGACGATCTCGCGTTGATCCTCGATGTGCTCGCAGGCCAGGATGCGGCCGATCCGGATTCTAGGCCTTACCCCGCCCCGAATTTCCGCGCTGGGCTGGCCGAGGCTCCGGCGGCGGCACCGGCTTATGCCTTCGTGCGCACGCCGATGTGGGACAAGGCCGACGCCGATGCGCGCGGCGCGCTGGAAGATCTGGCCAAGGAATTAGGTGCCCGCGAAGTCGACCTGCCGCCCACGCATGTCGGCGCCTGGGATGCGCTCAAAGTAATCATGGCGGTCGAGATGGCCTATAATCTCGGCGCCTTCGTCGACCGGGAGGGCGAGGTCAGCCCGCAGTTCCGCGAGCTGATTGCCGAAGGCCGCGCGGTCACCGCGCCGGTTTACCTCGCGGCGCTGCGCGACGCCCGCCGCTATGCCGCGAATCTTGCGGAAATTTTCGAGCAGCTTGCGGATGCCGTCATCACGCTGTCGGCGCGCGGCGTTGCCCCCGAAGGCTTCAACAAGACCGGCGATCCCGTGTTCTGCTCGCTGTGGACCCTGACCGGCTTCCCCTCGCTCAATCTGCCGCTGGTGGACAACGCGCAAGGTCTACCGATCGGCGTCCAGCTTGTCGGCGCGCCACGGCGCGACGAAAAGCTGCTGCGCACCGCACGCGTGCTGATCGAGACGCTGGGCTAGTTCTAAGACCTGACCGGCCCGCCGAGCGTTTCCTTGAAGAAGTCGAGCGTGCGGGTCCAGGCGAGCTTCGCCGCCGCTTCGTTGTAGCGCGCCGCGCCGGTGTCGTTGAAGAACGCGTGTTGCGTGCCCGCATAGGTGTGCAACGTGAATTTCTTGTTGTTGGCTTTCAGCGCCGCCTCGTAAGCCGGAATGCCGGCATTCACGCCATCGTCTGTTTCGGCGTAGTTCAGCATCAGCGCCGCCTTGATGTTCGGCACCTGGGCTGCCGGAACCTGGCGGCCGTAGAAGGCGACGCCGGCGTCGAGTTCTGGACTTCCCGCGGCGAGGCGGTTGACCATCAGGCCGCCGAAACAGAAGCCGACCGCCCCGACTTTGCCGGTCGATTCCGGATGCTGCTTGAGGAACGAGACCGCGGAAACCAAAGCCGCGACGGCGTCGTCCTGATTCATCTTGGTGTGCAGCTCGCGCGCTGCGTCTTCGCTGGCCGGCGTTCCGCCGACGAGGGACAGCAGATCGACGGCGTAAGCCAGATAGCCTTCGGCGGCGAACCTGCGGGCGACGTCTTCGAGATGCGGATTGAGTCCGCGGTTCTCGTGGATGACCAGCACGACCGGGCGTTTGCCCTTGGCCTTTGGGCGGACGAGATAGCCGTCGATCTTGCCCTTGGGTGAATCGAAGGCGGCGCGCTCGCTCACCAGCCGCGCATCGTCCGGCGCGACGATCGCTGCCTGGGCGTAATCGTTTTGCAATAATGGCAGCAGCGCGACGGCGGCGGCGCTCGAGCCCGCGACTTCCGTCAGACGGTCGAGAAACTGGCGGCGGTTCATGCCGCCGTGGGTGAAACGGTCATAAAGGTCGATGATTTTCTGGTCCATCTTGTGGTTCATTTGGTCGCCTCCCGGAGAATGCCTGTACGGTCATGATAACACAGCCGCCGCGCCTGTATTCCAGGCTTGCAGTGCAACATCAACGGTTCGCGACAATGTGAAGAGCGGCCGTTACACTCTCCTTACGGGGGTTACTGTGTTTTCAACTGTGACGTTGCCGCTCTGGCTGGTCGTGATCGTCGGCGTGCTGTCGGTGATGGCCGCGCTCGACCATCTGCTGTTGCCGAGCGCGCGCTGGTTCATCCGGCGGCGCCTCGACCGCGCCATCGACGAGCTCAACACCCGGCTCAAATTGCGCATCCAGCCGTTCAAGCTGGCCAAGCGCCAATCGCTGATCGACCAGTTGGTGTTCGAGCCCGAGGTGCTCGGCGAGATCGAGACCTATGCCAAAGCCAACAACATCCCGCGCGCGGCGGCGCAGGAAATTGCGCGCCAATATGCCCGCGAAATCGTGCCGTCGTTCTCGGCTTACGCTTATTTCGGCATCGGCGCGCGGCTGGCGCGCTGGCTGTCGACCGTGCTGTACCGGGTGCGGCTCGGTTACATGGACGCCGACGCGCTGAAAACCGTCGATCCAGACTCGTCGGTGATCTTCGTCATCAACCATCGCTCGAACATGGACTATGTGCTGGTCACCTACATGGCGTCGAGCAGTTCGGCGCTGAGCTACGCGGTTGGCGAGTGGGCGCGGGTATGGCTGCTGCAAAGCCTGGTGCGCTCGATGGGCGCTTATTTCGTGCGCCGCGACTCGCGCGATCCGCTCTATCGCAAGGTGCTGGCGCGCTACGTGCAGATGGCGGTGGCCGGCGGTCTGGCGCAGGCGGTATTTCCGGAAGGCGGACTGACGCGTGACGGCAAATTGCAGCCGCCCAAGCTCGGGCTGATCGGCTACATGGTGTCGGGCTTCGACGCCAAGGGGCCGCGCGATGCGGTGTTCGTGCCGGTCGGCATCAATTACGACCGCGTGCTGGAAGACCGCCTGCAACTCGGCGCACTGGCGAAAAAGCAAGGCGGGCAGGCGCGGCATCGTTTCAATTTCATCGTCCTGCTGAAAGCACTCCTCGCGCACATCGCGCTGCGGCTGCGCGGCCGCTGGTACCGCTTCGGCTATGCCTGCGTCAGCTTCGGCGCGCCTGTGTCGCTGCGGCAATACGTCAAGGAGCGCGGCATCGACTTTCGCGTGCTCGATCAGGAGACGCGCTTCGCCGAGGTCGAGCGCCTCGCCAATGTGCTGATGGAGAAGGTGGGCGCGGTGGTGCCGGCGCTGCCGGTGTCGCTGGTGGCGACGGCGTTGCGCGAGGCGCAGACGCCGTTGTCGATGCTGGAGCTGAAATCGCGGGTGCTGGGGCTGGTACAGCGGCTCGCCGCTGGCGGCGCTCATGTGCATATTCCGCGCGGCGATCAGGATTACGCCATCGAAGTGGGCTTGCGCATGTTGCGCCTTCGCCATCTGGTGGCGGAAGTCGACGGGCTTTATCGCGTCAACGCCGACGAATTGCCGCTCATCGATTATTACGTCAATTCGATTGTGCATCTGCTCGCCAGGCCCGCGGTGGCGCAGGCGGCCGAGTAACATTGGTGTGACGGCAGCTGTGGACACTTTCCGCGCGGCTTGACGGCGCCGCCATCTGCCTGCATTTCAAG
>JANMSH010000218.1:0-45111 GCA_031389105.1 Hyphomicrobiales bacterium
CAAATCGACCCAGCCGCCGAAATATCCCTGCACCGCGCCGGCGGCGACGCCGATGATCGACGACACGATGGTCAGCGACAGGCCGAACAACACGGAAATCCGGAAGCCGTAGATCAGCCGCGCCACCACGTCGCGGCCGCCGTCGTCGGTGCCGAGCCAGTTGGATTCCAGCTCGCCGCATTTGGCGAAATTGTTCTTGGCGGCGAAGTCGCAATCCTTTTCGTTCAGCATCCAGGTCGGTTTGGACGGAAACGGCGACGGCGGCTTGCTCACCTGCGTGTTGTAGGAGAAGCGCACCGGCGGCCAGACGATGGTGCCGCCTTCCTTGACGATCAGGCTCATCAGATAGTCGTCGCGATAATCCGCGGCGGTGCCGAACAAATTCGGATCGTCCTTCGGACCGAACGCGGTGTCGGGATAGGTCATCACCGCCGGAAAGAACGATTTGCCGTTGACGTGAATGAAGATCGGCTTGTCGTTGGCGATGAATTCCGCGAACAGCGAAATCAGGAACATCGCCAGAAAAACCCACAACGACCAGTAGCCGCGCCGGTTGGCCTTGAAGCTTTCCCAGCGCCTTTTGTTGAGCGGCGAAATCCTGATGCGGCGCCGCTCCGGCGGCACCACGACGCCGCCGGGTCCCACCGCCGTCAGCTCGGGCGCTTTGATGCCGGCCTCCGCGTCCACCTCAGACCTCCCGCGACTCGAAGTCGATGCGCGGGTCGATCCACGTATAGGTGAGATCGGAAATGAGATTCACGACCACACCAATGAGCGAGAAGATGTACAGCGTGGCGAACACCACCGGATAATCGCGGTTCAGCACGCTCTCGAAGCCGAGCAGGCCGAGGCCGTCAAGCGAGAAGATGGTTTCGATCAGCAGCGAGCCGGTGAAGAAGGCATGCACGAAGGCCGACGGAAATCCCGCGATCACGATCAGCATGGCGTTACGGAACACGTGGCCATACAGCACCTGGCGCGTGGTGCAGCCTTTGGCACGCGCGGTCAGCACATATTGCTTGCGGATTTCCTCAAGAAACGAGTTCTTGGTCAGCAGCGTCATGGTGGCAAAAGCCGACAGGCCCATGGCGGTGATCGGCAGCACCATGTGCCATGTGAAATCGGCGATCTTTTGCCACCACGTCAGTTGCGCCCAGTTGTCCGAGAACAGGCCGCGTAATGGAAATATGTCGAAGAACGAGCCGCCGGCGAACAAAATGATCAGCAGGATCGCGAACAGAAATCCGGGGATGGCGTAGCCGACAATGATGATGCTCGAAGTCCAGGTGTCGAACGGCGAGCCGTCGTCCATCGCCTTCTTGATGCCGAGCGGAATCGAAATGAGATAAGTCAGCAACGTCATGGTGATGCCGAGCGACATCGACACCGGCAGCTTTTCCTTGATCAGTTGCAGCACGCTGACGTCGCGGAAATAGCTCTTGCCGAAATCGAAGCGCGCGTAATTCCACAGCATCAGCGCGAAACGTTCGTGGGCCGGCTTGTCGAAGCCGAATTGCACTTCCAGCTTCTTGATGAATTCCGGATCGAGGCCCTGCGCGCCGCGGTATTTCGAACTGGCGGCGTCGACGCCGGAGCCGCCCTGCACCGCGCCTCGACTACCGAAGTCGCCGCTGGCGCCGCCGGAAATGCGCGAGGTGGCGCCGGTGTCGCTGCCGGACAGTTTGGCGATCACCTGCTCGACCGGGCCGCCGGGCGCGAACTGCACAACAACAAAGGCCACCAGCATGATGCCGAGCATGGTCGGCAGAATGAACAGCAGGCGTCGGATAATGTAGGCGGTCATGGGACTCTCAGGTTGCCGTTCTCAGTATGTCATTCCGGGGCGCGGGCAAAGCCCGCGAACCCGGAATCCAGATGCACATTACGGAATTTCTGGATTCCGGGTTCGCGCCTTTCGGCGCGCCCCGGAATGACTGGGTACAATCTATCAACCCCCTTGTTCCGGCTTTGCCGCCTTGTCCTTGTCGGCCCACCATGTTGCCGGAATGCCGCGGGAATAGCGCGGTTTGGCGGCGGGCCGGGCGAATACGTCCCAATAAGCGATCCAATGCGATCCTTTGTACCAGTGCGGCACCCAGTACCGCCCGGCGCGAATCACGCGGTCGAGTGCCCGGCAAGCGGTGATCAATTCTTCGCGGGTCTTGGCGGCGATGATGATATCGACCAGCGCGTCGACCGCCGGATCGGATATGCCGGCAAGGTTCTGCGAGCCCTTGGTGGCGGCCGCCTGCGACGAGAAATAGCCGCGCAGCGAATCGCCCGGCGTCTCGGAAAAGCTGAAGCGCGTCACCGTGATGTCGAAGTCGAAGGCATCGACGCGGGCGCGGTATTGCACCGGATCGACCACACGCAATGTCGCGTCGATGCCGAGCGTGCCGAGAGTCTTGATGTAGCCCTGATGGTGCGGCGTGAAGGTCGGCTCGTCGATCAGAAACTCGATCGTGACCGGCTGGCCGTTGGCCAACATACGCTTACCGTCTTTCAGCGGAAGGCCGGCCTCATTGAGCAACAAATTGGCGCGCCGCAGCCAGCGACGGTCCTGGCCCGAGCCGTCGGTCACCGGCGGCACAAAGGCCTCGCCGAACACATCTTCCGACAACTTGGCGCGGAACGGCTCCAGCAGGGCCAGTTCGGCGGCGTCGGGCTTGCCCTTCGCCATCATCGTTGAATTCTGGAACACCGAATGGGTGCGCGTATAAGAACCATACATGATGTTCTTGTTGGTCCACTCGAAATCGAAGGCGTCGATCAGCGCCTCGCGCAGTTTTACGTTTTTGAATTTTTCGCGCCGTGTATTCATGAACCAGCCTTGCGCGCCGGACGGCGTGTCGTCGGCCAGCACGTCACGCTTGACGCGACCGTCCTTGAAGGCAGGGAAATCGTAGCGCATCGCCCAGACGCGCGAGGTGAACTCCTCACGGAACAGATAATTCTTGGCGGTGAAGCCGACGAAGGCGACCTCGCGGTCGCGGTAATATTCGTAGCGCATGGTGTCGAAATTGCTCTGGCCGCGCGATACGGCCAGGTTGACGCCCCACCAATCCTTGACGCGCTCGAATTCGATGAAGTGCCCGACCTCGATGCGGCCGACTTTGTACGGCCCGCTGCCGAGCGGCGCCTCAAGAGTCGACTGGTCGAACTCCTGCTTGGAATAATAGGCCTTGGAGAAGATCGGCAAACTCGCGACGAACAGCGGCACATCGCGGCCGCGCTTTTCGGCAAAGTGCACCACCACCGTGCGCTCGTCGGCCGCTTCCGCGCCTTTGAAGTCGCGCAATAGCTGAGTGATGATCGGGTGACCTTTGTCCTTCAACGTCGTTAGCGACCAGGCCACGTCATGCGCGGTCAGCGGCGTGCCATCATGGAATTTGGCTTCCGGCCGCAGGCTGAAACGATACGTCAGCCCGTCGTCAGAGACAGCGACCCCGCGCGCGGCCAGCCCGTACATGGCGTCGGGTTCATCTCCGGAGCGCGCCATCAGCGAGACGAAAGTAAGGTCCATGCCGAACACGCCCTCACCCTTGAGGATATAGGCGTTGAGCGAATTGAAGGTCAGGAACGAGCCGTTATAGCCGCGGCTGCTCACGGCCTCCGAATAGACGCCGCCTTTGGGCGCGTTCGGGTTGACGTAATTGAAGTGCGGAAAATCCGCCGGATACTTCAGATCGCCGAAGGCGGACATGCCGTGCCGCTCCGCACCTGTGTTTTGCGCAAGCGCCGGCGCATTGAGTTTCGCGGCGGCCACGGCGCCGGCGGAAAGTGCGAGGGCGTGCCTGCGTGTAATCAAGAGCGCTGCGGCGCCTTGGCCGCCTTGTCCGCATCCCACCACCACACCGTCGGGAAACCCGAGCGGCCGTATTTCGGCATGATCTGCGGACGGCTGAAGCGGTCCCAGCGCGCGGTGCGCGTGAACTGGTACGTCCATTGCGGCACCACGTAGAAATTCCACAGCAGGACACGATCGAGCGCCTTGGTGGCGGCGACCAGATCGGCGCGGTCCTTGGTGAAAATCACGCGGTCGATCAGCGTATCGACCGCCGGATTCTTGATGCCGATCAAATTGCGCGAGCCGGGCTGGTCGGCGGCGGCCGAGCTCCAGAAACCGCGCTGCTCGTTGCCCGGCGACAGAGACTGGCCCCAGGAACCGACGACGATGTCGTAGTCCCATTGCCGCAGCCGGTTTTCATATTGCGCGGCGTCGACCACGCGCGCGCTCACAGTC
Source organism: Hyphomicrobiales bacterium (assembly GCA_031389105.1). Taxonomy (GTDB): domain Bacteria; phylum Pseudomonadota; class Alphaproteobacteria; order Rhizobiales; family Xanthobacteraceae; genus Pseudolabrys. Next base: position 4,244 of record JANMSH010000218.1, read on the forward strand.
ATGCCGATACGTTCAAGCGTCGGTTTGAAGAACAGCACGAAGCGCTCGGTCTGCGGATCGTCAACCAGGAATTCGACGGTGAACTGTGCGCCGGTCTTGGCATCCACCAGCTTGGTGTCGCGAATTTCGTAACCGGCCTCGCGGAACAGCGCGAGCGCCTGACGGAAGTTGTCGCGCAGCGCTTGCGGGCTACCGCCGGTCGGGTTGGTGTAGGGCTTGGTGAAAACCTCCGCCGGCACCTTGTCGCGGACGGTGTTCAGAATTTCCAACTCCTTGCCTTCCGGCAATCCGGACGACGCCAGCTCGGTACCTTCGAAATAACTGCCGATGCGCTTGTACTGGCCGAAAAAGATCGTGCGGTTCATCTCCTCGAAATCGAAGGCGAAGTTGAAGGCGCGGCGCACGCGCGGATCCTTGAACTTGTCGCGTCGGGTGTTGAGAATGAAGGCCTGCATGATGCCGAGATTGCGGACTGGAAATTCTTCCAGCACCACGCGCTTGTCACGCACTGCGGGGAAATCGTAGGACGTCGCCCAGTTTTTGGCGCTGTTCTCGGTGCGCCAGTCGACCTGATCGCCCTTGAACGCTTCCAGCGCGACCGTGGAGTCGCGGAAATATTCGTAGCGGATTTGCTGGAAATTCCGGGTGCCGACAATGGTGGGGAGATCCTTGCCCCAGTAGTTGTCGACCTTCTCGTAAACAAGGCTGCGGCCGGGCTGGAATTCCTTGAGGCGATACGGCCCCGATCCGAGCGGCGGCTCCAGCGTAGTCTGTGTCACGTCGCGCTTGTTGCCGTTCTTGTCGATGCCGGTCCACCAGTGCTTCGGCAACACCGGCAACTGGCCGACGATCTGCGGCAATTCGCGATTGCCCGGACTGTCGAAGGTGAACGTGACCTCGCGCTCGCCGGTTTTTTCCGCTTTCGTCACGTGCCGATAATAAGCGCCGAGCTGCGGGCTGTTGGTCTTGAAGGCTTCGAGCGAAAAAATAACATCGTCCGGCGTCACCGGCTTGCCGTCGTGCCAGCGCGCCTTGGCGTTCAGCCGGTACGTCACCGACGCAAAATCGTCCGGGTGGCTCACAGCTTCGGCCAGCATGCCGTATTCGGCGGACACTTCGTCGAGCGCCTCGGTCATCAGCGCTTCGGTGAACAGCTCGGTGCCCATGGCGATGCTACCTTTCACGCCCGCCACCACGCTGTTGAGATTGTCGAAGGTGCCGAACGCGATCTGCCGCACCGTGCCGCCCTGCGGCGCAGCCGGATTGACGTATTCGAAATTCTTGAAGCCTTCCGGGTATTTCAGGTCGCCGAACAGCGACAGGCCGTGCTTCCAGGTTTTACTCTGCGCCGCGGCGGTGCCCGGAAACGCGGTTGCTCCGAGCCCGCCCAAAGCCGGAACTGCGGCCATGGCCGCGGTAGCGCGCAGAACGGATCGTCGGGTCAATTTCATGGAACAACTCCGGCGGCAATTGGCGCTACGTCACCCTGCAATCACGGGTGATTATGTCGGTTTTTCGGTCCGCTACCAGCGGCGGGGAGCCGCACACCCGCTCATTTCGACGTGATTTAATAACGAAACGGCCGGGCAAAAGCCCGGCCGTGTCATCACGCCATAGCGTGTGGGATTACTTCTTGGCGGCCGGCGGCGCCGCGGGGGCGGCCGCAGGGGCATTCGCGGCCGCCGCCTTCGGCATCGGCTGCGGGTTATCTGACAATGTGTTGAGATAGTCGATCACGTCGGCGCGCTGTTGTCCGCGTGTCAGGCCGGCGAAGCTCATGGTCGTTCCGGGAACGACGAGGCGCGGATTGGCCAAATACGCGTAAAGGTCGCCGAAGGTCCAACTGCCGCCTTTGGCCTTCATCGCCGCCGAATAGTTGAAGCCAGCCACGGAGGCTTTGGCGCGGCCGACGATGCCGTACAGGTTCGGACCGACGCGGCTGGGACCGCCCTTTTCGAAGGTATGGCAGGCTTGGCACTGCTTGAAGGTCGCCTGGCCCTTTTCAGCGGAGGCATTCGCCAGCATCGCTTCCATCGGCTCTTCGGCAGCCTTCGGCGCGCCGCCTTTGTCGTCCCCGCCGGTTTCCTTGACCGCAATATCGTAGCCCGGCTTGGCCGGCTTGGCGGGGGTGAACATGGCCCCGGCGACGATGTTGAGGGACAGCAGAATCAGGCACGTGGCGAGGACGGCGCCGAGGATTTTGTTGAGTTCGAAGGAATTCATCGAAAGTGGGCTCCCGGAGCGGGCGAAACAGGCGGGAATTGGCTCGCCGCCGAGGGTCCGGCAGCGGCGGAGAGATACCGGTTTGCCTCCGCGCTGGCAACCCGTATAAGCGCCCCGGCACCATCGACATTCGTCTTGTCCAGCGGGTTTAAACCGCCGCCCGACCCAATGCCAAACACCATCATCCTCATCCCGGCCCGCATGGCCTCGACCCGCCTGCCCGGCAAACCGCTGGCCGATATCAATGGCTTGCCGATGATCGTTCACGTGCTGCGGCGCGCGCAAGCAGCCCACATCGGCGAGGCTGTGGTGGCGACCGATTCCGAAGCGATCAAGGCGGCGGTGGAAAAGTCCGGCGGCCGCGCGTTCATGACCGGCGATCATGTTTCCGGCTCCGACCGCATCTACGAGGCCCTCGAAGCCCTCGACCCCAAGCACCGCATTGACCTCGTCGTCAATGTGCAGGGCGATCTGCCGACCATCGACCCCGCCGACATCCGCGCCGCGCTCGGCCCCCTCGCCGACCCCGCCGTCGATATCGCGACGCTGGCCGCCGTCATCACCGACCCCGCCGAGCGCACCAATCCGAATGTGGTCAAGGCATCGGGCGCGATGATCGCGGCCGGCCGCTTTCACGCCACCACCTTCACTCGCGCCGACGCCACCGGCCCCGGGCCGCATTTTCATCACATCGGGCTATACGCCTACCGGCGCGCGGCGCTGGCGCGCTTCGTCAAGCTGCCGCCTTCCGCCAACGAACAACGCGAGCGGCTCGAGCAATTGCGCGCGCTCGATGCCGGCATGCGTATCGACGCGGTGATCGTGAAAAGCGTGCCTCTCGGCGTCGATACGCCGGAAGAATTGGACAAGGCGCGCATGATGCTCGCAGGTTGACTTGAAGGACGGGACCGGCGCAAGGATCGCGTCAAATAGCAGTGCGGGGATAGGTCATGGCGAAGAAGATCATTTTCCAGGGCGAACTGGGGGCTAATTCCGATCTCGCCTGCCGCGAAGCCTATCCGGATTACGAGCCGGTGCCCTGCCCGACCTTCGAGGATTGCTTCACGGCGCTGGCGTCCGGCGATGTCGATCTCGGCATGATCCCGATCGAGAATTCGATCGCCGGCCGCGTCGCCGATATCCATCATCTGATGCCGACCTCGGGCCTGCACATCATCGCCGAATGGTTTCTGCCGATCCGCAATCAGTTGATAGCGCCGAAGGGCGCCAGCCTGTCGACGATCAAGACGGTCGAGAGCCATGTAATGGCGCTCGGTCAATGCCGCGGCATGATCCGCGAACTCAAACTCAAACCGATTGTCGGCGCCGACACCGCGGGCTCGGCGCGTGAAGTATCCGAGGCCAAGGACATCACTCGCGCGGCGATCGCGTCGCGGCTGGCCGCGCAGATTTACGGGCTCGACATTCTGAAGGAGAATGTCGAGGACGAGTCGCATTCGACGACGCGCTTCGTCGTGCTGTCGCGCGAAAAGAAATGGGCAAAGCCCGGCAAAGGCAAGATCGTCACGACGTTCGTGTTCCGCGTGCGCAATTTGCCGGCTGCGCTGTACAAGGCGCTCGGCGGCTTCGCCACCAACGGCGTCAACATGACCAAGCTCGAGAGCTACATGGTCGGCGGTAATTTCTTTGCCACGCAATTCTATGCCGACGTCGAGGGCCATCCCGACGACAGCGCATTGGTGTTTGCGCTCGAGGAACTCGCGTTCTTCTCCAAGGAACTAACGATCCTCGGCGTCTATCCGGCGCATCCGTTCCGCGACACCTTCGCGGAAGAGAAGGATTAACGGCCGCGCCACGACGCTCAGGTTCTATTGATCGATACGCCGCCGTCGACCAGCATCGCGGTTCCAGTGACGAAGCTAGCCGCGTCGGATGCCAGAAACAGCGCCGCCTGGGCCTGCTCGTCCGGCTCTGCCGTTCGCTTCAAGGCATGCATGTTACGGACGAATGCCTTCATCTCCTCGGTATTGATCATCTCATCGGCCATCGCCGTTTGCGTCCCGCCAGGCAGCAACGCATTGGCGCGGATTCCTTTCGGGCCATACTCGACCGCAAGCGACTTCATCAAGCCGATCAGGCCGGCCTTGCTGGCTGCATAGGCGGCAACTTCCGGCATGCCCGCAGTGTATCCCACGAACGAACTGACGAAAATCATCGAGCCCGCCCCGCGGTCGATCATCGCTGGAATTTGGTACTTAGACGCGAGAAATCCGCCGGTAAGATTCACGGCTATCGTCTCATCCCAGGCGCAGCGAGCCACTTCCGGCGTCGGACCCATAGGCCCAAGCATGCCTGCATTATTGACGGCAATGTCGAGCCCGCCGTATCGAGATTTCGCTTCTGCGACGAGGGCCTGCGCATAAGACTCATCGGCAACATCGCCGACCAGCGCGCATGCGGCGCCGCCCGCGACTTCAATTTCATCGACTAGGCCATCGAGCAATTCACGACGCCGTGCCGCCACGATTAGCCTCGCGCCTTGTGCCGCGAACAGAACGGCGATTGCGCGCCCGATTCCGGAACTGGCACCCGTGATGATGGCGACTTTTCCGTCCAAACTTGTTTTATCGGTCACGTATGTCTCCGTCCTGCTTTCGGGATTGAACCTGGGCCGGACGCTCGTCGGGCGACACCCGATACCTGGAAATGCCCGAACGCTTACTTCGCCGCGGGACCGCTCGCGTGCGCAGCGATTTCGGGTATGCTCTGACCCGGACAGAACCGGAGCCAGTCAACATGCCCAACACAGCGCTTAAAGTCGCGCTGGTGACCGGCGCCGCGCGCGGCATCGGTCTGGCCACCGCCAAACGCTTCCTCGCCGACGGCTGGGGTGTCGCGCTGCTCGATATCGACGGCGACAATCTGCAACGCACATTCGCAAGCCTCGCAAAACCCGACACCACGATTGCCATTGAATGCGATGTCGCCGATCCAGCGGGCGTAGCGCGCGCCTTTGAAACCGTGGCGACACGTTTCGGCCGGCTCGATGCCCTGGTCAACAATGCCGGCATTGCAATCTTCAAGCCGATTCTCGATGTCACTTACGAGGACTGGTCGCGCGTGCTGGCGGTCAACCTGACCGGCCCATTTTTGTGCACGCAGGCCGCCGCGCCGGTGATGCGCGACAGCGGCGGCGGCGCGATTGTCAACATCACATCGATTTCGGGGTTGCGGGCCTCGACGTTGCGCACCGCTTACGGCACCAGCAAAGCCGGCCTCGCGCATTTGACCAAGCAGCAGGCGGTCGAACTGGCTTCGCTCGGCATCCGCGTCAATGCCGTGGCGCCCGGCCCGGTCGATACCGCGATGGCGAAGGCCGTACACACGCCCGAGATCCGCGCCGATTATCACGACCACATGCCGCTCAACCGCTATGGGCTGGAGAGCGAATTGGCCGAGGCGATCTTCTTTCTGTGCAGCGACCGCGCCAGCTACATCACCGGCCAGGTGATTGCAGTGGACGGCGGCTTTGACTCCACCGGCATTGGATTGCCGACGCTGCGCGCGCAAAAGCGCAACGGCTAGGTTTTTTCACGCTCGTAACGCTCGACGAAGCTCGGCGACAACTTGCGCAACCGCTCGATACCGATACGGCCCGAGCGCACGATGTAACTCATAGCGAATTCGGCCGGCGACTGCGACATGTGCTCGCTGAAATTTTCATACCATGCCGCGCTGGCATTGGCGCCGGTAACGATCTTTTCCACGATGGGCCGGCGCGCCGCTTCAAACGCCGGCAACGCTTTGGCGATATCGTCGCCATGTTCGGCCAAGGCGCGGTCAAGCGCGATGGCGTCTTCCATCGCCAGACGCGTGCCCGAGCCGATGGAGAAATGCGCCGTACGGAGAGCATCACCAATAAGAACATGCTTGCCGTGATGCCAGCGCGCATTCGACACCTGCGGAAACCGCCGCCACACCGAGTTGTTCGAGATCAGCGGGCGACCATCGAGCGCGTCGGTGAAGACTTTCTGGCATAGCGCGCGGGAATCCGCGTCGTCCATGCGCTCTAAGCCGGCGCCGACAAAGGTCGCGGCGTCGGCCTCGACGATGAAGGTGCTGCGGCCCGGCGCGTAGCGGTAATGATGGGCGTTGAAGTTGCCGATCGGCGTGTGGCGGAACGTCTGCGTCAGCGTGTCGAACACCTTGCTGGTGCCAAACCAGGCAAAACGGTTGGCGAGATAGCCGATGCTGGCGCCGAATTCCTCGGCGAACGTATGCCTGACCAACGAATTGACGCCGTCGGCACCGACCACCAGATCGGCAAGGCCAATTTCATCCAGCGACTTCACAACGCGGCCGAACTCCGGCTCGATGCCGGCCGAGCGCACGCGCTCTTGAAGCAATTGCAGTAGCTTCAGCCGGCCGATCGCCGCAAAGCCGATGCCATCGATGACGACGCGCTCGTTGCGGTGCACGAGCGTCATGTCGTTCCAGGATTCCATCTGCGACGCGATCGCAGCGTATGTCTCCGGATCGTCGTCGCGCAGGAATTCCAGCGCACGGTCGGAGAACACCACGCCGAAGCCGAACGTGGCGCCAGCCGGATTTTGCTCGATCAGCATCACGTCGGCATCCGGCCGGCGGCGCTTGATGAGATAGGAGAGATAGAGGCCGGCGGGACCCGCGCCGAGAATGGCGATGCGCATGGCTTAGTCTGTCATACCCCGCGAAGGCGGGGTATCCAGCCTTCAATCAAATCGTCTGATTATACGCGCCGACTTCCGGATGCGTGCGTAGCACGGCGTCGACCGACTTGAACATCTCGCGCATGCGCGCTTCGGAGGCCGGGCTTTCGACCACGACGACCAGCTCCGGCTTGTTCGACGACGCCCGCACCAGGCCCCAGGTGCCATCCTCGACGGTGACGCGCACGCCGTTGACCGTGACGAGGTCGCGGATCGGCTGGCCGTCGAACTTCTCGCCCTTGGCCTTCAGGTCCTCGAAGTATTTCACCACCTGATCGACGATGCCGTACTTCACCTCGTCGTCACAATGCGGCGCCATGGTCGGCGAGCCCCAGGTCTTGGGCAGCGCCTTGCGCAGATCGGCCATCGATTTTCCCGGATTGCGGTCGAGCATGTCGCAAACCGCGAGGCCGAAGATCATGCCGTCGTCGTAGCCGCGGCCGAACGGCTTGTTGAAGAAGAAATGCCCGGATTTCTCGAACCCCGCCACCGCGCCGAGCTCGTTGACGCGCCGCTTGATGTAGGAGTGGCCGGTCTTCCAGTAGTCGACCTTGACGCCGTTGGCCTTGAGCACCGGATCGGTGAGAAACAGGCCGGTCGATTTCACGTCGACGACGAAGGTGGCGTTCTTGTGCAGGCTCGACATGTCGCGCGCCAGCATGACGCCAACCTTGTCAGCAAAAATTTCCTCGCCCTCGTTGTCGACCACGCCGCAGCGGTCGCCGTCGCCGTCGAAACCGAGCGCGACGTCGGCCTTGTTCATCAGGACGGCGTCCCGCATGGCGTGCAGCATTTTCATGTCTTCGGTGTTTGGATTGTAGCGCGGAAACGTGTAGTCGAGTTCGCAGTCGAGCGGCACGACCTCGCAGCCGATCGCTTCCAGCACCTTGGGCGCGAAGGCGCCGGCGGTGCCGTTGCCGCAGGCCGCAACCACCCTGAGCTTGCGTTTAAGCTTCGGCCGCTTGGCGGTCAGATCGGCGAGATAGCGCGCCGGAAAGTTCTCGACGAAGACGTAACTGCCGCCACCCTTGAGATCGAAATTGGAACCGAGCACGATTTCCTTGAGCCGCTTCATCTCAACCGGCCCGAAGGTGAGCGGGCGGTTAGCGCCCATCTTGACGCCGGTCCAGCCGTTGTCGTTGTGCGAGGCCGTCACCATCGCGACACACGGCACGTCGAGGTCGAACTGCGCGAAATAGGCCATCGGTGTGATACACAGCCCGATGTCGTGCACCTTGCAGCCGGCGGCCAGCAGGCCGGACACCAGCGCCATCTTCACGGAAGCCGAATAGCTGCGGAAATCGTGGCCGGTGACAATTTCCTGCTTGACGCCCATTTCCTTGATCAGCGTGCCGAGCCCCATGCCGAGCGCCTGCAGGCCCATCAGGTTGATTTCTTTTTCCAAGAGCCAGCGCGCGTCGTATTCGCGAAAGCCGGTCGGCTTCACCAGCGGAGAGGATTCATATTCGTAGGTATTGGGGGTCAGCGCGGATTTCGGCTTGGGAAACATCAGGGCCTCGGAAACAGACGGGTTGAAACTGCATAGCCTAACGCCCGAAAGGCGCAAGCGGTCCGTCATAAACGAAACGAATGTGGCCGCTTATTGCTCAAGCACCATGCGGCCATTGGCGACTTCATAGCGCTTGAGCCGCGACAGAAACGACATGCCGAGCAGGTTCTTCCACAGCGCCTCGTCGGGCAACACCAACGCCTGCACATTGTAAACGGCGATACCACCGAGTTCGACGCGGTCGAGCGTGGCGCGCGCCGCCTTGATCTTGCCGTTGGCGGTGGACACCGTCGCGGTGTAGTCGCTGCGCATCGGACTGATGCCGATTTGCGCGGCATCCGATTCGCGCAGGATCACCAGCGAGGCGCCGGTGTCGACGATGAAATCGATGCGGCGGCCTTCGATCCGCGCCTCGACCGGGAAGTGTCCGTTGTGGCCGGTCTCGAGCGTGAGGCTGCGGCTGGAGGTGGACTGTTGCGGGGCAGCCTGCACCGCCACGGCGCGGGCCGGCGGCTGCAAGGCGGCGTGGTCCAGGTAACGCGCGGCAAAGCCACCGATCACCAGCAACGCGATGGCAAGGACAATGAACTGACGCATGACAGACCCCGAGAAGGCGGGACATTGTCATGGGCAAAGCCAAGACCGGATTAATACGGGCATCCAATTCGCGGTGCGTTTTTTCGGATGGTATGCGAAGGGTTAAGCGCGGCGGCGCAATTAAAACTATGTGCCGCGCGGCTTCGCCCGCCGCGTCGGCGGGGCGGTCGTCGGATCGTCGGGCCAGGGGTGACGCGGATAACGGCCGCGCAACTCGGTTCGGACGTCGGCATAACTGCCGCGCCAGAAGCCGGGCAGATCGCGCGTGATCTGAACCGGCTTATGTCCCGGCGACAGCAGTTCGATCACCAGTGGCACCCGGCCGGCGGCAATCGCCGGATGCTTGGCGAGGCCGAACATTTCTTGCACGCGGATGGAAATGGTCGGGCCCTGCTCCGCTTCGTAGTCGATCGGAACCGACGTGCCGGTCGGCGCTGTGAAATGCGTCGGGGATTCGGCGTCGAGACGGCGGCGCAGATTCCACGGCACCAGGGCGGTGATGTTGTCGGATAGTTCGCCGGCACCGATATCGCTGCGCGCAGTCTTGTCGAGCAGCAGCGGCTCGAGCCATTCGGCTGTGGTGCGCGCGAGGCCGTTGTTGGAAAGGTCCGGCCACTCTTCACCTTCTGCGCGGCGCAGAAACTCCACGCGGTTTCGGAATTGCAGCGCGGCCTTGCTCCAAGGCAGTTTGTCGAGTCCGAGCGACACGATGCCTTGCTCCAGCACCTTGGCGGTTTCGGCGGCGGGCGTGACTTGCTTGATCTGTTCGGTCAGCACCAGCACGCCGAGACGGCGGCTGCGCCGCGCCCGCAACGATGCCGACGCGGCGTCGAACGTCACCGCGTCGCGATCTTCAATTTTATCGGCGAAACGCGATTCGATTTCGGGAAGCGTGATCGGCGCCGCCAGCACGATGCGGCTCGACGCCGCCGCTCCGGTCACTTCGGCGACAACCAGAAATGGCTCACGCGCCAGCGCCGAGGCCGGATCGACATTGCCGCCGCGTCCGCTGGCGAGCAGGAACGCGCCGCCCCCGCCGCCGCGGTTCTTGGCGACGCGGTCGGGATAGGCCAATGCGAGCAGCGCGCCCGGCGACGCGTCGTTGTCCTTACGCCCGGCATCCAATGTGTCGACCCACCGCTTCACCATTCCCCGCGCATCTTCCGCGCGTCGCGAACGGTCGCGGCGGAATTGATCGAGACGATGACGTAAGTCGACATCGTCGCTGCCCAAGCCGCGCTCGGTCAGCACGGCGGCTATCGATGCGGCCAACTCACCCGCGCCCTCCGCATTGGCATCCACCACCATGCGCGCCAGCCGCGGCGGCAAGGGCAGCGCGCGCAACTTGCGGCCCTCCTCAGTGATGCGGCCTTGCACGTCGATCGCGCCCAGCTGGGCGAGCAACGCCTTCGCCTCGCTGAGCGCCGGCCCCGGCGGCGGATCGAGAAACGCGAGCTTGCCCGGATCGGCCGCGCCCCACTGCGCTAGATCGAGCACGAAGGACGACAGATCGGCCGACAAGATTTCCGGCCGCGTATAGGCCTCCAGCGACCCGGTCTGCGGCTCGTCCCACAACCGGTAGCAGACGCCAGGCTCGGTGCGCCCGGCACGGCCGCGGCGCTGGTCGGCGGCGGCTCGCGACACCCGTACCGTCTCCAGTCGCGTCAGGCCGACATCCGGCTCGTAGCGCGGCACACGCGACAGGCCGCTGTCGATCACGACTCGCACGCCTTCGATGGTCAACGAAGTTTCCGCGATCGAGGTCGCCAGCACCACCTTGCGGCGGCCTTTGGGCGCCGGCGAGATGGCGCGGTCCTGATCGCGCGAGTCGAGCGCGCCGAACAGCGTGACGATATCGACGTTCGCATCGGCAACACGCTCCTTGAGCATTGTCTCGGCGCGGCGGATTTCGGCGGCGCCGGGCAGGAACACCAGCATCGAGCCGGTGTCCGCACGCAATGCGCGCAGCACCGCATCGGCCATTGGGCGCTCGATGCGCTCGCGCGGATCACGGCCGAGATAGCGCGTCTCCACCGCAAAGGCGCGGCCTTTGCTCTCCAAGACTGGGCAATTGCCAAGGAGCGCCGCAACGCGCGCGCCATCGAGCGTCGCCGACATCACCAAAATCTTGAGATCCTCACGCAGCGCCAATTGCACGTCACGCGCCAGCGCTAGGCCCAGATCGGCGTCGAGCGAACGCTCGTGAAATTCGTCGAAAAGCACAGCGGCAATGCCGTCGAGCGACGGATCGTCGAGAACCAACCGCGTAAACACGCCCTCGGTGATGACTTCGATGCGGGTGCGCTTCGACACCTTGGAGCCGAAGCGCACGCGCAGGCCGACCGTGTCGCCGACTTGCTCGCCGATGGTCGACGCCATGCGCGCGGCGGCGGCGCGTGCCGCCAGCCGTCGCGGCTCCAGCACAAGAATCTTTTTGCCGACCGCCCAAGGCTCATCCATCAGCACCAGCGGCACGCGCGTGGTCTTGCCGGCGCCGGGCGGCGCCACCAGCACGGCGGCGTTGTTCGCCAGCAGCGCTTCGGTCAGACGGCCAAGCGTATCGTCGATGGGGAGAGATGTGTCGAAGCTGCGCATGAATTCGGCGAAACCAACCCCTCACCCGCCTCGCCGCAATCGCGGCTCGGCACCCTCTCCCACAAGGGGTGAGGGAAGGAAAGGGTGCCAGCTACTTCCTGTCAGACGCCCGGCGCGTGAGATTTTCCGGCGCGTCGACCCGCGCACGGCCGATGCTCTCATAGGTAAAGCCGTGACGGACTATTTCTTCGGGAGAATAAATGTTGCGCAGGTCGACCAGCACCGGCTTTGCCATGACGGTTTTCAGCCGCTTGAAATCGAGCGCGCGGAACTGCTCCCACTCAGTCACAATCACCAACGCGGAAGCCCCCTCGGCGCATGAATAAGCGTCGTCGCAGAACGTGACGCTGGTCATCATCGGCTTGGCCTGCTCCATGCCGACGGGATCGAAGGCGCGCACATTGGCGCCCATGTCCTGCAGCGCGGTGACCAGCGGCAGCGACGGCGAATCGCGCATGTCATCGGTGTTCGGTTTGAACGTCAGCCCGAGCAGCGCGACGGTCTGGCCGCGAATGTCGCCGCCGAGCGCGGCCGAGACCTTGCGCGCCATCGCGCGCTTGCGCGCATCGTTGACCGCCGCGACCGCCTCAACGATGCGCAGCGGCGCATCGTGGTCCTGGCCGGTCTTGATCAGCGCCAACGTATCCTTGGGAAAGCACGAACCGCCATAGCCCGGCCCTGCATGCAAAAACTTCGAGCCAATGCGGTTGTCGAGCCCTATGCCGCGCGCGATCTCCTGCACGTCGGCGCCGACTTTCTCCGCCAGATCGGCGATCTCGTTGATGAAGGTGATCTTGGTCGCCAGGAACGCGTTGGCGGCGTATTTGATCAACTCCGCAGTGCGTCGTCCGGTGAACATAATCGGCGAACGGTTGAGATACAGCGGCCGGTAGATTTCCGTCATTACCTCGCGGGCGCGCTCATCGTCGGTGCCGACCACGATGCGGTCGGGATGTTTGAAGTCGCGGATGGCGGCACCTTCACGCAGGAATTCCGGATTGGACACCACGGCGCACTGCGCGTTGGAATGTGTCTCGCGAATGATGCGTTCGACCTCATCGCCGGTTCCGACCGGCACGGTCGACTTGGTGATCACCACCGTGAAGCCGTCGAGCGCAGCAGCGATCTCGCGGGTGGCGGCATAGACGTAACTAAGATCGGCGTGGCCATCGCCGCGGCGCGACGGCGTGCCGACCGCGATGAATACCGAGTCGGCGCCTTTGACCGCGGCGGGCAGATCGGTGGTGAATTTCAGCCGGCCGGCGCGCACATTGTTGGCGACCAGTTCGCTCAAGCCCGGCTCGTAGATCGGCATTTCGCCGCGCTCGAGCGCGTCGATCTTGCCTTTGTCCTTGTCGACGCAGGTCACCTCGTGCCCGAAGTCGGCAAAGCAAGCCCCGGAAACGAGGCCGACATAGCCGGTACCGATCATGGTCACGCGCATATTTCACTTCCGTATTGGTTGCGCCGATGGCGCAGATTTGGGCGCAATTCAGAGCGCCTGCATAGCAGAGCCGGTTCCGAGTCGCGAGACGCCCACTAAGTCACAAAACCCGTAAACAGCGGGCTAATCCTGCGTCCACAGGCGGGTTAACATGCATTGATTCAATCGCCGTGACAGCCCACATTCGGGCCATGCCAGCATCCCCAAAATCCAAAGCCGCGCCCGCAAAGCCCCCCGCCGTATCGAACCTGGCCGCGCGCCCGCTCAAAAAGGGCGATCACCTCTTCCTGGTGGACGGCTCGGGCTACATCTTCCGCGCCTATCACGCGCTGCCGCCGCTGACCCGCAAGTCGGACGGGTTGCAGGTCAATGCCGTGCTCGGCTTCTGCAACATGTTGTGGAAGCTGCTCGCCGAGATGAAGGACGACAAGCCGACCCATCTCGCGGTGATTTTCGACAAATCGGAAAAGACCTTTCGCACGGAAATGTATCCTCAATACAAGGCGCACCGGCCCGATTTGCCGGAAGACCTGCGGCCGCAATTTCCGCTGATCCGTGACGCTGTCCGTGCCTTTGAAATTCCCTGCTTGGAGCAGGCCGGTTTCGAAGCCGACGACCTGATCGCGACCTACGCGCGGCTGGCCTGCGAAGCCAAGGCGACGACGACGATTGTTTCATCCGACAAGGATCTGATGCAGCTCGTCGGCAATGGCGTCACCATGTACGACACCATGAAGGACAAGCGCATCGGCGCCGCCGAGGTGAATGAGAAGTTCGGCGTCCGCCCCGACAAGGTGATCGAGGTGCAGGCGCTGATCGGCGATTCTTCCGACAATGTGCCGGGCGTGCCGGGCATCGGCGTCAAGACGGCGGCGCAGTTGATCGGCGAATACGGCGATCTTGAAACGCTGCTCAAGCGCGCCGGCGAAATCAAGCAGGACAAGCGCCGCCAGACGCTGATCGACAACGCCGAACTGGCGCGCGTGTCGAAGCGCCTTGTGACGCTCGACAAGAACGTGCCGCTGGACGTTGACGTCGATCAACTTGCGGTGCACGAGCCGGACTACAAAAATCTGATCGCGTTCCTGAAGGCGATGGAATTTTCCACCATCACCCGCCGCGTCGCTGAGAAGAGCGGCATCGATGCCTCGGCGGTCGAGGCTGACGGCAAGCTCACTTCAACTTCGGCCACGCCCGCAAAGGCTGCCCCGACCGCTTTGGCGCCCGCTGCTGGTGGCGACCTGTTTGGCGCCGCGTCTGCGCCTGTTGCCCGCGAAGGCGCAGCCTCCGACGCCGCTCTCTCCCCGATCTCGCTCGCGGCCGTGCGCGCCGAGAAGGCACGCAACACCAAGATCGACCGCTCGAAATACGAAACCGTTCGCACGATTCCCCGCCTTAAAGCCTGGATCGCGCGGGCCTACGACCTCGGCGTGGTCGCGGTCGACACCGAGACCACCAGTCTCGACGCGATGCAGGCGCACCTCTGCGGCTTCTCGCTCGCGGTCGCGCCGGACGAGGCCTGCTACGTGCCGATAGGCCATCGCGAAGGCGGCTCGCAAAACGGCGGCGACCTGTTCGCACCGGAATCCAAATTGTGCGCCGACCAGATTCCGGAATCGCAGGCGCTAACACTGATCAAGCCGCTGCTCGAGGACAAAAGCATCCTCAAGGTCGCGCAGAACATGAAATACGACTGGCTGGTGTTCGCGCAGCGCGGCATCCAGATTGAGGGTTACGACGACACCATGTTGATCTCGTATGTGCTGGACGCCGGCAAAGGCGGCCACGGCATGGACGATCTCGCCAAGCGCTGGCTCAACCACGACACCATCCATTTCCAGCACGTTGCAGGCTCCGGCAAATCGCAGGTGACGTTCGATTGCGTGTCGATCGAGAAGGCTAGCGAATACGCCGCCGAGGACGCCGACGTGACGCTGCGGCTGTGGTCGGCGCTCAAGGGCCGCATGGCGGGCGAGCGTGTCGCCTCGGTCTACGAATCGCTGGAGCGCGCGATGCCGGCGGTGCTGGCGCGCATGGAGCGGCGCGGCATTTCGATCGACCGGCAAGTGCTGTCGCGCCTCTCCGGCGAATTCGCGCAGAAGCAGGCCGGGCTGGAAGAAGAGATAAAGACGCTTGCCGGCGAACCCCTCAACCCCGGCTCACCGAAGCAACTCGGCGACATTTTGTTCGGCAAGATGGCGCTTCCCGGCGGCACCAAGACCAAGACCGGCCAATGGTCGACCGGCGCGCGCGAACTCGAAGAACTGGCTGAGCAAGGCCACCAACTGCCGCGCAAGATTCTGGACTGGCGCCAAGTATCGAAGCTGCGCTCGACCTATACCGAAGCGCTGCCGAATTACGTCAACCCGACGACGCATCGCGTGCACACCAGTTACGCGCTGGCAGCGACCTCGACCGGGCGGCTGTCGTCGTCCGAGCCGAATTTGCAGAACATCCCGATCCGCACCGAGGAAGGCCGCAAGATCCGCAAAGCCTTCGTCGCCTCGCCCGGTATGAAGCTGGTGTCGGCCGACTACTCGCAAATCGAATTACGGCTGCTGTCCGAAGTCGCCGACGTGCCGACTTTACGGCAAGCCTTCAAGGACGGCGTCGACATTCACGCAATGACGGCGTCGGAAATGTTCGGCGTTCCGGTCAAGGATATGCCGAGCGAAATCCGCCGCCGCGCCAAGGCCATCAACTTCGGCATCATCTACGGCATTTCGGCCTTCGGCCTCGCCAATCAACTGAGCATCGAGCGCGAAGAAGCCGGCGCCTACATCAATAAATATTTCGAACGTTTCCCCGGAATTCGCGACTACATGGACGAGACGCGCGATTTCTGCCGCTCCAACGGCTATGTGCTCACGCTGTTCGGCCGCAAGTGTCACTACCCGGACATCAAGGCGAGCAATGCTTCGATCCGGGCCTTCAACGAGCGGGCCGCGATCAACGCGCGCCTGCAGGGTTCGGCCGCCGACATCATCCGCCGCGCCATGATCCGCATGGAGCCGGAACTCAACGCAGCGAAGCTGAACGCGCAGATGCTGTTGCAGGTGCACGACGAACTGATCTTCGAAGTGCCGGATGCAGAAGTGAAAGACACCGTCGCCATCGTCAAAAACGTGATGGAATCCGCGCCGCATCCGGCGGTGGCATTGCACGTGCCATTGCAGGTCGATGCCCGCGCCGCCGACAATTGGGACGAGGCGCACTGAGGTCTTGTTATGAGCGACGCTTTCGATGGTTCCCTCGGGGCTTTCGCGCTCACCGCGCTGCTGATCGAAATCACCCCCGGCCCGAACATGGGCTATCTGGCCGTGCTATCGCTCGCGCGCGGCTGGCGTGCCGGTGTCGCTGCGGTCACCGGCGTCGCCATTGGTCACGCAGTCTATGGCGTCGCCGCCGCACTGGGCCTTGCGGCAGTGATCGACGCGTCTCCGGTGCTTTATGAAATCCTGCGCTGGGCCGGCGTCGCTTATATGGCTTGGCTCGCTTGGGAAGCGTGGTCATCGGAAGCGGAAACCGCTCCCGAGGTTACGCCGGACGATGAACGCGGTCAGGCCCGCCTCGCCTTCCGGCGCGGCCTCATCACCAATCTGCTCAATCCCAAGGCCGCTGTGTTCTTCATCGCCGTGGTGCCGAGTTTCGTGCGGCCGGAAGGCTCGGTGGTGGCGCAAACTTTGTTGCTGTCCGCCATCTTCGTCGCGATTGCCACCGCGGTGCATTTCACCATTGTCATGCTGGCAAACCGGTTGCAGCATTTCGCCACCAGCGAGGCGCGACGCCGGCCGGTGCGGCGTGGACTGGCAGTGCTGCTCGCGGGCGTCGCGATCTGGTTTACATTCTCGACAGATCGTTGACGGCGTTTACGCGGCTTCCATCATCGGCTTCATCACCGCATAGAGCGCGTTCTTCGCCTCAAAGCCGATGCCCGGAATGTCCGGCATCGCGATGCGGCTGTCCTTGACCGCGGTGTTGTCGGCAAAGCCGCCGAACGGCGCAAACACCTGCGGATACGACTCGTTGCCGCCCAGCCCCAGGCCCACCGCGATATTCAGCGCGAACTGATGGCCGCCATGCGGCACGCAGCGCCGCCGCGACCAGCCGTGGCTGGCCAGCATGTCGAGCGTGCGCAGATACTCCACCAGTCCATAAGACAGCGCCGGATCGAATTGCAGCCAGTCGCGATCGGCGCGCAGTCCGCCGTGCCGGATCAGGTTACGCGCATCCTGCATCGAGAACAGGTTCTCGCCGGTCGCGAGCGGCGGCCGGTAGCGCGTCGCCAAAGCGGCGTGCAGCAAATAGTCGAGCGGGTCGAGCGGCTCCTCGTACCAGCGCAAGTTATACGGCGCGATGGCGTCGCCGCAGGCGATGGCCTCGTCGAGATCGTAGCGGCCGTTGACGTCGACGCAGAGGCTCTCGCCTTTGCCGCCGACAACTTTCAGCGCGGCTTCGATGCGCTTGAGATCGTCGGCGAGCGGCACGCCACCGATTTTCATCTTCACGGTCGAGTAGCCGAGATCGAGATAATGCTTCATCTCGTCCTGCAGCGCCGGAATGTCCTTGTCGGGATAGTAGTAACCGCCGGCGGCGTAGACCCAGGCGGTCTTGTCGGCGACGCCGTTGTTGTAACGGTCGGCCAAGAGCCGCCACAGCGGCACGCCTTCGGCCTTCGACACCGCGTCCCATAACGCCATGTCGAGCACGCCGACGGCGACCGAGCGCTCGCCGTGACCGCCCGGCTTTTCGTTTTTCATCATCGCCGCCCACGCCTTGGCGGGATCGATGATGCCGCGCGCATCGACGATGTCTTCCGGTTTGGCCGCCTTCAGCCTCGGAATGAAACGTTCGCGCAGCAGACCCTGGGGCGCGTAACGGCCGTTGGAGTTGAAGCCGAACCCGACAACTGGCCTTCGGTCATGAACGGCATCGGTGAAAATCGCGACCACGCTCGCCGTCATGGTCGAAAAATCGATATAGGCGTTGGCGATCGACGACGAAATCGGAACGACGATGTCGCGGATTTCAGTAATCCGCATGCTTAGCGCTTTTTCTTCTTGGATTTTTTCTTGGAATCTTTCTTGGATTTCTTCTTGGCGGATTCCGCTTTCGCGGCCGACTTTGCCGGCAGCACGGCAATGGCCTCGATCTCGAACAATGCACCGGGCCGAGCCAATGCCGAAATCGCCACGGTGGTCGAGGCCGGCGGCGCCTTGGTGTTGAGGAACTGGTCGCGCACCTCGCGGAAGATCGCGATGTGCGCCATGTCCGGCGTCAGATAATTGTTGATTTTGACCACGTCCTTGAAGCTGGCCCCCGCCGCGATCAGCGCAAAGCCGAGGTTCTCGAACGCCTTGGCGCATTGCGCGCGGAAGTCGCCCGGCCCGCCCACAAGCTTGTTCTCCAGATCGAGCCCGAGCTGGCCCGCGATATAGATGGTACGCGACGGCCCCGTGCTCTCGACCACATAGGTGTAGCCCGGCGGCTTCGCCAGCGTCTTCGGATTGAGGAAGCGTACTTGTCCGGCCATCGTATCCCCCTTGCCTGTTTTGATCGATTGGTTCGATATCACCACATCGCAGCGCGGGTAAGCAATTGAGCGGCACAAGAAAACTGACCGTTGCCCTGGGGGCCGCGCTTTGCGTGCTGACGCCGCAAGCGGCGCACGCGGTGCCCATCCTGCCCGGCGCCGCGATGGGCTGGTATTGGGCCTTGCCCTTCGCCGGCATTCTCTTGTCGATAGCCACCGGCCCCCTGCTGTTTCCGAAAATCTGGCATCGTCACTACGGCAAGATTGCCTTCGGATGGGCAGTGCTGACGCTGATGCCACTCGGGCTGATATTCGGCGCGCCGGCGGCCATGGCCGCCTTCGCCCACGCGCTGTTCGCCGAATATCTCAGCTTCATCGTCCTGCTGTTTTCGCTTTACGTCGTCGCCGGCGGCGTTCTGGTCACCGGTGCCATTCGCGGCACGCCTTCGACCAACACCGGCATCCTCGCTTTCGGCACCGCCATCGCCAGCATCGTCGGCACCACAGGTGCGGCGATGATCCTGATCCGGCCTTTGATCCGCGCCAATGCCTCGCGGGCGCGCAACGCCCATGTCGTGATCTTCTTCATCTTCCTGGTCGCCAATATTGGCGGCGCGCTGTCGCCGCTCGGCGATCCGCCGCTGTTCGTCGGCTTTCTGCGCGGCATCGATTTCTTCTGGACCGCGCAACATCTCTGGCTGCAAACAGCCATCCTGGCCGTGCTGCTGCTCGGAATTTTCTTCGTGCTGGATCGCTGGATGGCCCGCAATGACAAAGTCATCGCGCCGAACGCGTCGCCCGCACCAATAAGAGTGCGCGGCAAGATCAACCTGCTGCTGATCGGCATCATCATTGCCGCGATATTATTGTCGGCGAGTTGGAAGCCCGGCATCGCCTTCGACATCTACGGCACCACCGTCGAATTGCAGAATGCGTTGCGGGACGCCGCCCTCGTCGTCGTCGCGCTGGCGTCTCTATGGCTGACCAAGGACGAACACCGCGCCGCCAACGGCTTCACCTTCGAGCCGATCCACGAAGTCGCCATTTTGTTTGCGGGGATTTTCGTCGCCATCATCCCGGTGATGGCGATGCTGAACGCCGGACCCGACGGAAGCTTTGCCTTTCTGCTGCAGGCCGTCACAGCCAAGGATGGTTTGCCGCATGAGGCGGCCTATTTCTGGCTGACCGGCGCGCTGTCGGGCTTCCTCGACAACGCGCCGACCTACCTGGTGTTCTTCGAACTCGCCGGCGGCGACGCCAAGGAACTGATGGGTCCGCTGTCCGGTACGCTGGCGGCGATCTCCATGGGCGCGGTTTACATGGGCGCGCTGACCTACATCGGCAATGCGCCCAATCTGATGGTCCAGGCCATCGCTACCGAACAGGGCGTGCGCATGCCGAGTTTCTTCGGCTATTTCCTGTGGGCAGTCTGCGTCCTAGTGCCGCTGTTTCTGTTGCTCACCCTGTTGCCGATCTCGCCGATACTGAAGCCGTATTGACTTGATTGCCGCCTTACTTGAGTTTCCTCGTGAAGAACGGAACGGGGGCATAGCTCATCATGACCGCGCACGCGGCATCTCAGGTCTATTTCGGGCTCAACCCGATGTGGGTCTCGACCTGCATCCTCGTCATCACCTACGCCGTCATCATGTCGGAAAAGGTCAACCGCGCGATCGTCGCGCTGGTCGGCGCCGGCATCATGATTCTGGTCGGCGTGCTCGACCAAAAAGAGGCGATCAAAGGCATCGACTGGAACACCATCGGCCTGCTCACCGGCATGATGATCCTCGTGTCGGTCTCGCGCCGCTCCGGCATGTTTCAATACCTCGCCATCTGGTCGGCGAAGGCGGCCAAGGCGCATCCCGCCGGCATTCTATTCCTGCTGCAGTTCACCACCGCGATATTGTCGGCCTTCCTCGACAACGTCACCACGGTGCTGCTGGTAGTCCCGGTTACTCTGGCGATCTGCGGCACGCTCAAGGTGCCGGCCTATCCTTATTTGTTCGCGGAAATCTTCGCCTCCAATATCGGCGGCACCGCCACGTTGATCGGCGATCCGCCCAATATCCTGATCGGCTCGCAGGTCGACCTTGCCTTCAACGATTTCGTCTACCACCTCGCGCCGATCGTCGCCGTGGTCATGGTGGTCCAGGCCATCATGATTCACTTCATCTGGGGTAAGGATCTGAAAGCATCGCCCGACGCCCAGGCCAGGGTGATGGCGATGAACCCGGCCAACAGCATTGAGGACTGGCTGCTATTAAAGCAGTCGCTCGTTGTGCTCATTCTGGTCATGGTCGCCTTCGTGCTGGCGCGCCCGCTGCATCTGGAGCCGGCGACCATTGCGATGTTCGGCGCCGCCGTGCTGATGCTGCTCGACAACTGGGCGCACCATTCCGAAAAGGCCGCGCACAGCGTCCACAAGACCTTCGGCGATGTGGAGTGGGTCACCATCTTTTTCTTCGTCGGCCTGTTCGTGGTGGTGCACGGCGTCGAAGTCGGCGGCCTGCTGGCGTTGCTCGCCAATAAAATGGTGGCCGCCACCGGCGGCAACATGGCGCATGCCGGATACGCCATTCTGTGGGGGTCCGCCGTGCTGTCGGCGATCGTCGACAACATTCCCTTCGTCGCCACTATGATTCCGCTGATCAAGAGCATGGCGCCGGCCTTCGGCGGTGCGGATAAGATCGAGCCGCTGTGGTGGTGCCTGTCGCTCGGCGCCTGCCTGGGCGGCAATGGCACTTTGATCGGCGCGTCGGCCAACCTGACGGTGGCCGGCATCGGCGACCGCAATGGCGTACCGTTCCGCTTCATCACGTATTCGCTATACGCCTTCCCGATGATGCTGGTGTCCATCGCGATCTGCCACGTGTACGTGTGGTGGCGGTATTTCTGACGCCGCAAATTGAATTGATTTGACGCGATTCGCCTCCCGGTAAGACGAAACCGAATTTTTGCGCCCGCTAACGCGGCGTTTACCGCGTTGGGCTTTGCTGCGGCCGGTCCGGACCGCGATCGGCGCAACCTTCTTCCTTTCCGGACGTTGATAGGCACACCCCCGCGAACCTTTGCGGCGGGCGTTCAAAGCAGGGTGCGTGCGATGGCGAGCCGGAGCAAAATGACCCTGTTAGGCGTCGCGGTCCTGGCCGCATGCATCGTGTTTACCGCGCCCGCCTCCGCGCAGGGCCTGTTCGACCGCATCTTCGGCGGCATTCGCGATGCAGTTTCAGCGCAGCCGCGCCAGCCGTCCAACATCAATTCCTTTGCCGATCCGTTCTCAAGCCTGGCCAACGCGCTGAGCGACCGGCCGGCACAGCAACGGCGCGCCGAATTCGGCCCGTCGAAGGGCTTCTGCGTGCGTACCTGCGACGGCCACTTCTTCCCGGTACAGACTCGCGCGGGCCTGAGCGCGGCCGAATCCTGCAATGCATTCTGCCCGGCGGCGCAGACCAAGCTCTACTCCGGCGCCGCCATCGACAACGCGGTCGCGGGTGACGGAAGCCGCTACCCCGATCTCGACAACGCCTTCGTGTATCGCAAGCAAATCGTCGCGGATTGCACCTGTAACGGCAAAACCCCGTTCGGGCTGGCGCGCATGGACGTCAACAACGACCCGACGTTGCGGCCCGGCGACATCGTCGCCACCAAGACCGGGCTGGTGGCATTTACCGGAGCTACGAACAAGGTCGCGAATTTCACACCGATCGATTCCTATCGCGGCCTGTCGCAGAGTTCCCGCGACAAGCTGTCGGACGTGAAGATCATGCCGCCCAATCCGGGCGCCGAGGAAGTCACCACCACGACCATCACGCCGGTCACCGACCGTTCGCGCGACACCGACCGCAAGCGCGCTCAGTTGAGATAGCCCACCACTTCCTCGCCCAGCGACAGCGAGCTGGTGAGCCCCGGCGATTCAATCCCGAACATCTGCACCAGTCCCGGCACGCCATGCTGCGCCGGTGCGTCGATCATGAAATCGCCCTGCGGCTGTTTCGGCCCGCTGAGCTTTGGCCGGATGCCGGAATAATCAGGCGCCAGCGATCCATCGGGCAACCCCGGCCAATAGGTTCGAATGCGCGCGTAGAACGCGTCGGCGCGACCCGGATCGACGTCATAGTTGATCTCATCGATCCATTCGACGTCAGGCCCGAAACGCATGCGCCCTGCCAGATCGAGCGTCACATGCACGCCAAGGCCGCCGACGATCGGCGTCGGATAGATCAGCCGCGAGAACACCGGCCGGCCGGCGTAGGAAAAATAATTGCCCTTGGCCAAAACCAGCGGCGGCACCCGCGTTGCCGGATAATCCTCGATCGCGCGGGCCACCGCCTGCGCACGCAGGCCGGCGCAATTGACGATGGCGTCGAATTCGAACGTGCCGCCCTCCTTCCCGCCGAACTGCACTTCCCACTGTCCGCCTTTGCGCCGCGCGCCGAGCATCGGCGTATTCAGCGCGATGGCGCCGCCGGCGCCTTCGAGATCGCCGCGCAGCGCCAGCATGTAAGCGTGGCCATCGATGATGCCGGTTTCCGGCGAAAGCAGCGCGGCGACGCAGGACACTTCCGGCTCCAGTGCGCGCGCGGCGTTGCCGCCGATCAACTCCAGGCCTTCGACGTCGTTGACGCCGCCCTGTTTCTGGATGTCCTTGAGCTTGTCGACTTCGGCGTCATTGACGGCGACGATGAGCTTGCCGCATTTGCGGTGCGGCACGCCGTGCGAGACGCAGAACTCGTACAGCATGCGGCGACCGCTCACGCAGTGCCTGCCGCGCAGCGTCCCGGTCGGGTAATACATGCCGCCATGGATGACCTCGCTGTTGCGCGAGGACGTGATGGTGCCGATACCGGCCTCGGCTTCCGCCACCACGACCTCGTGGCCCTTGAGCGCGGCGGCGCGTGCTACCGCCAGGCCGACCATGCCGGCCCCGATCACCAAAACTTGCATGCGACGTACGATCCTAAAGGGAGTTCCGCGCGATAGGTTGGGAGGGAAATGATCGTAAAACCGTGATTTGCACAAGAACCGGTCTTAACGCTTATTCCCATTCGTCCTTGACCCTGGCCGCCAGTTGGGAAGATTTGACGCTCTAGAATTCACCCGTAACGCGGACCGAAACAATGCGCAAAACAGCCCTTATTTTCGCGGCCGGCCTGCTCGCTGCGGGTGTCGCTAACCCCGCGCAGGCCGCCACGCCGCGCTGCCAGAACACCGGCAGCTTCGACAAATGGGTCGAGCAGTTCAAAAAGGACGCGATCGGCCAGGGCATCCCGGCCAAGGTCGTGGCCGCCGCGGCCCCGGAATTAACCTTCGACGAGTCCGTGATCAAACGGGACGCCGGCCAGGCGGTGTTCCAGCGCACCTTCCTCGACTTCTCCAAGCGCCTGCTCGGCGGCCAACGCATTCCCAACGGCCTCGCCAAGATGAAAGAGCATGCCGCGCTGTTCGCGCGCATCGAGAAGACCTATGGCATCCCGCCCGAAGTCATCACCGCGGTGTGGGGCCTGGAAAGCGACTACGGCGCGATCTTCGGAAAATTCAAGATTCTGCCGTCGCTGGCGACACTGGCCTATGACTGCCGCCGCGGCGACCACTTCCGCACCGAACTGATGGACGCGCTGCGCGTCATCCAGCGCGGCGACCAGCGCATCGACGAGATGACCGGCAACTGGGCCGGCGAATTCGGCGGCATGCAATTCACGCCGTCGAACTACATCAAATACGGCGTCGACTTCGACGGCGACGGCCGCCCCGATCTGATCAAGAGCGTGCCGGACACGCTCGCCTCCGCCGCCAATTATCTCAAGTCGATCGGATGGAAACGTGGGGAGCCGTGGCTGCAGGAAGTGCAAGTGCCGGACAATATGCCGTGGGAGGAAGCCGATCTTGAGATCCAACATCCGCGGTCGAAATGGGCGGCCTGGGGCATCAAGGCGGCAAGCGGCACGCTGCCGAAAGATAACCTGCAGGCCAATTTGATCCTGCCGATGGGCCGTCGAGGCCCGGCCTTCCTCGCCTACCCGAACTTCAAGGTGTTCATCGACTGGAATGCCGCTTTCGTCTATTCGACCACGGTTGCTTATTTCGCCACGCGGCTGGGCGGCGCGCCCCCGGTCAGCGAAGAAGGCGCCACCCGCGTCCAGCCGCTCACCACCGAACAGGTGATGGAGCTTCAGCGCCTGCTCAACGCGCAGGGCTACAATGTCGGCGACATCGACGGCAAACTCGGCGCCGGCACGCGCAAGGCGGTCAAGAAAGCCCAGCTCAAGCACAATTTGCCCGCGGATGCCTGGCCGACGCCGGAACTGCTGGCGCGGATGCAGGGTAGCTAGCGCATGATCCCGAAAAGTGGGAACCGGTTTTCGGATAAGATCATGCGCAATCAAAAAATACCCATGCGCAAGACGGCGTTGAAACTTGCGGTGGCCGCGATCGGCGTGCTGTTCGCAGGCCAGGCGATGGCCGCGCCGCGCTGCCAGAACACCGCCAGCTTCGACAAATGGCTCAACGCCTTCAAGAAAGACGCGCTGGCGCAAGGCATCTCCGCGAAGGTGATCGCAGCAGCCGCGCCGCAGATGACGTTCGACGCCGTCATCATACGCCGCGACAATAGCCAGGCGGTTTTCCAGCAGACCTTCATCCAGTTTTCCGACCGCATGACAGCCGGCGGCCGCATTCCAAACGGCCAGGCCATCATCAAGAAACACGCCGCGCTGTTCGCCAAGGTCGAAAAACAATACGGCGTGCCGGCGCCGGTGCTGGCCGCGTTCTGGGGCCTGGAAAGCGACTTCGGCAAGAGCTTCGGCAAATACAAAATCCTCAGCGCCAACGCGACGCTGGCTTACGACTGCCGGCGGTCCGATTTCTTCCGCACGCAGTTGTTCGACACGCTGCGCATCGTCGAGCGCGGCGATCAGCGCGTCGAGGACATGAACGGCGACTGGGCCGGCGAATTCGGCGGCATGCAGTTTACCGCCTCGGACTATTTCAAGAACGCCGTCGACTACGATGGCGACGGCCGCCGCGACCTGGTCAAGAGCATTCCCGATACCGTCGCGTCCGCCGCGAACTTCCTGGTCAGCCTCGGCTGGCAGCGCGGCCAGCCGTGGATGCAAGAGGTTCTGGTCCCGAGGGAAATGCACTGGGACCAGGCCGATCTCACCATCCAGCATCCTGTGTCGCAGTGGGCGAAATGGGGCGTGAAGCCGGCCACCGGTCAGCTTGCCGCCGCCGACCTGCCGGCCTCGATGATACTGCCGATGGGCCGCAACGGACCCGCGTTTCTCGTCTATCCGAACTTCAAGGCGTTCCTCGGCTGGAATTCGGCTTATGTCTATTCGACCACGGTCGCCTATTACGCCACGCGCATCGCCGGTGCACCGGCGCTGAACCGCAACGGCGCCGCGACCATCGTGCCGCTGACCGCGCCGCAGATAGTCGAGTTGCAACAGGCGTTGATCAAGCAGGGCTACGAAGGCCTCGGCGAAGCCGACGGCAAATTCGGCGCCGGTACGCGCGCCGCGGTGAAGAAGGCGCAACTGAAATACGGCCTGCCGGCGGATTCCTATCCGACCGTCGAATTGCTCGAACGGCTCGGCGGCGCGCGCACCATTGGTGCAAACCGTAGCGATCATCGGCGCTGAATACGGCATCCGCTCTCGCCTCTATCGCTATTGACTCCTTTGTTCTTGTTATGTTCTTTGTGCTTTCTCTTCAGAAAGCAGCACTGTGCGCCACCCCCCGGAAATCGAACGTCTTTATCTCGACTTCGATGGCTTTTTCGCCTCGGTCGAACAGCAGGCGCATCCGCATCTGCGTGGTAAACCGGTAGGGGTCGTGCCGTTCAAGGACGCGCAGCACACCTGCGTCATTGCCTGCTCGCGCGAGGCCAAGCTACGCGGCGTCAAGAATGTGATGAACATCGAGGAAGCGCGTGAACGCTGCCCCGATATTATCCTCGTACCGCAGTCGCCCGACCTCTACCGCCGCGCGCATAACACCCTCATTTCTGAAATCTCCGCCGTCATTCCCGTCGATGCGGTCAAATCGATCGACGAACTGACCTGTCGCGTCTCGCCCTCGGAACGCGACGATCCGCGTGCGCTCGGTTTGAAAATCAAGAAACGAATCGCCGATAACATCGGCCCGTTCATCGCCTGCTCGATCGGCTTCGCCGCCAATCGTCAGCTTGCCAAGATGGCGTGCAAAGCGGGCAAGCCCAACGGCAACCTAGTCTGGCACCCGGACGATATGCCGGGCCCGCTGCTCAAACTGACTCTCCGGGACATTCCCGGCGTCGGCGAGCGGATGGAGCAAAACCTGATCCGCGCCGGTATTGCGACGATGGCGGATTTGCTCGCCACCCAGCCCAAGCATATGCGGAAACTCTGGGGCAATGTGACCGGCGAGCGGCTGTGGTACGCGCTCCATGGTTACGATGTGCAGACGCCGCCATCGGGCCGCGGCATGTACGGCCACGGCCGCGTACTGCCCCCGGATCACCGCACCGCCGAACACGCCAAGGCCGCGTCCCGGCTGTTGCTGGTCAAAGCGGCCCGCCGTATGCGGCGCGACGGCTGGAACGCCGGCCGTCTCTCGCTGTGGCTTGATCTGATGGGCGACGGTTCGGCGTATCGCGGCGCGTGGCTGCCGGCGGTGCATGACGATCAGGCCGTGTTGTCGGCACTCGAGCGCCTGTGGAGTGACGTGCGGTCAAGCCTGCCACGCCGTGCGCGCATCCTGCGCCTCGGCGTCACGCTACTGGAACTGACCCGCGCCAGCGAACGCCAGCTTGATATTTTGCTCGACGACGACAAACAACGCCACCGCTGCAAGAACGCCACGGCAGCGATTGACGCGCTCAACCGGAAATACGGCCGCACCCTTGTCAGCATCGGCCCATGGACGCCGCCGCCCGGCGGCTATGCCGGCGGCAAGATCAGCTACACGCGGATTCCACGCGCGGAGGATTTCTGGTGACCTGGAAAACGGATTTGAAATTGACCGACCTGGAAGCCGCAACCGCGATTGAGATCGAGTGCAAGCGATGCGGGCTATCCCGTTACGAGACGCCGGTGCAGATCATGGCGCAATTCGATTGCCAGCACGCCTATCTGGACGAGGTCGAATACACCCTATGTTGCTCAAATCGTTTCTGCCGGGGCGGGGTTCGTATCTCGCTCATTCATGACGATAAGAACGAGGGCTTCGTCGGCGGCATGGCATGAAACAAAAAAAGGCGGCCACAAGAGCCGCCTTTTTATCGTCGATGGCCGCAAGATCAGCCGTTACGGGTTTTGACCCGTCAGCAGCGGCGTAATGCGGCGCACCGCGACGCGCCGATTGGCCCGCTCGGCCTCAGCGGTCGGGATTTTGGGATACTGCTCGCCGTAGCCTTGCGTTGAGAGGTTTTCCGCCGGAACGCTAAATTGCTGCGTTAGAGCAACCGCGACCGATTCCGCACGCCGATCCGACAGCGAAAGATTGTCGACGTCAGGTCCGACCTTGTCGGTATGACCTTCGATCAGAAAGACCTCACTCGGGTTCGCCTGGATGGCGCGGTTGAGGCCATCGGCAATCGCCGCCAGCCGTTGCACCTGCTCCGGGCTCAATTCCCAGGATCCGGTATCGAACGTAACGGTGTTGAGATCGATGCGAGGCATGCGATCCCGCAACGGCGCCGTATAGCGAATTTCGTCGAGCGAATAGCGACGCTCAATTCGTTCGATCGGCGGCGCGATTAGCGTTGCGTACAGGTCTTCCCGGCTCGCGCGCTCGTATTCGACGATATAGCGCTCGCGCGGAATGCGCACGACAGGCGGCGGCACGTTGACGAAGAAGCCGCCGTATCCGCTACCGGCAACAAAGCCGGGGGCACGTGGACGGTTATCGATAATGATGATTTCACGTCCATCCTGCATGACGCGCGAGCGGCGGAGCAAGAAGCCGTTCTGGTCGACGACGGTGACCACGCGATCGCCGCCCGGCCGCACCACGACCGTGACATTGTCGCTGCCCCGCCGTTCCATGCGCACGTCCTGCGCGCCGTAACGGAATCGGTCGACCTCGCTGTGGCGAATAATGGTCTGATTGCCTTCGCGAATGATCGTGCGGTCAGGTTCGCGGATAATCGTGCGTCCGCCTTCCCTGGATTCACGGCGCTCGCCGCGCAACTCATCCATCCGCCGCAACGGCTGTCCTTGCGCCGACTGCGGTGAAATGCCGGCACCTGCCGCTGCGGGCGCGATCGGTTGCGCCTGCTGTGGCGTGGGAGCCGGTACGCCGGAACGCTGCAGCGGTGCGCTCTGCATGTTGGGCGCAACACCGGCCGGCGGAGGCGCTGCCGTGCCACCTTGCACGGCTGGCGGAGCTACCGGCGCACTGGGCGCCGGTGCTTGCATGGCCGCAGGCGGTGCTGCCGGCGCACCGGGCGCCGGTGCTTGCATGGCCGGAGGCGGTGCGGTCTGCGCAGCGGGCGGCGTCGCTGGACGGGCTGGTGCCGCTGGCGGCTGACTTTGCACAGGGGGCGAAACGCCGGGAGCGGTTTGTACTGCCGGCGGCGGCGCGACCGGACGGCCGGGAGCCGCGGGCGGCTGTCCTTGGACGGCTGGCGGCGTAGCGCTTGGCACGCCGGATGCGGGCGGTGGCGGCGCAACAGGACGCGGCGCAACCGGCTGTGTCTGCACCGCAGGTGGCGCAGCTTGCGGTCGCGGTTGCGCGGCCGGCGGTGGCGCAGCAGGCGGCGGTGCGACAGGTCGAGTGGGAGCCGCGGGCGGCTGTTGCTGCGGCGGAGGGGCCGGTGGTGCAACGCGTGGTGCAGGAGCCGCTGCCGGCGGCGCCGGAGGCGGCGGCGGGCTTGCGACCGGGGGCGGCGCAGCGCGGGGTGCGGCGGGAGGTGCTGCTGCGGGCGGCGGCGGTGTTGGTGCGGGTGCTGGCGCAGGCGCCATGGCCGGCGGTCTTGCAGGAGCCACAGGCGCAGGTGCTTTCGGCGGCGCTGCGTCCTGCTTTTTCTTCTCTTCGTCCTGCTTTTTCTTCTCTTCGCTTTGGGGCGCGCTCATTTGGGCGAGCATCGTCGCCGACGCAGGCTTGGCCTTTTCAGCTTCGGGTGCGGTCGCAATCCCCGCGATCGCCTGGAGCGACACGACACTGGACAGAACCGTGCCGGCCATGAGGAGCCGATAAAACGCTTTCATCTTTTTCGTCCTGTTAGGGAATTGCATCGCCTGAGCGAGCCGAAACCACAGGGTTCCGGAGACGTGTGCTGATTAATGTTCCAATGATAGTTTGGTTCCGTCATCGTCGGCGCGATGCGATAAAGCGCGCGCAGGCGCAAACGGTTTTTTACTCCCGACATACAGTGAGTGCCAGAGACACTATCGGTCATGGCACGTGCTCTACGCAGTTGGACCTGAAGGGCGACTGAAATCCGCTGTTATGTGGCGTTCAACTCAGTGTCTTTTCCGCGGCAAAGGCCGCGAGGGCGCTAATTTCGTTTCGCAAAGCTAGTTCGCCTGCGCGGCCTGTTTGGCCTTCGTCAAAGCCTCCGCAAGGTCGGCTTGCGAAAAAGGCTTCGGCAGCCGCACGGCGTCGGTGCTCTCACCGGACGGCAGTTCCGCGTAGCCGGTGGCCAGGATCACCGCCATCGCCGGGAACAGCACCCGCGCCTCCTTGAGCAATTGCGCGCCGGCCATGCGCGGCATCGCATGGTCGGTTACCAGCAGATCGAATGTCGTCTTACGCAGATGATCGAGCGCCTTTTCACCGGATGAGGCGGACACCACGACATGGCCGAGGTCCTCGAGCATGTCGACGGTGTTCATCAGGATCAGCGGGTCATCATCGACCGCAAGGATGGTGAGGCGGGCGGTTGTGTTGCCCGTTTCCGATTTGCCCGGTCGAGACTGTTCTGCCGCCTCGACAGCGCTTGCCGGTCCGGCGGCCGGCAGCCAGATTTCCGCCGTCGTGCCCACCCCGGGCGTGCTCTTGAGGATCAACGTGCCACCGGACTGTTCGGCGAGGCCATGAACCATCGAAAGGCCGAGGCCCGTCCCTTTGCCCACGCCTTTGGTCGTAAAGAAAGGCTCCGTCGCACGCGCTAGCGTAGGCTCGTCCATGCCTTCGCCGGCGTCGGTCATGGAAAGACAGACGTATTTGCCGGGCGCCAGACCGCCGCGTTCGTCGTCAACGTCCTCTTCGCGCGCGGCGATGACGATGGGGCCTTCGCCATGCATTGCGTCACGGGCGTTGACGGCGAGATTGAGCAGCGCCGCCTCCAGCTGGTTGGGATCGATCTCGACCAGCAACAGATGCGGCTTGATGCGGATGTCGACCGGAACGGTCGGACCCAACGCGCGCTCCATCAATTCTGCCACCCCGTCCACCAGCCGCCGCAGTTCCACGCGCTCGGGCTTTAGATCTTGCTTACGGGCGAAAGCCAGCATGCGCTCGGTCAACGATTTGCCGCGCCGGGCGCCTTCCATCGCATTGTCGACAAGTCGCAGCAGGCCGGCGTCGTCCGGCAGTCGCTTGCGTAAGAGTTCGAGGCTGCCGAGAATGGCCATCAGAAGATTGTTGAAGTCATGCGCGATGCCGCCGGTAAGATTGCCGATGGCTTCGATCTTCATAGCCTGTTGCAAGGCCTCCTCGGCCCGCACGCGCGCGGTGATTTCCACAGCCTCGGGCACAAGCGCGACGACTTTGCCGTTTTCATCGATGGCTGGCCGCATTGAAAATTCATAAATCCGATTGCCAGTCGGCATATTGAGCGGCATCGCGATTTGAATGCTCTCGCCCGCTGCTACCCGCGCAATGCCCTCGCGGACTTTTTCCGGCATGCCCGGCGTTCCAGTGAACCAGGGCGTGTCTGCGAAATCCTTACCCACCACGTCTTCAAGACGACTCTTGATGCTGGCGAGCGAAGTGGCGTTCACATAGACGATCTTGCCGTCCGTCGTGAGCAACCCCTGATTCATGTAGGAGGTTTCGAAGACGGTGCGGATGGTCTTTTCGCTACGCTGGAAGTCGGCGGTGCGCTCGGCTACCTGCTTTTCCAGCTCTTCGCGGAAACGCTGCTCCCCAGCCCGAACTTCCGCCTCGGAACGAACGCGCTCGATATGCGCCCAGGACCGTTCCGTGACTTCGCCGATCAGCGCCAGTTCATTCTCGGTCCAGACATGCGGACCTTTGTGGTGAATGGCCATCAGCGCCGTGAGCCGACCTTCCTTCACCAAAGGCATGCAGATGGTGGCTCCGATGCCGATGCTTTGGAATGTCGCCGCTTCCTCCGGCGCCAACTCCTTGAGGTTGTCGTTCACCACCAGCGGCTTTCCGGCGCCTAGGTTCTTGACCGCCAATCTGCCGAAATCGGCCAGGCTGTAATGGCCGACGATGTGCACCGCTCCCGGCGCCGCCCAATCACCGCGAATGGTGAAACCGTCCTGGTCGGCATCCATGTCGGCGTAAGCACAACTCGTAACACCAAGGTGCTCGCCGACCATACGCGTGGTCGTCGCCAGGATGGCGTCGGCGTCGATGCCCTTGGCCGTCTCTTTGCCGAGAGCGTCGAGAAATTGCAGGCGCTCCCCGCTTTCACGAAGGCGGCGCGCCGCCACCACGGCCTGCGTGATATCGACCACAATCGCGATGATACCGATCGGCGTGCCGCTTTCGCCGATCACCGGCGAATAATCCAGATTCATCCAGACCTGTTCGGGCGCGCCCGAGCGCAACAGAGTCAGCTCCTGATCCTTGAAGGACAGCGTGCCGCCCGCCAGGACCACCTTCATGATATTGTCGTTGAAGTCGGCAACCTCGGGCCAGCCCTCGCGCACCGCGGAGCCGAGCAGCTTCGGGTGCCGGCTGGCGGCGAAGACCGAATAGGCATCGTTGTAGATCATCGTGCCCTGCTCGCCCCACAAAGTGACGATGGGAACGGGCGAGCGCAGCATCAGCGCCACCGTGGTCTTGATGGACGTCGGCCAACTTTCGATGGCGCCAAGTGGTGTCTTCGACCAGTCGTATGCGGCGGTGATCTCGCCGAGCCGGCCGCCGCCGACGAGAAACTGCCTTCCGGCCGCAGCACCGGATTTTTCGGGCGTCATAGTGTCGAATGACCTAGCATTGGCGCGCACGCTATCGCCAAAACGCGTCTGTCTCAACGGTCGGCTGGCTCTTCCAAGCGGGCAGTAACGAAATAGTTCCACCAACAAAAAAAGCGGCCCGCGAGGGCCGCCTTTTCTCAACTCTATACAGCGCGCTTATTCCGCAGCGATGCGCACTTCCGGCGCCGCCGCCTTAACGTCCGGCGTGACGTGCTTTTCAAACTTGGTGAAGTTCTTCTGGAACATGCCGACCAGCTCGCGCGCGGTCTTGTCGAACGCGGCCTTGTCTTTCCAGGTCTTGAACGGGTTCAAGAGATGCGGCTCGACGCCCGGCACCGAGGTCGGCACCGAGAAGCCGAAATACGGATCGGTGCGGAAGTCGGCATCCTTCAGCGAGCCGTTGAGCGCCGCGGTCAGCAGCGTGCGCGTCGCCTTGATCGGCATGCGGCGGCCGACGCCGTAGATGCCGCCGGTCCAGCCGGAATTCACCAGCCAGACGTCGACGTTGTGCTTGTTGATGTAGTCGCGCAGCAGGTCGGCATAGACCGACGGATTGCGCGGCAGGAACGGCGAGCCGAAACAGGTCGAGAATTCTGGCTGCACGCCAACCAGACCCTTCTCGGTGCCCGCGACCTTGGCGGTGTAGCCGGAGAGGAAGTGATACATCGCCTGTTCCGGCGTCAGCTTGGCGATCGGCGGCATGACGCCGAAGGCGTCGGCGGTCAGGAAGATGATGTTCTTCGGGTGACCGGCGCGGCCCGAACGCGACGCGTTCGGAATGAAGTCGAGCGGATAGGCCGAGCGCGTGTTCTCGGTCTTGCTGTCATCGTCGTAGTTCGGAATGCGCGTCTCGGGATCGAACGCGACGTTTTCCAAGACGGCGCCGAAGCGGTTGGTGGCGTCCCAGATCATCGGCTCTGCTTCTTTGGAGAGCTTGATGGTCTTGGCGTAGCAGCCGCCTTCGAAATTAAAGATGCCGTCCGGACCCCAGCCGGTCTCGTCGTCGCCGATCAGGATACGGTTCGGGTCGGCCGACAGCGTGGTCTTGCCGGTGCCGGACAGGCCGAAGAACAGCGCGCTCTCGCCTTCGTGGCTGACGTTGGCCGAGCAGTGCATCGGCACGACGTTCTGCGCCGGCAGATAGAAATTGAGCGTCGTGAACACAGACTTCTTCATTTCGCCCGCGTAGGACGAGCCGCAGATCAACACAATCTTGCGAGTGAAATCGATCGCCACCATGGTGTCGGAGCCTTCGCGGCCGCCATGACGCTTGGCGTCGGGCTTGAACGACGGCAGGTCGACGATGGTGAGCTCGGGCACGAAGCTCGCAAGCTCGGCGGCTTCGGGGCGGATCAGAAGCTGGCGAATGAACAGCGAGTGCCAGGCGAGCTGGGTGAACACGCGCACCTTGATGCGGTAGCTTGGGTCGGCGCCGCCATAGAGGTCCTGCGCGAACAGCTTCATGCCCTTCGCGTGCGCCATGAAGTCCTGGTACAGCGCCTCGAAATTCTCTTTCGTCATCTTGCGATTGCCGTCCCACCACACCGTATTCTCGGTGAGCGCATCGACAACCGTGTGCTTATCCTTGGGGCTGCGGCCGGTGTGATGACCGGTTTCGGCGCAAAGCGCGCCGCCTTCGACGACCGCGGCTTCCTTATTGGCGATCGCGTGCTCGTAAAGCGGCGCCGCGTTCAGATTCCAATGGACCGCGTCGAGCCCTTTGAAGCCGAATTTGTCGGCGCCATAGCCGCCGTTCCGCACACCGGTTTCTTGCACCAGAATTCCTCCCACTCAGACAGGCTGTTAACCGCCTGCCCTTACCGAGCCGTCAGGCCCCAAACGGCTATAGACCTAAGTATAGCCGGTCCATCAAAAGCGCGCGACCATAGTCACGAAGTTCCTGAAATGCCAAGATTAAATGCCATGCAACAGCGCTGGTTTGCATTGCGCTGCATCATTGCCGCAGGGAACTTGACGCTGCAATTTACAGGCCCGTGGCGCGGCCGGCCGGGATTAACCAAATTGGGATTTCCTAGTCCGGCAGCCCGGCAAGCTTGAGGCCCTGCGAGAATTTTTGCCAAAGGACGTCGTCCATGAACAGACGGCGCGCGCGAAATTTGGAAACCGTCAGACCTGGCTCGATCCGCAGGTTGTCGGCGATGGCCTGGACAGCTTCGGCTCGATGATACGCACCGCGCGGATGCGGCCGGTCCCGGCATTTTGTTCGGCGAGGCGACGGTGGTGCGTTTCGAAATCGGCAAGTGTAATCGTCGTCCGGTGCGGCTGGCTCTTGTAGCTGACCGTGGAACCGGCGGCCCAGATCTGGCTTGCACAGCGGTGATAAGTGACGCCGTCACGCGTTTCCTGCCGCCAACCCTCGATCGCCAGCACGACCGTTTCCTGCGCGACCGCATTCGCGGCGAGCAAGGAAAATGCAAGGAGCACAAAAACGGTCTTCATGGGTTTCCCCGTGCCTGCTCGGCGAGTTGCTTTAGCACCGCGCGCAACGGGCCCGGGGCGGTAACGCGTTGCGGAAACGGCAAGCGCAGCGCAACACGGCCGTGCTGCAAATCGATGCCGTCCGGGTCGATACCGACGCAACGCCAGTCGCCGTCCGGAGCGCCGAGCAGTTTGGTGGCATAGAGCCTACAGGCTTCGGCGTGGTCGGCATTCATGTGTTCGATGGCGCCCTCTTCCGCCTCAAGCAACGCCTGCGCGTTGGAGATGTCGGTGAGAACGCCCTGCGGTTTGAGGTCGACGATGCGGCCGAAGCCGGCGACCAGATGCGCCATGGCAATGTCCATCCGGTAGAACGCGAAGTCACCAAAGCCGGCGAACATCCCGGCCTCGGGATGCCGCCGCAGATAAGATGCGCGGGCCGCGGCGTCGGCGGTCTTGCCGCATGTGCCCA
Source organism: Hyphomicrobiales bacterium (assembly GCA_031389105.1). Lineage (GTDB taxonomy): Bacteria > Pseudomonadota > Alphaproteobacteria > Rhizobiales > Xanthobacteraceae > Pseudolabrys. The sequence goes on from JANMSH010000218.1 coordinate 39,862, forward strand.
TCAGCATCACCCGCGCGCCCTCCAGCGGGTCGCCGTCCTTGCGCTCGTCCAGCATCAGCGACACTCGGCTGTCGGCAGTTAAGTTCTTGGTGTGAATCGCCAAAGTCGACAGCAGCAGCAACGGCGCGCCGGTGGCGTCGGTGGCAACATTGACCAGCGAGCAATAGGGATCGCCGGTTCCCGGCATCAGGGTGGCTAGAGCACCGGAACGCCCTTCCCGCAGCAGCTTCCTGGCGGCCAGTTTGGGGTCGAAGGCGGCGTCGGGCTTCATGGCTAAATGCGCCTTTGGGGTTGTAATTGCTACGGAATCACATAGTTGTTGCAAAGAGGCCACATTTCAGACCCCGTTTCTGGGCTTCAAAACACGCGGGAACGTCAGCCACAGACTAAAGCGACGCATTCAGAGGGGCTTCATGCCAACAATCGCTCTCGTCGACGATGACCGCAATATCCTCACCTCCGTTTCCATGGCGCTCGAGGCCGAGGGCTATCGGATCATGACATATACCGACGGCGCCTCCGCGCTCGACGGTTTCAAGACCTCGCCGCCGGACCTCGCCATCCTCGATATCAAAATGCCGCGTATGGACGGCATGGAGACGCTGCGGCGGCTACGCCAGAAAACCGATATTCCCGTGATCTTCCTCACATCTAAAGACGAGGAAATCGACGAATTGTTCGGCCTCAAGATGGGCGCCGACGATTTCATCCGCAAACCGTTCTCGCAGCGCCTGCTGGTCGAGCGCGTCAAGGCGGTGTTGCGCCGGTTCAGCCCGAAAGACCCGGCCACGCAGAAGGAAACCGACGCCAAGGCGCTCGAGCGCGGCCTGCTCCGCATGGACCCGGAGCGCCATACCTGCACCTGGAAGAACGACCCCGTCACTTTGACGGTCACCGAGTTCCTGATCCTGCAGGCGCTCGCCACCCGGCCGGGCGTGGTCAAAAGCCGCAACGCGCTGATGGACGCCGCCTATGACGACCAAGTCTATGTCGACGACCGCACCATCGACAGCCACATCAAGCGCCTGCGCAAGAAGTTCAAAGTTGTCGACGACGATTTCGAGATGATCGAAACGCTTTACGGCGTCGGCTATCGCTTCAAGGAAGCGTAGGCTGACGCGACGTCCTGCCGTGCGGTAAAATCGCTAGATCAACCGGGCTGGATCAAACGACGTGCTCGATCGAACCGCGGAAATCCAGGCGCAGAAAGCGCGGCAACAAGCCGAAGGGAAAGGCGGTGACGCGCCGCGCCCCGCACGCGGCCGTTTCGGCGGCTTACGGCGGATGTCGGGCGCGATCTGGACCTTCTTCGTTTCGCAAAGCTTTTCCAGCCTCACCCGCCGCATCGTCTTTCTCAATCTCACCGGCTTGATCGCGCTGCTGGCGGGCGTGCTGTATCTCTCGCAATTCCGCGCCGGCCTTATCGATGCGCGCGTGCAGAGCCTGCTGGTGCAGAGCGAGATCATCGCCGGCGCGATCGCGGCGTCCGCCACCGTCGAAACCGATTCCATCACCATCGATCCAGACCGGCTGCTCGAACTGCAAGCCGGCGAAAGCTACGGCCCCACGGACGATCAGTTATCCGGCATCGAATTTCCAATCAACCCGGAGCGGGTTGCGCCGTTGCTGCGCCGCCTGGTATCGCCGACCAAGACGCGCGCGCGCATTTACGACCGCGACGGCGTGCTGATCCTCGACAGCCGCAATCTCTACGGCCGCGGCGACGTGCTGCGCTTCGACCTGCCGTCGCCGACCGCGGAAAAGCCCGGCGTGATGGAGCGCGGCTTTAGCGCCGTCCGTCGCTGGTTCGGCCGCGGCGACCTGCCGATCTATCAGGAGCTCGGGCCGGAAAACGGCAAGGGCTATTCGGAAGTGGGCCGCGCGCTGAATGGCCTGCATGACAGCATGGTACGGATCAACGACCGCGGTGAGGTGATCGTCTCGGTCGCGGTGCCGGTGCAGCGTTTCCGCGCGGTGCGCGGCGCGTTGATGCTGTCGACGCAAGGCGCCGATATCGACGACATGGTGGAGGCCGAGCGCCTCGCCATCGTCAAAGTGTTTCTGGTCGCCGCCGCCGTCATGGTGGTGCTGTCGATGCTGCTCGCCGGCACCATCGCCGGTCCGGTGCGCCGTCTCGCCGAAGGCGCCGAGCGCGTGCGCCGGCGCATCCGCACCCGCGTCGAGATTCCAGTCTTCACGCGGCGCCGCGACGAGATCGGCCATCTGTCCGGCGCACTGCGTGACATGACCAGCGCGCTCTATACGCGCATCGAGGCAATCGAAAGTTTCGCCGCCGATGTCGCGCACGAACTACGCAATCCACTGACGTCGCTGCGCTCGGCGGTGGAAACGCTGCCGATGGCCAAGACCGACGTCAACCGCAAGCGGCTCCTTGATGTGATCGAACATGACGTCAAACGTCTCGACCGCCTGATCTCGGATATTTCCGACGCCAGCCGTCTCGATGCCGAATTGCAGCGCCAAGAAGTCGCCACCGTCGATCTCGGTAGTCTGCTCGATGCGCTGGTGAAGGCCGCGAACGAAGTTCACAACACCGACGTGAAGGTCACGCTCAGCTTCGAAAACGGCGCGCCGCGCGATTTCAAAGTGCCGGGCCATGACTCGCGGCTCGGCCAAGTGGTCAGCAATCTTGTCGACAATGCCCGATCGTTCTCAGCCCCCGGCGGCACCGTGCGCATCGCCTGCCGCAAGCTGAAGAACGAAGTCGAGATCGTCGTCGATGACGATGGACCCGGCATCCGGCCCGAGGCTTTGGACAAGATCTTCGAGCGCTTCTACACCGACCGACCGCACCAGGGTTTCGGGCAGAATTCCGGTCTCGGCCTGTCGATCACCAAGCAGATCGTCGAAGCCCATGGCGGCTCGATCCGGGTCGAGAACCGCACCGTTCCGGCCGGCCGCGACCAAGGACCACAAGAAGAACCGCGCGTGCTCGGCGCGCGCTTCGTGGTCCGCCTGCCGGCGATGTGATGACGGCAAAGCCTTCATCCATCCACGCCTCCGCCGTTCTGGCCGGCGCGACAGCGGTGCTGATCCGGGGTCCGTCCGGTTCGGGCAAATCGCGGCTGGCGTGTGACCTCATCCAGGCGGCCGAACAAGGCGCGCTGCCGTTTGCCCGTCTGGTCGGCGACGACCGCGTCTATGTCGAAGCGCATAACGGCCGCCTGCTGGTCCGGCCGGCGCCGCAGCTTGCCGGCCTGATCGAGGTTCATGGCCTTGGCATCCGCCGCCTGGCCTATGAACCGGTGACAACGGTTGGGCTGATTGTCGATCTGGCGGCGGACGATGCCGGCCGGATGCCCGCAAAAACTACTGGAAAGGCCGAGCTTTCCGGGGTGTGGCTGCCGCGGCTTACGGTCGCTGCGGGAACATCCGCCCTGCCTTTGGTGTTGGCTTGGCTGAGGACAATGCCTGCCGACGATTGACCTGGGAGCCGATGTTGGCTACCCCCGCGCCCTCGATCCTGCTGGAAAAATTAACTATAATGAGCCTAGGGTCGACGCCGCCGAACAACGGACAACAGAGCCTGTCTTGGCCCCGCCTTTCCGCAGTGCAACAGAGCGCCTATATAGCGAGGAAGCCACTTGCAACGGGCTTTCGAATGGGCATGAATGCGCCCCCAATCGTGCGGCGCACCAAAGCGCCCGCGAGGAGTTCGGGATGATCGGCCTCGTATTAGTAACCCATGGGCGGCTCGCCATTGAGTTCCGCTCCGCGCTGGAGCACGTCGTTGGCCCGCAGCGCCAGATCGAGGCGATTACGATCGGCCCCGAGGACGACGTCGAGCAGTGCCGCAAGAATATTCTCGACGCCGTCAAACGCGTCGACAGCGGCGAAGGCGTCGCCATCCTGACCGACATGTTCGGCGGCACGCCCTCCAACCTCGCCATCTCGGTGATGAGCCAGCCCAAGGTCGAAGTGCTGGCCGGCATCAATCTGCCGATGCTGATCAAGCTCGCCAAAGTGCGCGAAACCTGCCCGCTGGAAGACGCCGTCGCCGCAGCCCAGGAAGCTGGCCGCAAGTACTGTACGATCGCGAGCCGGGTGCTCAACGGGAAATGACCGGCCCCGCTCGAGCGGACGCCCCCGACGAGCACTCCGTGCCGGTGGTGCGTGAAGTCCAGATCGTCAACAAGAAGGGCCTGCACGCCCGCGCCTCGGCGAAATTTGTGCAAACAGCCGAACAGTTCAACGCTGCGATCATCGTCACCCGCGGTCATGAAACCGTCGGCGGCACCTCGATCATGGGTCTGATGATGCTGGCCGCCGCTACGGGCTCGACCATCACCATCCAGGCGACCGGCAAGCAGGCCGCCGCCGCCGTCGACGCGCTGGTCGCGCTGGTGTCGAACCGGTTCGGCGAAGAGGAATAGCCGCCTCAGGCGGCCGCCCCGTCACATAAAGAAATCTTTATATATGCGTTGCAGGGCCGGCTTTGGCCTGTTATAGGCACGCCCAATCCCCTCCAATTTATCAGATTGCATAGGACCACCATGACCGCTGCTGCCGCAAAGAAGGCCCCCGCCGGCGATTACATCGTCAAGGACATCTCGCTCGCCGAGTTCGGCCGCAAGGAGCTGTCGCTCGCCGAGACCGAAATGCCGGGGCTGATGGCGACCCGCGAGGAATACGGCCCCAAGCAGCCGCTTAAAGGAGCCCGCATCGCCGGCTCGCTGCACATGACGATCCAGACCGGCGTGCTGATCGAGACGCTGACCGCGCTCGGTGCCGACGTGCGCTGGGTGTCGTGCAACATCTATTCGACGCAGGACCACGCCGCCGCCGCGATCGCGGCCGCCGGCATTCCGGTGTTCGCGATCAAGGGCGAGAGCCTCGAGGAATACTGGGACTACACCGCGCGCATGTTCGACTGGCACGGCGGCGGCTTTCCGAACATGATCCTCGACGACGGCGGCGACGCCACCATGTACGTGCATCTCGGCCTGCGCGCCGAGAACGGCGACACCGCCTTCCTCGACAAGCCCGGCTCCGATGAAGAAGTGATCTTCTTCGCGCTGCTCAAGAAGCAGCTCAAGGAAAAGCCGAAGGGCTACTTCGCCGCTATGGCCAAGAACATCATGGGCGTCTCGGAAGAAACCACCACCGGCGTGCATCGCCTCTACGACTTGCAGACGGCCGGCACGTTGCTGTGGCCCGCGATCAACGTCAACGACTCGGTCACCAAGTCGAAGTTCGACAATCTCTATGGCTGCCGTGAATCGCTGGTCG
>JANMSH010000245.1:0-3059 GCA_031389105.1 Hyphomicrobiales bacterium
TTCGGATCGTCGAACGGATTGGCGGTGCGGTCCGGATAGACGCCCATCGCGTTGACGCCCGACTTATGGCCGGTGGCGTAGGCGCTGGCGGAATTGGCCGAGTCGGTGATGATCGAGTCGCTGCCGGCGGTCGCGACCAGCGCCATATGCGGCATGTCGTCCATGGACAGCTTGCCGAGGCTCTTGCCCTCCGCGATGCCTTTCGAGAGCAGCCGGGCGCCGATACGGTGCGCGGGCGACAAGCCGTCGCCGATGAATAGAATGACGTTTTTGGCCTTGCGCGGGCCTGTTTTATAGACGGTCCAGGTCACCGTCTGGGCGCCAGCCTGCACCGTATAAGTACCGGGCTTGAGGGCGATGTCGCGCAGGATCAATGCCGATTGGTCTTTGCCGTCTTCGCGTTCAACGAAGGTGGCGGATTTGCCCAGAACTTTCGCATAAGGCTCGCCGTTGATCGTTACCGGCACGCCGTCGGCCTTCTGCAAACCGGGATACTCGACTTTGAAGTCGAAGTGCGAACCGGCGAGGATTTCGGCGCGGTCGATCGGATAGATCGTCTGGGCGGCGGCCGGCGTCAAAAGAGTGACGGCGAATACAGGGATGAGTGTAAGGGCGCGCATGGCTGACTCCTGCAAAACGGTTTGGGCACGCTAGGATTGGAGTTGGGCACGCTAGGCCCGGTATGTGACAGTTCTGTTGCACCGGTAACGCCGGCGTATGTTGTTAGACAGCACTGCAAGGAGCAAGGCCGATGCGCTACCAGCTGTTTTATTGGCCGTCGATTCAAGGCCGCGGCGAGTTCGTCCGGCTGGCACTGGAAGATGCCGGCGCATCGTACGACGATGTCGCGCGCAGCAAAGCCGGCAAGTCTCGTGGCTTGGACCGCATGATGGCGATGATGAAAGGGGAGGGCGGCAAGCGCCCGCCTTTCGCGCCGCCGTTCCTGAAATCCGGCAAGCTCGTGATCGCGCAGGCCGCGAACATCCTTTTCTATCTCGGGCCGCGCCTGAAATTGGCGCCGCGCGACGAAGCCAACCGGCTGTGGCTGCACCAGTTGCAGCTCACGGTGACCGACATCGTGAAGGAGGTTCACGACACCCATCATCCGATTGCCACCGGCCTGTACTACGAAGACCAGAAACCTGAGGCCAAGCAATACGCCGACAATTTCCTGAAGGAGCGCGTGCCGAAATATCTCGGCTATTTCGAAACCGTGCTGACGAAAAGCGGCGGGCCTTATGTGCTGGGCCGCAAGGCGTCCTACGTCGATCTGTCGCTTTTTCAGCTCATCGAGGGCCTGCGCTACGCCTTTCCGAAGGCGATGAAGCGCATCGAACGCAAAGTGCCCGGCGTCATCGATGTGCACGACCGCGTTGCCAAGCGGCCCGGCATCAAGGCCTATCTCGCGTCCGGGCGCCGGATTGCGTTCAACACCGACGGCATTTTCCGGCATTATCCTGAGTTGGACGGCTGACGATCAATCCGGCAGCGACTCGCCGGCAGACATCGGCGGCGTCTTCTTGTTGCTTTCGTGCCAGAGCAGGAACAGTCCGGAGCCGACAACGATCGCAGCACCCGCGAGCAGAGCAATCGTCGGCACGTCGCCCCAGATGATGAAGCCCAGCCCGGCCGCCCACACGATCGAGAAATAAGAGAACGGCCCGACCGCCGCCGGCGGCGCCATCGACAACGATCGCGTCCACCAATATTGCCCGAGGCCGTTAAATACGCCGTTGATCAGCAGCGGCAGCCAATCGCTGTTGGCCGGCCAGGTGAAGCCGAACACCGGCAGGCCGAGCGCAAAGACCACCGTCAGGATGACCATCTGATACATGGTCAATGTCTCGACCGACTCGGTGGTCGTCATGCCGCGCACCGCCGCGGTGACACTGCCGAGCAGCACTGCATTGCCGAGCGCAAACAGCGCGCCGATCCGGAAACTGTCGGCGTCGGGCGCGGCCACCAGCAGGACGCCGAGAAAGCCGATGACGAGCGCTGCGCCCCGCGCCAGACCGATTTTTTCCTTGAGCCAAAGTGCGGCCAATAACGTCGCAAACAGCGGCGCCGAAAATGTGATCGCGACCACGCCCGCCAGCGGCAGCATGCCGAGGGAGATGACGAGCATGCTTTGCGCCACCGCCTGGGTGCTGCTACGGGCGACGTGGGCGTGAAGCCTCTTGGTGCGGAATACCGCAAAGCCGCTGCGCGGCAAGATCAGCGCGGCGCAGACCGCGAGTGAGGCGACCGAGCGCCAGAACAGCACCTCGTCGAACGAATAGCGCGCAACCAGCCATTTCGACAGCGCGCCCGCGATCGCAAACAATACGGTGGCGCCCATCATGTACAGCATGCCGAGCGGAACGCGGTCGATGCGCATATAGGGACGCTTGTCGGGTTTGCCGGGGGTCATTCGCGCAGCGACTGTTCCAAAGTGCGGGCCTTCTTGGCGCTCTCGTGCCACAGCAGAAAGAGGCCGGAGCCGACGACGATGGCCGAGCCCGCCAACAGTCCCAAGGTCGGCACATCGCCCCAGACCAGGAAACCGAGGAGGATGGCCCAGACCAGCGACGTGTAGAAAAACGGTCCGAGGGCGGCCGGCGGCGCCAGCGTCAGCGAGCGCGTCCACCAATATTGGCCGATGCCGTTGATAACGCCATTTCCCACCAGGATCAGGAGGCCGGTGGCGGACGGCGTCGTGAAGAACGGCAGCGGCACGGTAAAGGCGACCGCGAGAATGACCATCTGATACATGGTCAGCGTTTCGGTGGATTCGGTTTTGCTCAAGCCCCGCACAGCGGCGGTGACGCTGCCGAACAGCACGGCATTGCCGAGCGCAAACAATGCGCCGAGCCTGAAACTGTCGGCACCCGGTGCTGCCACCAGCAGGACGCCGACAAAGCCCGCCGCCAGCGCCATCCCGCGCGCCAGCCCGACTTTCTCCTTGAGCCAGATCGCGGCGAACAAAGTGGCGAACAGGGGCGAGGTGAAGTTGATCGCGATCGCGCCGGCCAGTGGCATCAGGCTGAACGCCATCATGATCATGGACTGCGCGGCGCATT
>JANMSH010000257.1:0-2032 GCA_031389105.1 Hyphomicrobiales bacterium
CGGCGTCGGGCTCGATCCTTGGCCGTTGCCGGAGCGCTTGCGGATGCGGTTCCGGGAACTGGGCATCTCCGCCGATACAATGGCGACGGGCGCCGCGGTGCGGACGTACAATATTTTGCTGGCGGAAAATCGCCGCGTCGGTGCGGCGCTGATCGCCGTCGAATAGTGCTACTCTAGCGTATGCCGAACAACGCCGAATATTGCGCCGACGTGGTGCGGCAAGCCGACCGGGACCGCTATCTCGCGACGCTGTTTGCGCCGGCCCGGCATCGCGATGCGCTGTTTTCGCTCTATGCCTTCAACATCGAAATCGCCCAGGTGCGCGACAAAGCGCGCGAGCCGATGCCGGGCGAGATACGCCTGCAATGGTGGCGCGAGGTTTTGGCGGGCGAACGGCAAGGCGAGGCGGCCGCCCATCCAGTCGCGGCGGCGCTGACGGATACGCTGCGGCGTTATGGCTTCGTCGCCGCGCCGCTGCTTGAGTTGATCGACGCGCATACCTTCGATCTCTACGACGAACCGATGGCGACCGTGGGCGAGCTGGAACTCTACAGCATCCAGACCCAGTCGCCGCTATTGGCCTTGGCCGCGGGAATTCTCGCTGAAGGCGCTCCGCTGCCGGAGACGTTTACGTTGGATACAAGCGTTGCGATGACGATCGTTAAAGTCTTGATCGATCTTCCCAAGCGCGCGTCGCGACGGCAGCTTTATGTGCCGCTGGATGTGCTGGAGCGGCACCGCGTCGATCGCGAGGACGTCTTTGCCGGACAGGCGACGGCGCCGTTGCGCGCGGCGCTTGCCGAGATGCGCGGGCTGGCGCGCAACCATCTCGCTAAGGCGCGGGAGAGTTTGCGCGGAGTGCCACCGCAAATTCTGCCGGCATTCCTGCCGCTCACGCTCATCGAGCCGACGTTGCGCCGCATGGACCGCGCCGATGACGAGCCGTTCAAATTCCTGCCCTTGCCGGCGTGGCGGCGGCCATGGTTGATTTGGCGCGCGGCGCGAAATCCCGGTCGCATGTTCGGGAACTAGCCGTCATTCCGGGACGCGCGTAACGCGCTCATGGGCGTGCCCCGGAATGACGAGGAGGATTATTCCGCCGCGGCGGCCGGCGCCTGCGCACCGATCCAGCGCGCCAGGTCGTCGAGCGCGCGTTCGCTCATCGCGGTCTTGCGCGCGAGGTTCTTGGCCGAGCCGCGGCCGTATTTGCGGCCGTCTTTGTCGTAGGCGACTTTCTCGGTGAATTGCGGAAACAGCCCGAAATTCACGTTCATCGGCTGGAACGATGACGGCCCGGCATCGACGGTCTCGATATGGCCGCCGGTGATGTGCGCAAGCAATGCGCCATGGGCGGTCGTCGGCGGCGGCGTCACGATCGTCTCGCCATTGCGTTCGGCCGCGGCGAAGCGGCCGGTGAGCAGGCCGATGGCGGCCGATTCCACATAGCCCTCGCAGCCGGTGATCTGGCCGGCGAAACGCCAGCGCGGATTGGCTTTCAGGCGCAGCGTGTCGTCGAGCAGCTTCGGGGAATTGAGAAACGTGTTGCGATGCAGGCCGCCGAGCCGCGCGAACTCCGCGTTCTGCAATCCGGGAATGGAGCGGAACACGCGAATCTGTTCACCGTGCTTCAGCTTGGTCTGGAAGCCGACCATGTTGAACAGCGTGCCGAGCTTGTTGTCCTGGCGCAGTTGCACGATGGCGTAGGCCTTCTCATGCGGGTTGTGCTCGTTGGTCAGGCCGACCGGCTTCATCGGTCCGTGACGGAGCGTCTCGGGCCCGCGCTCGGCCATCAGTTCGATCGGCAGGCAGCCGTCGAAATAGGGCGTGGTCTGCTCGAATTCATGAAACGCCATCTTGTCGCCGGCGTTCAGCGCTGCGACGAACGCTTCGTACTGCTCGCGGTTCATCGGGCAGTTGATGTAGTCGGCGCCCGAGCCGCCCGGGCCGGCTTTGTCGTAGCGCGACTGGAACCAGGCGACCGACATGTCGATCGAGTCGCGATGCACAATCGGCGCGATCGCGTCGAAGAACG
>JANMSH010000261.1:0-2529 GCA_031389105.1 Hyphomicrobiales bacterium
ACCTTCGATGCCGCAGCTCGCGGATAAAATGACTTTCGGCTTGCAGTCGATGATGCGGGTGGCGAGCTCCATGGGCGCGAAGCCGCCGAACACCACCCAGTGCACCGCGCCGATGCGACCGCAGGCCAGCATCGCGAACACCGCCTCCGGCACCATCGGCATATAGAGGATGACGCGGTCGCCCTTCTGGACGCCGAAGTCACGCAGCATGGCGCCGAGCAGTTGCACTTCCGACAGCAGGCGGCCGTAGGTGAAGGTCTGCTTGGTGTTGGTGACGGGGGAATCGTAGATCAGCGCCGGCTGGTCGTTGCGGCCGTTCTCGACGTGGCGGTCGAGCGCGTTGTAGCAGGTATTGCAGATGGCATCGGGAAACCAGCGGCCGTAGATGCCAGCTTTGGGGTCGAAGATTTTCTTAGGTTTCTCGATCCAGTCGATGGCCTGCGCGGCCTCGCCCCAGAAGCCTTCCGGGTCGCGTTGCCAGCGCGCGTAGATGTCGTGATAGCGGCTCGTCGGCGCGTCCATTGGACGAGGCCCTCCCCTTGGTCTTTTGCCGGCGATTGTGGAACGGGCGGCAAATTCAAACAAGACTAGGTGCAAGACAGACTTGCGCAAACAAGGCTGGCGAAGCACCGGCGCATTGCGTAGTCAGGTGGCCCACGAAAGTGCGCCAAGTGACCATCATCATCGACCCGCTGTTCTATGCGCTGGCGATCCCCGCGGTGATCGCGCTGGGCCTGTCCAAAGGCGGCTTTGCCGGCGCGGGGCAGATGGCGACGCCGCTGCTGGCGCTGATCATGCCGCCGCTGGAAGCCGCCGCCATCTTCCTGCCAATCATGATCGTGCAGGACATCAACGCCCTGTGGGTCTACCGCAAGGAATATAACGGCCGCATCCTCGCCATCATGCTGCCCGGCGCGGTGATCGGCGTCGCCGCCGCCGGATTTCTGGCGGCCTATATCTCGGACGCCGCGGTGCGCGGCTTCATTGGCTTTCTCACCATCGCCTTCGTGCTCTACAGCTGGTTCGGCGCGGCGCGGCTGGCGCAGGCGGCCAAGCCCGTTAGCAAGCCTGCAAGCGTGCCGGCCGGCGTATTCTGGGGCGCGTTTTCCGGCTTCACCTCGACCATCTGCCAGGCCGGCGGGCCGCCTTATCAGATGTACGTGTTCTCGCAGCATCTGCCCAAGATGATCTTCGTCGGCACCACCGCGATCTACCTGGCCGCCTTGAACGGCATGAAGGTGGTGCCTTATGTCGCGCTCGGGCAATTTTCGGCCAAGGGGCTGGCCACCTCGCTGGCACTGCTGCCGCTGGCGCTGGCGGCCAATCAGCTCGGCTTTTGGCTGGTGCGCCGCACGCCGCAGGAGCTGTTCTACAGAATCGTGCTCATCATCATGTTTGTGCTGTCGCTGGCCTTGCTCTATTCGGGCGGCCGCGATCTTTTGCGCGGCTGACTTGACTACGGCGCGGCCGGTCCGAAGATAGACCGATGATTTCTCTCAAACCGGCGACGAGCGCACCCTGCAAGATCTGCGGCGGCAACGCGCCGCTGTGCGGCAGCGTCGACTTCAACCGCAACTGCGACATCCCCGGCGGCATCACGCTGCCGCCTTTGGGCATCCCGGTGCCCCATCGGCGCTGCGCGGCCTGCGGCTTCCTGTTCACCGATGCCTTCGACGGCTGGAGCGAAGCGGATTTCAAGTCGCACATCTACAACGCCGATTATATTTCGGTCGATCCCGACTATGCGCAAGCGCGTCCGCGCGCCAATGCCGAGGCGGTGCTGCAATTATTCGGCGCGCACAGGCAAACGTTGCGCGTGCTCGATTTCGGCGGCGGCAACGACGTGCTGTGCGAAGCGCTGCGTAGCGCCGGCGTTGCGGCCGCTGTGACCTACGATCCTTTCGTCGCCGAATTCGCAACGCCGCCCCAAGGCAGCTTCAACCTCGTCACCTGCTTCGAAACGCTCGAGCACATGCCCGATCCGATCGCCGGCATCGGCGCAATCGTCGCTCACCTGGAGGAGCCGGGGCTGGTTTTATACTCGACGCTGGTGCAGCCCGCAGACTTCGAAACGCTCGGCCTGAAATGGTGGTATGTCGGGCCGCGCAATGGCCACGTCTCGATGTTCAGCCGCGAGGCGCTTGTTTTGGCCTGGCGCCGCCACGGTTACCAGAATGCCTCGCTGACCGATAACCTGCACATCGCCTTCCGCACGTTGCCGGAATTTGCCAGACGCCAGCCCAGATGATTTCTTTCGTCCGTGAGCCAACGGGACCGTGCGATGAAAACGCCCACCGACAAGACCCAGTACGATTTGGATCTCGACCGCAACCCGGCCAATTTCCAGCCGCTGACGCCGCTCGGCTTTCTCGAGCGCGCGGCGAACGTATTCCCGGACCACATTGCGATCATCCACGGGCCGCTGCGGCGTTCTTATGCGGAATTCTACGCCCGCACCCGGCGGCTGGCCTCGGCGCTGGCGGCGCGCGGCATCAAGCGCGGCGACACGGTGTCGGTCATGCTGGCCAA
>JANMSH010000281.1:0-2988 GCA_031389105.1 Hyphomicrobiales bacterium
CATTGCCGCCAAGCTTGATCTTGAGCAGCGCGCGGCCGGCCGCGGCCGCCGCGGCCTTAGCCATGGCGGCCGGCGTTCCAAGCGAGATCGTGAAGGCGGTGGTGAGCGGGTGCGGCGCGGGGAGCCCGGCCAGTTCATGGACTGGGCGTCCGCCGCGCTTGGCCTCCAGATCCCAGAATGCGCAATCCAGCGCGTTCCGGGCGGCGCCGGGTGGCATGGCACTTTGCAGCGCCTGGCGCGTTAGTCCGCAGGTCAGGAGGGGGCGAATGGCCTCGATTGCCGCAACGACGCTGTCGACGCTCTCGCCGTAGCGGGCATAGGGCACGCATTCGCCACGCCCCTTGGCGGGGCCGTCGGCCAGCTCGGCCACCACCACCACGGCCTCGGTCTTGGCGCCCCGGCTGATGGTGAAACTTCCGGCGATCGGCCAGCGTTCTGTCATCAGGCTAAGGATCAAATTCTGTGACAAATTCAAGCACCTAAAGGCCGGGATCGGCCTGGCCAAACCCTCGACAGGTTCACGGGCGTGGGTCAAGTATGAGTGTTAAGATTCTCCAATCCGGGTCCGCCAGGCGACATTCGAGGCAAGGCGCGTGAGCGATACGCTGCTCTATGGAAAGGCCGAAGGCGAGCGTCTCAAGCTCGCCGCCAGTGGCGATTGGATCGCGCTGAACGCGCATCGCCTGGAGTCGGAAATCGGTCAGGCCGGCCTCAGCAATGGCGGCGTCAAGCGCGTCGATATCGACATGGCCGCCGTCGATCGCCTCGACACCTTCGGTGCCTGGCTGCTGCAACGGCTGGTGCGGGATTTCGCGGCGCATGGCGTCGACGCCAAAGTAACCGGACTCAAGGCCGATTATCGCCAGTTGATGGACGACCTAGGCGCGATGAATCCCAACGTAAAGCCAGTTCATACCCGCGCCCAGGTGTTTGCCAATGCGCTCGGCGCCATCGGCGAGAATATCGTCTCGGTCGGCAATTCGCTATCCGCCATTGCCAACATGCTTGGCGCGCTGATCGTGGCGTTCCTGCGGGTGATGTCGCGTCCGCGCAGCTTTCGCATCACCTCGCTGGTGCATCAGCTCGACAACGTCGCGTGGCGCGCGGTGCCGATCGTGCTGCTGATCACGTTTCTGATCGGTGCGATCATCGCACAGCAGGGCTTGTTTCATTTCCGCAAATTCGGAGCCGACGTCTTCGTGGTCGACATGGTCGGCATTTTGGTGCTGCGCGAACTCGGCGTGCTGATCGTCGCCATCATGGTGGCCGGCCGTTCCGGCTCGGCCTACACCGCCGAACTCGGCTCGATGAAAATGCGCGAGGAAATCGACGCGTTGCAGACCATGGGCTTCGATCCGGTCGAGGTTCTGATTCTGCCGCGCGTCATTGCATTGATCATCGGCGTGCCGATCCTCACCTTCCTCGGCTCGATGGCGGCGCTCTATGGCGGCGGACTGGTGTGTTGGCTCTATGGCGGCATCGACCCCGACATCTTTCTGTCACGTCTGAAGGAAGCGATCGCACTCAACACGTTCCAGGTTGGCATGATCAAGGCGCCGTTCATGGCGCTGATGATCGGGCTGGTGGCTTGCGTCGAGGGCATGGCGGTCAAAGGCAGCGCCGAGTCGCTCGGCCGGCAGACGACGGCCTCGGTGGTGGAGTCGATCTTCCTGGTGATCGTGATGGACGGATTGTTCGCCATCTTCTTTGCCTCGATCGGGATGTAAGCAATGGCGCTCACCCCCAAAATTAAAAGCGAGGAGGTCGTTATCGAAGTGCGCGACGTTGTCGCCGGCTTTGGCGAGCACGTCGTGCTCGACCACATCGATCTCGAAGTTCATCGCGGTGAGGTGCTTGGCTTCGTCGGCGGCTCGGGCGCCGGCAAGTCTGTGCTGATGCGCACCATCATCGGGCTGGTGACCAAGCGCGAGGGCACCATCAAGGTGTTCGGGGTCGATTTGGGCACGGCCAGCCAGGAAGAGCTTCAAGCGGTCGAGCGGCGCTGGGGTATCCTGTTTCAACAGGGCGCATTGTTCTCGTCGCTGACGGTCATGGAGAACCTCCAGTTTCCGGTCCGCGAATACCTCGACGTGTCGCAACGCCTGCTCGACGAACTAGCGGTGGCCAAGCTTGAAATGGTCGGCCTCGACGCCAGCGTTTGCGACAAGCTGCCCTCGGAGCTGTCGGGCGGCATGACCAAACGCGTGGCGCTGGCCCGCGCGCTGGCGCTCGATCCGGAAATCGTATTCCTGGACGAGCCGACCTCGGGGCTTGACCCCATTGGAGCAGGCGATTTCGACACGCTGATCGCCACCCTGCAACGAACTTTAGGCCTGACCGTTTTCATGGTAACCCATGATCTGGACAGCCTACATACTGTTTGCAACCGAATCGCCGTCCTGTTCGAGGGTAAGGTGATCGCCACCGGAACGATGGACGACATGCTCGCTTCCAAGCATCCTTGGCTGATTTCTTATTTCCACGGCAAACGGTCGCGGGTGGGGCATTCGGCGGATGCTGAGGCATGACGGATAAAGTGTATTGGAACTCTGACGCTAAGTCAGACAGGAGTGACTGAGTGGAGACCAGAGCTAATTACGTCCTGATCGGGGTGTTCACGCTGGCCGTCGTGCTGGGCGTGTTCGGCTTCGTCTACTGGTTTCAGAACATCGGCGGCACCGGCGAGCGCGCGTTCTATCGCGTGCAGTTCGAAGGCTCGGTGTCGGGCTTGCGCACCGGGGCGTCGGTGCTGTTCAACGGCATCAAAGTCGGCGAAGTGACCGAACTCAAGCTCGACCCGCAGAAGCCCAAGCAGGTGGTCGCCGGCATCTCCATCGACAAGAACGTCGCAATCCGCGAGGACACCGCGATCGGCCTCGAATTCCAGGGTCTGACCGGAATTTCGGCGCTGTCGCTCAAAGGTGGCGATCCGGCAAAGTCGCCGCTCACCGGCGCCAAGTCCGCCAAGGACGAACAGCCGCTGTTGAT
>JANMSH010000304.1:0-2818 GCA_031389105.1 Hyphomicrobiales bacterium
GCCGCCCGACATCACGAGAGACTGGCGCAAACTCAGCTCCAGCGTCGGAGCTATGACGAGCCCCAGAACCAGGGGCGCCGGATCGAAGTCGAACTTACGCAGCAGGTATCCGATCACGCCCATGATCAGCATGATCCAGACGTCGACGATCGAGTGGTTGACCTCGTAAACGCCGACAATGCAGAACATGATGATCAGCGGATAGAGATAGGCATAGGGGATGCGCAGCACGCTCACGAACAGGCCGACCAGCGGCAGATTGAGCAGCAGCAGCATCAGATTGCCGACATACATCGACGCCACGAAGCCCCAGAAAACATTCGGGTGTTCGGTGACCAGTTGCGGGCCGGCATTGACGCCGTGGATCATCAAGGCGCCGATCAGCACCGCGGTGATAGGGCCGGTCGGAATGCCCAGCGCCAGCATCGGCACGAAGGCGCCGGTGGAGGCAGCATTATTGGCCGATTCAGGTCCCGCCACACCGGCCACCGCGCCCTTGCCGAATTCCTCCGGGCGTTTGGAAATGCGCTTTTCCAGTGCGTACGACAGGAAGCTCGAGATGATATGGGCCGAGCCGGGGATGATACCGATGATAAAACCAAGCACGCTGCCGCGTGCCATCGGCCACATCGACTCGCGCCATTCCTGACGGTTCGGCAGCAATTCGCGGTATTTCGGCGCGATCACTTCGCCGGCGACTTTGTTGCTCGGCGTCGACAGGATTTCGCCCAAACCGAACAGACCGACCGCCACCGGCACGATGCCGATGCCGTCGCCAAGTTCGGCGAGATCGAAACTGTACCGGAAGTGACCGGTCATGTTGTCGATGCCGATCATGCCGAGCATCAGACCGATGCAGGCCATCAGCAGCGTGCGCACCAGCGACGTCGACGACATGTAAGCGAGAAATATCAGGCCCAGTACCAGCAGGGCAGTGTATTCCGGCGGTCCGAATTTCAACGCCAGTGTCGCGAGCGGCGGCGCCACCAAAGTCAGCATGATCACGCCGAAGGTGCCGGCAAAGAAGGAGCCCATCGCGGCGATGCAGAGTGCTGAGCCGGCGCGGCCTTTGCGGGCCATGGCATTGCCGTCGACGCAGGTCATCACCGACGACGCTTCGCCCGGAATCCGCATCAGGATCGACGTGGTCGAGCCGCCATATTGCGAGCCGTAATAGATGCCGGCCAGCATGATGACCGCCTGGGTGGCGTTGAGCCCAAACGTCACCGGCAACAAAATCGAGATGCCCGACAACGGGCCGATACCCGGCAGCACACCCACCAAGGTGCCAACCAGGCAGCCGAGAAACGCGTACCAGAGATTGTCCGGCTGGAACGCGATGGCAAATCCATGCGCCAGACTGAGGAGGGTGGTTTCCATAATGTCCTAGTAACTGAACGGACTTGCCGGCAGCGGCGTCTTGAGCAGATAGGCGAAAGCGCCGTAGGTGACCAGGACGATGCCGATGCTGTAGGCAGCGGCGCGCAGCGGATGGCGCCGTTCGACCAGCACCAGCAATGCGATCATCATCGCCGCCATGGTGATGATGAAACCGAGATAGCTGTAGAGCGCGATCGCCGCGGCGGTGACGGCGGTCACCGTCGCGGCGTGTTTGCCGCCGCTCCAGTCCAGTTCGGAAAACGGCTCGCTTTCTCCGGCGCGCAGGATCAGCATCAGGCCGAACACGATGGTCAGCGCCGCGACGATCTTGGGCAAGAAGCCGGAGCCGGGCATCGACAGCCGACCGCTTGGCAGATCGCCGCTCAGTGCGATGATGGCCGCGCCGAACAGGATAAACGCGGCCCCCGCAACGTGATCGGCTCGCAATTGCATCGGTTATCCCTGCTTGCCGATCAACTGCACGGCCTCGTCGGAAAGTTTTGCATCCGCCGCCCAGAAAGCCGTGAAGTCCTTGGCATTGAGATAGGCGAATTCCTGACCGAGCCCGCTGACAACCGCTTTGAAACTATCGGATGTCGCGGCCTTGTCGAGCGCGGCGCTGAGAGCGGCGACGATATTGGCTGGCGTGCCTTTCGGTGCGAAGATGCCGACCCATAGATAATATTCGGCGTTGTAGCCAAGCTCTTTCAGCGTCGGCACATTCGGCAGAACCTGCGAACGCTTGCCGCCGAATGACGCCAGCGCCCGCAGCTTGCCGGCCTTGATGTGCTGAAGCGTCGCCGAAATCGTTTGCGTGCTCGCTTGGGCGTTGTTGCCGAGGACGGCGGTCACGGCCGGGCCGCCGCCATTGGTCGGCAGGTGGCGGAGCTTCGGAATACCGGTGGCCTTCTCGAAAATTGCGACCGGCAGATGGGTCGCGCCGTATAGGCCGCCCGAACTGTAGACGATCTCGTCGGGGCGCTTCTTGGCGTCGTCGATGAATTCCTTCGCCGTTTTGTAAGGCGTTTGTTCGTTGACCACGAGCAGCACCGGATCGGCGATCAGCCGCGCCAGCGGGATGAAATCGGCGCGGGTCGTCTTCGGCTGCCGTCCGAACAACTTGTCGACCCCCTCGTAACCGGAGATGCCGTTGTTGTGCGACAAAATCGTATAGCCGTCCGGCTTGGCGGAGGCGGCGAACTGCGCGCCGACCTGACCGCCGGCGCCGGCCTTGGTCTCGACTACGACCGGCTGCTTGAGGACCGCTTCAAGCGCCGCTGCAATCGGCCGCGTCACAATGTCGTTGGCGCCGCCCGGCGGAAACGCGTTGACGATCGTGACCGCACGCGAGGGAAATGCGTCCTGGGCGAAAGCCGGCCCGGTTGCCAGCGCAGCTGCCGATGCGGCGGTGCCAATAACGAAACTGCGGCGATCCATT
>JANMSH010000337.1:0-30612 GCA_031389105.1 Hyphomicrobiales bacterium
GCTGCGGCCGGAGAGCGTAGTCAATACGCTAACCTTGTATTCGGTCAGGCGCTTTGCTACCGCCGCACCCATGTTGCCGGGCGCGATAAGGGCGACTGTGGGCGTCATGGTTGGTTTCCTGCGTTCCAGGGCTGGAACAAGCCCCAGCTCTTACTATGTCCGGTAGCAAACATAAAAAAACCTCGATAACCTGCTGATCATTCGCCCTCACGAATCGAATGGGCATACCGTGACAGCCGGGGGGCTGAGCGGGCTCACATCCTTACATAGACAAAGGACATCCTTTGAATAACGCACAAGGCCCGGCTGCGAAAGCGGGGGCGAGCGAGGCGCGCGGCTGGACGCAAAAGTTGTTGCGCTACCGCGAGCCCAGTCACCTGCGCAGCATTGTCGAACTGGCCATCACCTTCGCGCCGCTGGTGGGACTGTGGGTATTGATGTGGCTGTCATATTCATACGGGTTTTGGTGGCTCACGCTGCTGCTGGCGGTGCCGGCGGCCGGCTTCCTGCTGCGGCTGTTCATGATTCAGCACGACTGCGGCCATGGCGCGTTTTTCCGCCACAAGCTCGCCAATGACTGGACCGGCCGTATCTTGGGCGTGCTGACGTTCACGCCGTATGATTTCTGGCGCCGCACGCATTCGATTCATCACATGACCTCGGGTAATCTCGAGAAGCGCGGCATCGGCGACATCGACACACTGACCGTCAAGGAATATCTGGCGTTGTCGCGCTGGGGCCGCCTGAAGTATCGGCTATACCGCCATCCGGCGGTGATGTTCGGTTTCGGTCCTGCTTATCTTTTCATCGTGCAGCATCGTCTGCCGGTCGGCCTAATGCGCGCTGGCTTGGTGCCGTGGCTCAGCACGATCGGTACCAATGTCGCGATTGCGACCGCGGCCGCCGTTCTTATCTGGCTGATCGGCTTCGGTGCCTTCATGCTGGTTCATCTGCCGATCATTCTCTTGGCCGCCACCATGGGTGTCTGGCTGTTCTACGTTCAGCACCAGTTCGAAGACACCCGCTGGGCGCACAACGAGACCTGGGATCTGCACGAGGTCGCGCTGCACGGCAGTTCATATTACGTGCTGCCCGGCGTGCTGGGCTGGTTCACCGCCAATATCGGGATCCACCATGTGCATCATCTGTGCAGCAAAATTCCGTATTACCGTTTGCCGCGCGTGCTGCGCGAGCATCCGGAGCTCGGCAACATCAGCCGGCTGACGGTGTGGGAAAGCATCAAATGTGTGCGGCTGGTGCTGTGGGATGAAAGCGCCAAGAAGCTGATCTCGTTCCGCGAGATGCGCCAGCTTCAGGCGGCGTAAGACTCACGACGGCGTCACGCCGCCGTCGAGATTGATGTTCTGGCCGGTGACGAAGGCGGATGCCTCGGACGCGAGAAACATAACCGCGCCGACCAGATCTTCCGGCACCTCCGCGCGCGGAACGCATTGCATCGCGACGATGCGTTCCTTCTGCTGCGGCGTCACGGTCTTGCGCTCGATCTCGGTGAAGGTCGCGCCCGGCAGGATGGCGTTGACGGTGATGTTGTCCGCCCCCAACTCGCGCGCCATCGATAGACTCATGCCCATCAGCGCGGATTTTGTCGCGATATAGTGCAGGTAATTCGGACGCCCGAGCCGGACCGCGCCCGACGCGATATTGATGATGCGGCCCCATTTCGCCCGCCGCATGGCCGGTAGTACGGCACGCGCGCACAGAAACGGTCCGGTGAGGTTGACCTTCAACACCTGTTCCCATTCTTCCAATGGGATCTGGTCGAACGGCCGCATCTGCAGGGTCGAGAAGATTCCCGCATTGTTGATCAAGACGTCGATGCGTCCGTATTCGCCTTCAACCAGTTCGATCATCTGATCGATCGAGGCCGGATCGGCGACGTCGGTGGTCACCGCCAAAGCCTGGCCGTCGGCCTTCAGGATTTCCCCGGCAACTGCGGCGGCGCTGGCCTCGTTGCGTTCGGCGATCACCACCCGGGCGCCGGCCATGGCGAAGGCCTTGGCGAAGACCCGGCCGATGCCTTGCCCGGCGCCGGTGATGATGACAACCCGGTCCTTGTGCGACGGGAAAACGACGTTTTGCAGGGTGGGGGATGTGCTCATTAGGTGCCTCGTACGGTTGGCCTTGCCGCAATGGCCGCATCTGACACGTAAGTCCCGGTGGACCTCAAGGCCACGAACCCGGTACATTACGAGCCAGGTTCATAGGGGCCGGAATGGCCCGGGGGAGGAAATATCATGCGTAAAGCGTTGTTGGCCGCGGGCGCGGCTGTGTTGCTCGCAGCGGGCCCTGCCATGAATCCGGCATTGGCCCAGCAAAAAACCATCAAGATCGGCTTCATCAGCACCTTCAGCGGTCCCACTGCCGTGATCGGCAACGACATGCGCAATTCGTTCGAATTGGCGCTCGACCACATTGGCCGCAAAATGGGCGGTCTGCCGGTGGAAGTGATCTACGAAGACGACGCGCAGAAGCCGGAAGTCGGCAAGCAGAAAACCGAGAAGCTGATCGAGTCCGACAAGGTTGACTTCATCGCCGGCTACATCTGGTCGAACGTGCTGCTGGCTTCGCTCAAGCCGATCGTCGATTCCAAGACCTTCCTGGTCATCGCCAACGCCGGTCCGTCGCAGGTCGCGGGCGAACTGTGTTCACCGACCGTGTTCTCGACCTCCTGGAACAACGACCAGACGCCGCAAGCGATGGGTCTCTACATGAACCAGAAGGGCGTGAAGTCGGTATTCCTGATCGGCCCGAACTACGCCGCCGGCAAGGACATGCTGGCCGGCGTCGCCTCGACCTTCAAAGGCAAGGTGATCGGCCAGGAGCTCACCACCTGGCCGTCGCAGCTCGACTTCTCCGCCGAACTGGCGAAAGCCAAGGCTTCCGGCGCCGAAGCGGTGTTCGTGTTCTATCCGGGCGCGGCCGGCGTGCAGTTCCTCAATCAATACGCCGCCGCGGGCCTTAAAGGTACGATGCCGCTCTACACCGCTTTCACCATCGACGAATTGTCGCTGCCGCTGCAGAAAGAAAACGCGATCGGCGTGCCGGGCGCGCAGCAATGGGTCAACGATCTGCCGAACGAGCAGAACAAGAAGTTCGTCGCCGACTACCGCAAGAAGTACACCGGCCTGCGTCCGACGTTTTACGGCGCGCAGTCCTATGACGCCGCCCAGTTGATCAACTCGGCGGTGGTCGCCACCAAGGGCAATCTGACCGACAAGGCCGCGGTAACGGCGGCGATGAAGAAAGCCGATTTCAAGTCGGTGCGCGGCGACTTCAAGTTCGGCCCCAACCATGTTCCGATCCAGGCCTTCTACCTGCAGGACGTGGTCAAGGATGCCGACGGTCAGCTCTCGCTCAAGACGGTCGCTACTATCGTCAAGGACAGCCAGGATCAGCACCACACCAAGTGCCCGATGAAGTGATCCAGGTTTGAGTTGCAGCGGCGGCGGCGCACAAGCGCTGCCGCCGTTTGCTTGCCGGCTTTAGGTTTATGACCGAACACCCATGACGCTTTTCATCGAGCAATGCCTGAACGGGCTGCAGTTCGGACTGCTGCTGTTTCTGCTCGCGGCCGGCCTGACGCTGGTGTTCGGCATCATGGACCTGGTCAATCTGGCGCACGGCTCGCTGTATATGGTCGGCGCCTATTTCGCCGCGACCTTTTCGGCCTGGACCGGCAGTTTCGTGCTCGGCGCCGTGCTGGCTCTTGGCGCCACGCTGGTGGTCGGTATGGCAGTGGAAGTCATCGTGATGCGCAGGCTCTATGGCCGCGACCATCTCGACCACGTGCTGGCGACGTTCGGGCTCATTCTGTTTTTCGACGAAGCCGTGCGCCTGATCTGGGGTCCGGCGGGCTTAAGCCTGCCGCTGCCGCCGTGGCTCAGCACGCCGGTGCAGATCCTGCCGGGCGTGCAGTATTCCGCCTACCGGCTGGCGATCATCGTGGTGACGATGGCGGTCGCCGGCTTTCTTTATATCCTGGTGATGCGTACGCGCATCGGCATGCTGATCCGGGCGGGGGCTTCAAACAGGGAGATGGTCGGCGCGCTCGGCGTCAACATCAAGCTGCTTTACACGCTGGTGTTCGGGTTGGGTGCGGCGCTCGCTGGTCTCGCCGGCCTGATGCAGGCGCCCATTCTAACTGTGCAGATCGGCATGGGCGAGAACATCCTCATCCTTGCTTTCGTCATCACCGTGATCGGCGGCATCGGTTCGATCCGCGGCGCGCTGGTCGCGGCGATTCTGGTCGGCTTTCTCGACACGCTCGGCCGCGCCTTCTTTCCCGATCTGCTGCGCATGATGCTCAGCAAGGAAGCGGCCGCCACCGCGGCGCCGGCGCTGTCGTCGATGCTGATCTATCTGCTGATGGCGATCGTGCTGGTGATCAAGCCCGAAGGCCTGTTCTCGGCGAGCAATAAATGAAGCCCGCGCTGAACCTTCGCACACTTGCCGTCGTGGTCCTGGTGATCGCACTGCTGCTGCTGCCGCTCTATGTCGGCTTCTCGGGCAACCGCTTCCTGCTGACGCTGTTCACTCGCATCGTCATTCTGGCGATCGCCGCGACCAGCCTCAATCTGATCCTCGGCTATGGCGGCATGATGAGTTTCGGCCACGCCGCCTATATCGGCATCGGCGGCTACGCGGTCGGCATATTGGCGCATGAGGGGATATTGTCCGGTTTTGTGCAGTGGCCGGTGGCGCTCGCCGCGTCCGCGCTGTTTGCGCTGGCGATTGGCGCGCTGAGCCTGCGCACGCGCGGCGTCTATTTCATCATGATCACTTTGGCCTTCGCGCAGATGGCCTATTACATCATCTCCGCTTTCGCGCGGTATGGCGGCGACGATGGGCTGACCATCTACAAACGTAGCCAGTTCGTCGAGCCGATCAACCTGTCGAACAAGATACAGTTCTACTACATCTGCCTCGCGCTGCTGCTGGCGTCGGTCTATCTCATCTGGCGGCTGGTGAATTCGCGCTTCGGCATGGTGGTGCAGGGCGCGCGCTCCAACGACATCCGCATGCGGGCGATTGGCTTCCCGACCTATCGATATCGCCTGGTCTGCTTCGTGATCGCCGGCACGCTGTGCGGGCTGGCCGGCGCGCTGCTCGCCAATCACACCGACTTCGTCAGCCCATCGATGATGTATTGGACCCGCTCGGGCGATCTCATCATTATGGTCGTGCTCGGTGGCATGGGCTCGCTGTTTGGCCCGCTGATCGGCGCGGTCGCGCTGCTGGTGCTGGAGGAAGTGCTGTCAGGCATCACCGAATACTGGCAGATCATTCTCGGACCGCTGCTGTTGCTGGTGGTGCTGTTCGCGCGCGGCGGCATCCACGGCATGCTGGCCAAAATCGACGGCAAGGTCCGTCCCGAGGGTCGCCCAAAGGTTCATCTATGAGCGAGCCCATCCTTCGGGTCGACAATCTGGCCAAACGCTTCGGCGGCATCGTCGCCACCGACGATCTGTCGCTCGACGTCACCGCCAACGAACTGCACGCCGTGATCGGGCCGAACGGCGCCGGCAAGACCACACTAATCGCCCAGCTCAGCGGGCAACTGACGCCCGACGCCGGCCGTATTCATTTTGCCGGTACCGACATCACCGCGCTGCCGATGCACAAACGGAGCGCGCTCGGGCTGGCGCGCTCGTTCCAGATCACGTCGTTGTTCCTCGATCTCAGTGTGCTCGATAACGTCGCGCTCGCCGTGCAGGCGCATGCCGGGCATTCGTTCCGGTTCTGGCGCGATGCGCGCGACGAGCCGGAGTTGCGCGAACCCGGGCGCGCGGCATTGGCCCGCGTCGGCTTAAGTGCGCGCGCCGATCAACCGGCCTCGGCGTTGAGCCACGGCGAGCACCGTCAGCTTGAATTGGCGATGGCGCTGGCGGGCTCGCCGCGCATGCTGCTGCTCGACGAGCCGATGGCAGGATTGGGACCGGAAGAATCCGCCCGCATGGTCGAGATGCTGCGCGCCTTGAAACGCGAACTCACCATTCTCTTGGTCGAGCACGACATGGAAGCGGTGTTCGCGCTCGCAGACCGCATCACTGTTTTGGTCTATGGCCGCGTGATCGCCTCCGGTGCGCCTGCCGACATCCGCGCTAACGCCGCCGTGCGCGACGCCTATCTCGGTGAAGCCGAGGAGGGTGTCCATGGTTGAGCCGATCCTCGAGCTTGCCGGCGTCGAAACCTGTTACGGGCTCAGTCAGGTTCTGTTCGGCGTTTCACTGCGCATCGCGCCGGGCGAAATGGTGACGCTCATGGGCCGCAACGGCATGGGCAAGACCACCACCGTGCGCTCGATTATGGGGCTGACGCCGGCCCGTGCTGGCACCATTAAATTTCTCGGTACCGAGATCCGCGGCCTGCCGCCGTACAAGGTCGCGCAATTCGGTATCGGCCTGGTGCCGGAAGGCCGCCAGATATTTCCCAATCTCAGCGTGCGCGAAAATCTGCTGGCGACCGCTGTGGAGCGCGATGGCGGCACGTGGACGCTTGATCGTGTGCACGACTTGTTTCCGCGGCTGGCGGAGCGCGCCGGCAGCATGGGCAATCAACTCTCGGGCGGCGAGCAGCAGATGTTGGCGGTCGGCCGCGCGCTGATGACCAATCCGCGGCTGCTGATCCTGGACGAGGCGACCGAGGGCTTGGCGCCTTTGATCCGCGCCGAAATCTGGCGCTGCCTGGCGCAACTCAAAGAGTCCGGCCTCGCCATTCTGGTGATCGACAAGAATGTCGGAACGCTCACGCGGGTCGCCGATCGGCATTTCCTGATCGAGCGCGGCCGTGTTGTCTGGAGCGGCCTGTCGGCCGAACTCGCCGCCGCACCGGACGTGCAGCACAGGTATTTGGGCGTGTGACTTTCAGTGTTGCCCGCGTTCGCACATCAAGAACGTGCAAACGCAATCAGCAGCGTGAAGTCATGGGTGTCGGCAGCTTTAAGTGCTTTGATATAAGCTTGGCGGGTCTCGCCTGCGTCTCGCAGACTGTCCCTTCCCCATGTGAAACGGCGCAGTCCCAGCCGGACAGCCAAAATATCCGACATCAGCCGAGACCATCGACCATTGCCGTTTGGAAACGGGTGGACATAAACCAGCGCGTGATGAAATCTGACCGCGATCTCATCCGGATTATACGTTTTGTGCTCGACCCAATAACGAATATTGTCGATCTTTGAATCGAGACAAAGTTGGATCTGTTCTCGATCGACCCCGATGTTCTTATTTGAAGTTCTGTAAGTTCCGGCCCAACGCCAGACATCACCGAACATGCGGCGGTGCAGACTAGGTGCGAAAGATCGGTTCAGAGGATCGCGCTTGCGGACAAATGCCCAAGTGTCGGCTTCCAAAATATTCTGCTGTTCCAGTTCATTCAATTCACGGCGAAGCGTGACGTGGGAGGGAATGAGGCCTTCACGTTCTTCGGCTGTTAGTGGCGTCGCGTCGGCAGGCTCGTCGTCAAGCCCGGTCACGGCTCATCCCAGAGTCGAGCCGGCCGGCGAAGCAGCTCTGCCACGAGGCGCCGTTCCGCTTCCTTCTGTCCGGTCTTGCTGCGAACCTCCTGGTCCTCCAGGCGCATCGTTTGCTCGACGGCCGCCAGCTTTCGCCGCGCCAGTTGCAAGGCCCGCTCTTCGATCGTGTCCGTGAGTGGCTTGGCGGGGACCAACGCATACACAAACCGGCACCCTAAAGCCTCTGCTGCGCGCTCCAGGCTTTTGACCGTGATGTTTCCCGCCGCCTCGCTTTTTTCCAATTCGACTAGGCTTGGTTGCTTAATGCCGAGTCGCTCTGCGAACTGGCGTGTGGTCATGCCGAGCGTTTCTCGGACGGCCCGGATCCATCCGCGCGACGGACGGCGCACCTGCGCAAGTGGCGCCAGTTCTTCAAATCGTTGAGCGAGTTGTTGTATTTTGATGTTCATATGATAGGTTATATCCTATTATTTTAACATTTGTCAATAGTCTAAAGACTATCAAATTATGACTATATTATAGATCGTAACCTATCGTATTATCGGCAGTAATTACTCCGCCGGCTGTTGGCGTGGCGGCCGCCGGAACACAAATGTCGGGCTGGCGCCGCCGAGCTTGCGGTGCAATTTGTCGAGCAGCAGATAGATCACCGGCGTCGTGTAGAGCGTGAGGATCTGCGATACCAAAAGTCCGCCGATGATGGTGATGCCGAGCGGCCGGCGCAATTCGGAGCCCGGCCCGGCTGCTATCACCAGCGGCACCGCACCGAGCATCGCGGCCAGCGTGGTCATCAAGATTGGCCGGAACCGTTCCAGGCAGGCTTCGTGGATCGCTTGCAGTGGCGACAAGCCGCGCTTGCGTTCGCCTTCGAGCGCGAAGTCCACCATCATGATGCCGTTCTTCTTCACGATGCCGATCAGCAGAATGATGCCGATGAAGGCGATCACCGTTAGTTCGGTGCCCGATATCTGCAGCGCCAGCAGCGCGCCAAGCCCGGCCGACGGCAGCGTCGAGATGATGGTCAGGGGATGCGCCAGGCTCTCGTACAGCACGCCCAGCACGATATAGACCGCGATCAGCGCGGCGAGCAGCAGCAGCGGCTGCGCACTGGTGGCCCGCTTGAAGGCCTGCACGTCGCCAGAGAAATCGGCGTGGATGATGTCCGGGATATGCATCTCGGCCACCGCCTGCGACAGCGCCACTGTGGCTTCTTCGATGGTGGTGTTCGGCGCCAGATTGTAGGTGATCGTTGTCGACGGAAATTGTCCCTGATGGTTCACCACCAGAGGCGCGATGCCGCGCTCGACCTTGGCCACGGCCGTGAGCGGTATCTGCGCGCCCCCATTGCCAGGAACGTAGACGTGGGCCAAGTCGGTGGGATCTCGCTGGTATTTCTGATCGACTTCTAGGATCACACGATACTGGTTGCGCGGGCCGTAAATGGTCGACACCTGCCGTTGCGAGAAGGCGTCGTTGAGCGCGTTGGAGATGTCCTGGATGCGAACGCCAAGCCGCGCAGCGGCGGGCCGGTCGATGCTGATATTGGCCTGCAAGCCGCCTTGCTCGCGGTCGGTGGTGACGTCGGTCGCCTGCGGCAATTGCTTCACGCGCTCGACCACGCGCGGCACCCAGGCCTGCAGTTGGTCGATGTCGGAGCTCCACAGCGTGAATTGATACTGCGAGTCGCTCTGACGCCCGCCGACCCGAAGGTCCTGCGCCGGGAACATGAAGACGCGAATGCCGGGGATGTTCGACAGCTTAGGGCGCAGACGCGCGATGACTTGCTGCGTGGTGGCATAGTCTCTCTCGGCTAGCGGTTTGAGATTGATGAACAGCCGGCCGCGATTGACCGATGCGCCGCCGGGCCCGCCGCCCCCTCCGGCCGAGGAGCCGAGGCCCGACACCGCCGGATCGGCCAGCACGATATCCATGGCCTGCTTCTGCAGTACCAGCATGGCTTCGTAGGAGACATCGGACGAAGCCTGCGTGCCGCCGAAGATCAGCCCGGTATCGTCCTGCGGAAAATACCCTTTCGGAATTTTTATATAGAGCATCACCGTCAGCGCGATGGTGACGAGGAACGTCATCAACGCCAGTGCGCGGTGTTCGAGCACGAAAGACAGCGTGCGGTCGTAGAAGCGGATCATGCGTCCCAGCAAGCCTTCGACGCGGCAGTCGAGCCACGTGGCATTCGGGCTCGACGCGGCCTTGACGAAGTAAGCGCAGATCATCGGCGTCACCGACAGCGATACCACGGTCGAGACGGCAATCGCGAAGGCAAGCGTCACCGAGAATTCGCGGAACAAGCGGCCGACAATGCCGCCCATGAACAACAGCGGAATGAAGGCCGCGATCAGCGACACCGAGATCGACACCACGGTGAAGCTGATCTGCTTGGCGCCCTTGAGCGCGGCGCGCAGTGGCGAGTCGCCGTTCTCGAGATTGCGGAACACGTTCTCGATCATCACGATGGCGTCGTCGACCACAAAGCCAATGCTGACCGCGAGCGCCATCAGCGACAGATTGTCGATCGAGAATCCGGCCGCCCACATCAAGGCGCAGGTGCCGGCAAGCGACAGCGGCACTGTGACGCCAGCGGCAATGGTCGCGGCGGTGCGCCGCAGGAACAGGAACACCACCAGCATGACCAGGATAGCGGTCGCGGCCAGCGTCAGTTGCATATCGTGGACGCTGGCGCGGATAGTCTGGGTGCGGTCGGTGAGGACCGATATTTCAAGCCCTGCTGGGATCCATTGCCGCAATTCCGGCAGCAGAGCGTAGATGCGGTCGACGGTGTCGATGACGTTGGCGTCGCCTTGCTTGGTGATAATCAGCAGCACAGACGGATCGCGATTGTACCAGCCGGCGGAGCGGCTGTTGCGCACGCTGGGTGTGATCGAGGCCACCGTCGACAGCCGAATCACCGTGCCATTGACGGTCTTCACCACCACCGGATCGTAGTCGGTGGCGTTGCGGAGTTGGTCGTTGATGCCGATGCTGACGCCGCGCTTGGCCCCGTCGAAGGTGCCGAGCGGGCCGACCGAATTTGAATTGGCGATGGCGGTGCGCACGTCCTCCATGCTCAGGCCCATCGAAGCCAGCCGCGCCGGATCGACGCGCACCCGCAAGGCCGGCTGCTCGGAACCGGCGACGGAGACGTCGGCGACGCCATCGACCTGCGACAGGCGTTGCGCGATCACACTGTCGGCGGCGTCGTAGATCGCGCTCGGCTGCATGGTCTTGGAGGTCAGCGCCAGGATCAGGATCGGCGCCGCGGCCGGGTTGGCCTTGCGGAAGTTCGGCAGCGTCGGCATGTCGCCCGGCAGGTCGGTGAGCGCGGCGTTGAGTGCCGCCTGCACGTCGCGCGCGGCGCCCTCGATGTTGCGTTTCAGGTCGAATTGCACGGTGATGCGGGTGGAGCCGAGCGAACTCGTCGAGGTTATTTCGGTGACGCCGGAAATCTCGCCTAGCCGCCGCTCCAGCGGCGCCGCCACCGTCGCCGCCATGATACTGGGATCGGCGCCGGGGCGGCTTGCCGTCACGGAAATGGTCGGAAACTCGACGCTCGGCAGGCTGGCAACCGGCAGAAAGCCGTAGGCGACCGCGCCAGTCATGATCAACCCGATCGCCAGCAGCGTGGTGCCGATCGGCCGCCGGATGAAAGGGTAAGAGAAATTCATGCAAATCTCATGAACTTCGAGCCGCGCGGCCGGCCACGCGCGGCGGCAGCGGGCTCAGCCGTGCGCGCAACCGCTCCATGTACAGATAGATCACCGGCGTGGTGTAGAGCGTGAGCAACTGGCTGAGCAACAAGCCGCCGACGATAGTGATGCCGAGCGGATTGCGCAGCTCCGAGCCGGTGCCGCCTTCCAGCGCCAGCGGCAGCGCGCCGAACAGCGCGGCCAATGTCGTCATCATGATCGGGCGAAAGCGCAAGAGCGCCGCCTGCACGATGGATTCCTCCGGCGACATGCCTTGATGGCGTTCGGCCACGATCGCGAAATCGATCATCATGATCGCATTTTTCTTGACGATGCCCATCAGCAGCACGATGCCGATCAGCGCGATGACCGACAGGTCGTAGCCGAACATCATCAACGCCAGCAGTGCGCCGACGCCGGCCGATGGCAAGGTCGAGAGAATCGTGAGCGGATGGACGAAGCTCTCATAGAGCACGCCCAGAACGATGTAGATGGTGATGGCTGCTGCCAGCAGCAGCCACGGCTGGCCGGCCAGCGATTTGGCGAATTCGGCGGCGTCGCCGGAATAGGTGCCGGTCACCGACGACGGCATGCCGATGTCTTGCTGCGTATCGGTGATGAGCGTTACCGCGTCGCTCAGCGCATAGCCCGGCGCGAGATCGAAGCTGATGGTGACGGAGGGAAACTGCTCCTGGTGCGCAATCGCCAGTGGCGCCGAGGTGTATTCGAAGCGCGCGAAGGACGCGAGCGGCACCTGATTGGAGCCGGTGACGGTGTTGGGAGTAGCCGTGGTATTGGTGTTGGTGGTGCCGCTCGCGGTGTTGGCGACGGTGGCGACCGTGCCGCTCGAGGTTCGCGAGCCGGTGACGTATAGCTTGCCGAGCGAGTTGGGATCTTGCAGGTAGCGCGGCTGCGCTTCCAGGATGACGCGATATTGGTTGGCCTGGCCGTAGATGGTGGAAATCTGGCGCTGGCCGAAGGCGTCGTTGAGCGTGTCGGTGATGCTTTGCATCGAGACGCCAAGTCTTCCGGCCTGCTCGCGGTCGACATTGACCAGCACGCGTGGGCCGCCCTCCTGCGCTTCGGATGCGACCTCGCGTAACGCCGGTTCGCCGCGCAAGCGGCGGGTAAGCTTGTCGGCCCAATCCAGCACTTCGGCGGTGTCGGCGCCGACCAGGGTGTATTGATACTTCGCGCGGCTGGAACGGGTCGAAATCTGGATGTCTTGCGTGGCCTGGAAATAGACCGTCATGCCGGGAATACCGGCAACCGCTTCCTTCAACCGAACGATGATGGCTTCGACCCGCAGGCTGCGGTCTTCGCGCGGCTTCAAGGTGATCGCAAGGTGGCCGGCATTGGGCGATTTGTTCAGCGTGCTGACGCCGATCACCGACACCACGCCGGTGACGTCGGGATCGGCGCGCACGATCTCCTCGACCTGACGCTGGCGGCGCTGCATTTCGCCGAACGAGACATCGGTGCCGGCTTCGGTCACCGCGGTGATGAGCCCCGTGTCCTGCAACGGCAGGAAGCCTTTCGGGATGACGATGTAGAGGAAGATGGTGGCGGCGAAGGTCGCCAGCGTCACCAGCAGGGTCGCGCGCTGGCGCCGCAGCACCCACATCAAACTGCGGTGATAGACCGCGATGGTGCGCTCGACATAGCCATTGAAGCGCTGCGACAGCGGCCCGGGCGCACGCTCGCCGCCAGGTTCTGTTCCTTGCGGGCGCAGCAGGCGTGCGCACATCATCGCCGTCAAGGTGAGTGAGACAACGGCCGACGCCACCACCAAAATCGTCAGCGTCAGCGCGAATTCACGGAACATGCGGCCGACCAGGCCGGTCATGAACAGCAGAGGGATGAATACCGCGATCAGTGACAGCGTCAGCGAGATCACGGTGAAACCGATTTCTTTGGCGCCCTTGAGCGCGGCCTCAAGCGGCTTTTCGCCCTTTTCGATATGGCGCACGATGTTCTCGATCATGACGATGGCGTCGTCGACCACGAAGCCGGCGCCGATGGTCAGCGCCATCAGCGACAGATTGTCGAGGGAAAATCCGCAGAACCACATCACGCCGAAGGTCGCGATCAGCGACAGCGGCAGAGCCACGCCCGCAATGACGGTGGCGCGGATGGTGCGCAGGAACACCAGCACCACCAGCACGACCAGTGCGATGCTCAGCACCAGCGTGAACTGCACGTCATGGATCGAAGCACGGATGGTGGTGGTGCGGTCGTTGACGATGCTCAGCGTGGCGCCTGCCGGGATCGAGCGCCGTAGCCGGGGCAGTTCGGCCTGCACGCGCTGCACGGTCTCGATCACATTGGCGCCGGGCTGGCGTTGAACGTCGATGACGATGGCCGGACCGCCGCGGTAGAACGCGCCGACTTTGTTATTCTCCAGGCCATCGACCACGTCTGCGACGTCGCTGAGCAGCACGGGCGCACCATTACGGAACGCCACGGTGATCGCCTTATAGGCGTTGGCGCTGGTGATCTGGTCGTTGGCGGCGATGGTGTAGGATTGATGCGCGCCGTCGAGCGCGCCTTTGGCACCGGCGACGTTGGCGCCGACGATGGCAGTGCGCAGATCCTCCAGTGCGATGCCGTAAGCGGCCAGCCGCGACAAATCGGCCTGGATGCGGATCGCCGGGCGGATGCCGCCTTGCACCGACACGCGGCCAACGCCGGTCACTTCCGACAGCCGGGGCGCCATGATGGTGTCAGCCAGGTCGCTCAAGGTGCGCTGGTCGACGTTGTCGGAGGTCAGCGCCAGCGTGATGATCGGCGCGTCGGCCGGGTTCACCTTGGAATAGAGCGGCGGATAAGGAAGGTTGCGCGGCAGCGTCGAGCCGGCGGCATTGATCGCCGACTGCACGTCCTGCGCCGCGGCGTCGATGTCGCGCGCCAGATCGAACTGCAGCGTGATCTGGCTGATGCCGAACGAACTCGACGACGTCATCGTTTGCAACGCCGGGATCTTGCCGAATTGGGTCTCGAGCGGCGCGGTCACCAGCGAAGCAATGGTGTCGGGATTGGCGCCCGGCAGTTGCGTGGTGACCTGCACCGAGGGGAAATCGACCTGCGGCAAGGCAGAGACCGGCAGCCACCAGTAGCCGAGCGCGCCGGCCAGCATCACCGCGACGCCAAGCAAGGAAGTGGCGATCGGCCGGTGAATGAAGGGGGAAGAAACGTTCATTGCGGCGTGTTTGGCGGCGTGGCCGGCCTCGCGCCGCTGCCGCTCCTCTTGGTGCCGTCGCCGGGCGGGCGCTGACCGCGTGGCCGCGCGCCGGCAGCAGGCGTCGAACCGTCGCCGCTGCTCACCGCAACCTTGGCGCCGTCGGTCAGCCGGGCAAAGCCGGTGGTGACGACGCGCTCGGGCGCGTCCAGGCCCTTCGACACCACGGTCTGGGTTTCGTCCTGCTTCTGCACCGTGATCGGCTGCATCTTGGTGGTGTTGTCGTCATTGATGACATACACGAAAGTCCCGTTCGGCCCGCGCTGCACCGCGCCGGTCGGGATCACCACCACCTGCTTGAGCGTGTCGATCAGCAAGCGAATGTTGACGAATTGGCCGGGCCATAATTGCAAATTGGCGTTGGGAAAATCGGCTTTGAGCCTGACGGTGCCGGTGGTGGAGTCGACCTGGTTGTCGACTACCTGCAACGTGCCGCTGTCGATGACCGCGTCATTATCTGAGCGCAGCGCATCGACGCTGAGCGGACCCTTGGCGAAGGCGGTGTTGACCTGGTTGATGTCCTGCTGCGGCAGATTGAACAGTACCGAGATCGGCCGCAACTGCGTCAGCGTAACGATGCCGCTGGAATCCGAAGACCGCACGATGTTGCCTTCGTCGACCTGGCGGATGCCGGTGCGGCCGTCGAGCGGCGAGCGCATCGTGGTGTAGGCCAAAGTTGCCTGCGCGCTTTCGATCGCGCCCTGATCGGCAGCGACCTGCGCGGTATATTGCGCGACCAGTGATTTCTGCGTGTCGGCCTGCTGGCGATTGATGGCGTTGGTGGCGGCAAGCTGTTCGTAGCGCGCCTGATCGTTCTTGGCGTTGTTGAGTAAAGCCTCGTCCTGCGCCTTCTTGGCCACCGCCTGGTCGAGCGCGGCCTTGTAAGTCGTCGGGTCGATGCGCGCCAGGATGTCGCCGCGCTTGACGTCCTGGCCTTCCTTGAAGGCGACCTCGATCAGCTTGCCGTCGACTTGCGGGCGCACCGTCACAGTGTTGAGCGCTTTGGTGGTGCCGACCGCGTCGAGATAGACCGGCACGTCGGCTTTCTGCGCGGCGGCGACCAGCACCGGCACCGGACCGCTATCGGCGCCGAAGCGGCCGCGGGGGCCGCGCTGCGTGGTGGTCGACGCGGTGAAGTAATAAACCAGCGCCGCGAAGACTGCGATCACGAGCAGGCCGATCACAAAGACGCGGCGGCGATTGCGGCTCGGGGTCTTGGCCGCGATCTGCGTCGGCAGTTCACCGTGCATTCGAAGCCTCCAGCGGCCTCGGCAACCAGCCGCCGCCGAGCGCCTGATAGAGGCTAACGATCGCCTGAACGTGGGCGAGCCGCGCCTGCGCCAAGCTATCCTGCGCTTGATAGAGCGTTTGCTGGGTTTGCAGCACGGTGACCAGGTCGATGGTGCCTTGGTTCAGGCGCTGTTCGGAAATATCGAAGGCGCGTTGCGAAGCGGTTACCACGTCGCGTTGCAGCCGCTCGCGCAAGGCGCCCTGCCGGATGGCATCGAGCGCATTTTCGACGTCGACAAAGCCGGAGATCACCGACTTGCGGTAATTCTGCAGCAACTCGTCCTGCCGGCCTTTTTGCAAATCGAGATTGCCCTGCAAGCGCAAGCCGTCGAAAATCGGCTGCGTCAGCCCGGCGGTGGCGGTGTAGAGCGCCGATTCCGGCCGCAGCAGCGTCTTGAGCACCGCGCTCTGAAAGCCGGCTTCGCCGGTCAGCGTGATGCTCGGCAGCATCTGTGCGCGTGCGTTCTCGACATTGGCGTTGGCGGCGGCGAGTTGCGCCTCGGCTTCGCGGATGTCGGGGCGTTGCGCCAGCAGCTCGGACGGCAAGCCCGGCGTTACGCGTGGATAGGTGATGCCGCGCAACGATCCGCCGCGGATACGCACGCTTTCCGGCGAACGTGCCATCAATAGCGCGAGCGCATTGCGATTTTGTTTCAGCGTTTGCTCAAGCGGCGGGACAGCCGCGCGCTGGGTATTGAGCAGGCTCTCCTGCTGCGCGGTGTCGAGGGCCGACGCCGTGCCGGCATTGAGCCGCTGCTGGATCAGATTGAGCACGCGTGTCGCGCTTTGAATATTTTCGCGCCCCACACGCAGCCGGTCTTGCGCGTTCAGCACCTGGAAATAGGAGTTTGCGGCGGCAGCGACGATGGTCAGCCCGACCACTTCGCGATCGTAACGGCTGGCGACTGCGGTCTGTTCAGCCGCGCGCAGGGCCGAGCGGTTCTTGCCCCAGAAGTCGATCTCGTAGCCTGCGCTCAGTGTCGCCGACACCTGCCTGCTGTTCGTCTCCGCGATGTGCGTGCGTGTGGCGCTGCCGTTGAGGTCAACGACCGGTAGCAAAGCCGAGCCTGCAATACGCGACTGCGCGTCGGCCTGCACGATGCGGGCGACCGCGGCGGCAATGTCTAGGTTGGCTGAGCGCGCCTCTTCGATTATTTCGCTGAGTTCGCGCGACCGGAAGCCATTCCACCAGTCGAGCGGCGGCAAGCGCGCCTCGGCCGCGACCGGATTGCGCGGTCCGCCGTCGTAAGCTTGCGGAATATCGAGCCCCGGTTCGGGCTTGTCGGTCAGCAGGCAACCGCCGAGCGGCAGCAATATGAGTAATGCGGGGATCATGGTCCAGGACGGGCGCGAGCCCGCTTTAGTTCCACACCGCACATCCACACTACCGCGACGCATACCGAAACTCTCATAACCTGAATGAAAACGAGGGCAGGGAGAAACTAGCGCAAAACGCGGCGCACGCTTGAACTATTGCCGGTTGCTCGCTGTTTTCCGGCCCGGCGGCCATTCGGCCAGCGCATGCCGCCCGGCCGGCGACATCTGCGTCGCCGAGTTAGCGAATACGCCCTGGATGACCTGATCGAAATTCTGTCGTGCGACGCGGGTCTGCGCCATCGCGGCGCGCATGGCGGGGTCGTCGAACGGCTCGCGCCGCAATGTCTGGCGGACGGTATCCTGTGCCGCGCGGTATTTGGCCTGCGTATCTTCGATCGAAGCACGGCTGGTGTTGATCTGGCCGCGCAACAGGTCGCCGTCTGGCGCCGGCAGACTGGCGGCGAGACGTTCGACGCGCACGAACACATTGCGGTCCCAGGTCGGGGCGGGTGCCGGCCGAACCGCCATCGCGATCGCGATGCCGATAAAGAACAGATTGAGCGCAAGCGAGCCGAGCAGCAGCCAGCGCGACGATCCGCGTGCCGCCATTGAGGGTGTGAGTTGGGCGACGCTCATCGCGGTGCTCCTGACCTTGCGGGTAGTTCGGCATCGTACAATGCAACGCCGAGATCGGCGCGGCTGACATAAGCCAGCGCGGCGTCGGCGCTGTCGACCTGGCGGTCCAGCCCGATCAGGCCGATGAAAAAGCCGAGCGCAGCGCAGGTCGCCAAGGCGGCGACGCGCGGCCAGGCCGGCGCGAATTGCCAGTCGAGCAGGACGGTCGGCAAGCGCCATAGCGCGAATTTCTGCCGCGGCAGCGGACCGCTCAGGCGATTGAGCACGCGTTGGACCGCGGCATTGTCGGCCTGCGCATCGGCGCCGGGCTTGAGTGCGGTTTCGAGAAGTTTCTCGAACTTGTGGTCCTGGTTCATGTTGTTTCCCGTCATCTCATTTAATCCTTATCGATCATGTCGTTCAGGCGCGTCCGCAAATTCTGTTTGCCGCGCACCAGCAAGGTCTCGACCGCCGATACCGAAGTGCCGAGAACTTCCGCCACCTGCGCATTGGTCATGCCCTCAGTGTAGGTGAGCACGATCGCGGCGCGCTGCCGCTCCGGCAATTCGGCAATTGCCGCCGTGAGAGAGCGTTCGCGCTCGCTTTGTTCGGCAGCGTCGGTAACGCCCGGCGCCGGATCGACAATTTCGCCGGCGGCTTCGAGGTCGACCCACTTTGCCCGCCGTTTACGGTCGAGACAGAGATTGACCACGATGCGCGTGAGCCAGGTACGAAACGCCGCCAGCGGTTGCCAGCGCGGCGCGTGGGTCCAGACGCGGAGCATGGCTTCCTGCGCGACGTCTTCGGCGTCGGCGGCATTGCCGAGGATGCGGCGGGCAAGCCCGAGCATGGCCGGCAAGTGACGCCGCGAGAGCTGGCGAAAGGCCAACTCCTCGCCGCGCGCCACGCGGGCCATGAGCGCCAAATCACTGGCGTTGTCGCTGTCATCCATGGAGATTTAGGAACCGCCATCCGGAGAGCCTGTCCATTGTAGTGCCTGGCCTATCCGATTAACGCGTGGGAGTGCGGAATCCTGTGCTGGCGGGAATATGGGGAAATCGGGGATAAGTTGCTCGCCGTTAGCCTAACCCGTTGTCTTTCCTATGGTAAATGAACGCTAACCGTTCCGGGTGGCAACATCGGTCAGCGCGAAGCCGGCGATACGCTTGTAGTTCTCCGACAAAGCCCGCAATTCGTCCTGGCTGATGTATTTGTCCAGGTTCTCGAACGGCCGGTCGCCGACCAATTCCTCGACCTTGATATTGATGAAATCCGGCGGGAATTCCCGGTTAGTGCGCACGACTTTGGCGGCCGGCTCGGCGCGCGCGGCCTCATAGGCCTTGAGTGCCTCTCGGGGATCGGGGTGGTTGCCCAGCAAGTCGGCAAGTGTGCGGGCATCAATGGCGGCTTGCGCCCCGCCATTGGAGCCGCGCGGATACATCGGGTGGGCGGCGTCGCCGGCCAGCGTCACGCGGCCGAAGGTCCAGCGGTAGATCGGGTCCTTGTCGACCATCGGGTATTCCAGGATCTGGTCGGCATCGCGGATCATCTGGCCGACATCGAGCCAGTCGAAACGCCAGTTCTCGTAGATCGATAGAAAATCCGCGAGATTTCCGGGCTTATTCCAGTCGTTCTGGGAGGGGGAATCCCCCTTAATCTCGGCCATCCAGTTGATGAGCTGGTTGCCGTCGGCGTCGATGTCGTCGACGATCGGATAGATCACGATCTTGCCGGTCAGGATCGATCCGACCCGCATATACGTGCGGCCGCCGAGGATCGGCTTGCGCCGCGTTACCCCGCGCCAGGTATTGATGCCGGCGAACGCCAATTTGTCGTTGGGATAGAACTGCTTGCGGATCGGCGAATTGATGCCGTCGCAGGCGATCGCGACGTCGGCGCGAACACTGTCGCGGTCTTTGAAATGGATCGTGACGCCGGTCTCGTCCTGCTCGACGCCGGTGCATTCATGACCGAGCCGGATCGCATCATCGCCGAGCTTGGCGCGCGCCGCCTGATATAGAATAAGATGCAGTTTGCCGCGGTGGATGCCGACTTCCGGATACTGGTAGCCGGCGAACTTGCCGCGCGCTTCCTTGTAGATGAGTTGGCCGAAGCGGTTGAAGAAAGCGCTTTCGCGATTCTCGATGCCGGCGGCGAGCAATTCGTCGCCAATGCCGAGCGCGGTGAACTCCCGCATCGCATGCGGCAGCAGCGTAATGCCGACGCCGAGCGGTTTGATTTCCGGCGCGCGCTCATAGATGCGGGCCGCGATGCCGCGCTGGCGCAGATTGAGCGCCAGCGAAAGCCCGCAAACTCCACCGCCAATAATCGCAACGTCCATCCGGCTTCCTTGCACGATCCGCGCCCGGGCTGAATGGACGAAATCGCCTATTTCCTGTCAACTTGGGGCCAACCGGCGGGATTTTCCGTCAACAGGGAGGCAAAAAAACCATGGATAAGGCTCTCTACGACAAGGGACTGGCGATGCGGCGCAAGGTTCTCGGCGACGAATACGTCGACCGCGCCATCGCCAACACCGACGACTTCAACCGCCAGTTCCAGGATATGCTCAACGAATTTGCCTGGGGCGCGGTGTGGTCCGACGATGCGCTTAAGCCGCGCGACCGCAGCCTGCTCAATCTCGGCATGATCGCCTGCCTCGGCCGCATGCACGAATTCGAGGCGCATTTCCGCGGCGCCCTGCGCAACGGGCTGACGCCCACGGAATTGGCCGCCATTCTGCGCCAGGTCGCTATTTATTGCGGTTTTCCGGCCGCGGTGGACTGCCACCGGGTCGCCAAGGCGGTGCTGGCGTCGGAGGCGAAGAAAGCCTGATCGGGTCTGCGTTCCCGGGGAATCACGTTACTGAGATAGCCCTAATCTTGTCTTGAATGTGCCTTCATCCCGGGGCAATCCAAGACAGGTTTGGCGGCTTTTTCAGCCTTCCCCCCGGCGTGACAGGTGAAAATAATGCTCCGACGTTTCGGCTTCTTCCTGCTGGCCAGTTCGGCCCTCTCGGCTGTTCCACTGGCTTCCGCAGACGCGCAATATTATCGCGCCGCGCCCGAGCCTTATTACCGGGCCGCGCCGCCGCAGCGCGGCTATCAGGATGACCGGCTGCCGGCACCCGGCTATTTGCTGGAGGATGACGACGCGCCGATCGTGCGGCGTCCGCCCAACCGTCCGCAATTCAGCCAGAACCCGCAGCAAGTCCAGCCCGGCGCCCCCAGCAACATTCTGCCTTATCCGGATGCCGCGCCCCCGCAATCCGGTCATCAACTTGGTGCCACGCCGGCACCCGGCAACATGCCCCCCGCCGCCAATGCCGATCCGGTGATGCGTCCGCCGGGCTCGATTAACAGCAGGGGCCCCGGCGTCGCGCCCGCGCCGATCCCGCAATCCGCCGCATCGGCGCTGCCGCCCGAAGATCAGCCGGAAATCGGCCAGCCGAAAGCGCTGGCGGAAAATCTGAAGAAGCAACTGGTCGACTATTCGACCAAGGAACCGGCCGGCACCATCGTAGTCGACACGCCCAACACCTACCTCTATCTCGTGCTCGGCAACGGCAAGGCGATCCGCTACGGCATCGGCGTCGGCCGCGAAGGCTTCACCTGGACCGGGAGCGAACGCGTCAGCAAGATGTCGGAATGGCCGGATTGGCATCCGCCGTCGGAAATGATCGAACGCCAGCCATATTTGCCGCGCTTCATGGCGGGCGGACCGGGCAATCCGCTCGGCGCGCGCGCGCTTTATCTCGGCAAGACGCTGTACCGCATCCACGGTACCAATCAGCCCTCAACCATCGGGCAGACGGTGTCGTCCGGCTGCATCCGTCTGATCAATGAAGACATCGAGGATCTGTTCAGCCGCGTGCAGGTCGGTTCGCGCGTCGTCGTGCTGCCGGGTCAGCCGCCGGCTACGGTGGCAAACTCTGGCGCCCCGCCGGAGCCGGCTAATCCGATGGCGCCGCCGCCACGTGCGGCCGCTCCGGCACCGACCGGGACTGCGATCTCCGGTCAGCCGCTGCCGCCGGCGCGCTAAGCACCGCACGAGCGATCGTCTCAATCATCACGCCGGCATTGGCTTCGCCTTTGCCGGCGTTTTCACGCGCGCGGCTATGTGCTGGCCGCGCTTCGATGTATATCGAGGCGACCCACCGGCCTGCCGCAACACATTCGAGGGCGTTTTACCATGCCGAATTACACCGCGCTCGTGACGCTGCTTGCCGTCGCGCTTTATTTTTCGACCGGTATCTTGGTCGCCAAGGCGCGACAGAAATTCGGCGTCGTCGTGCCGGCGACATCGGGCCATGCCGATTTCGAGCGGGTCTTCCGTGTCCAGCAGAACATGCTGGAATGGATGCCGATCTTTCTGCCGGCGCTATGGCTGTTCGCGTTCTATGTCAGCGATGTCTGGGCGGCGGTGCTCGGCCTGGTCTGGATTGGCGGCCGTATCATCTTCACTCGCGGCTATGCCGACGCCGCCGAAAAGTGCCACCAAGGTTTCTTTGTGCAGATGGGCGCTTGCAGCGTGCTGTGGATCGGCGCGCTTGTCGGCATCGTGCTGCGCATGATGCATGTCTAAAACCCACTTTCCCGTCGCGATCGTCGGCGCCGGCCCGACCGGGCTGACGCTGGCCAATCTGCTCGGCGTCTATGGCGTCGCATGCGTTGTGCTCGAGCGCAACGCCGAGACCGTGCATGAGCCGCGCGCGGTTTCGATCGACGATGAATCGCTGCGTACCATGCAGGCCGCTGGCATCGTCGACGCGGTGATGGCACAGACGGTGGCCGGCTACGGTTCACACTATTATTCCGCGCGTGGGCACTGTTTCGCCAAGGTGCAGCCAACTGAGCAGCCGTTCGGATTTCCGCGCCGCAGCGCGTTTCGCCAGCCTATACTGGAGCGGCAATTGCGCGACGCGCTAAGCCGCTTCCCGCATGTCACCGCAAAGTTTCGCAATGAGCTGACATCGTTCGAGCAGGCGTCAGACGGCATAATGCTGCACGTGCGCGACCCTTGGGGCGGCGCGTTCGAACTGACCTGCGACTATCTCGCCGCCTGCGACGGCGCCTCCAGCCAAGTGCGCCGCGCGCTCGGCATCGACATGAGCGGTTCGACCTTCCGCGAGCGCTGGCTGATCGTCGATCTCGAAAATTCGCCCAGCGCCTCGCCGCATACCAAAGTATTTTCCAACCCGAAGCGGCCGTGCATCGCGCTGCCAGGGCCGGACAACACGCGGCGCTACGAGTTCATGCTGCATGATGGCGAAACCGACGCCAAGATGCTCGCCCCTGGCATGATCGCGCATCTGATGCGCACGCACGAGGCGGCACCGCAAAGCCGAATCCTGCGCACCGTGGTCTATACTTTCCACGCGCGGCTGGCCGAGCAATGGGGCAAAGGCCGCGTGTTTCTGGCAGGCGACGCCGCGCATCTGATGCCGCCCTTCGCCGGGCAGGGCATGAACAGCGG
Source organism: Hyphomicrobiales bacterium (assembly GCA_031389105.1). Taxonomy (GTDB): domain Bacteria; phylum Pseudomonadota; class Alphaproteobacteria; order Rhizobiales; family Xanthobacteraceae; genus Pseudolabrys. The sequence continues at coordinate 23,129 of JANMSH010000337.1, forward strand.
CCTGCGTGATGCCAACAATCTTGCCTGGAAACTGGCGGCGGTAGTGCATGGCCGGCTTGGACCCGGCCTGCTCGATAGCTACGAGCGCGAGCGCCGCGATCATGCCGGCAGCATGATCAAATTTGCACTCAATATGGGCCGCGTGCTGGCGCCGCCCAATGCCATTGCCGCCTGGGCCATCGAAAATGCGTTCCGCGCAATGTCCTTGTTTCCGAAGGCGCGCGACTACATCGCGCAGATGAAATTCAAGCCGCCGCCGCGGTTTACCGAGGGCTTCATCGTGCCGGACGGCGAAGGCGCGCGGCACACGCTGGTGGGCCGGCTGTTTCCGCAACCGCGGGTCGGCGGAACACTATTCGATGAGACGCTGGGGCCGGGCTTTTCGCTCGTCGTCCGCAGCACGCGCGCCGATCAAGTGTTGCCAATGCTGGCCGGCGAACCGTGGAGCAAGCTCGACGCGCGTTGTGTAACGATGCCGCTCGATGCTGGTGGCCTGCGGCTTTCTCGCTTCAACGACCACGTATTTCTGCTGCGGCCCGACCGCTACGTCGCGGCGTGCATGAAGGTGGATGAGTTGGAGCTGGGGGCTGCGAAGGTTGAGGCGTTGGTAACAGGCACGTTCTGACACCGGCTATTCCGCCGCCGTTCGTGCGCTCTTGCCGATCGCCTCGTTGACCCGCGGCATCACCTGCTCCGCCAGAAGCTGCATCGAGCGTCTGCCGAGCGCCGGATCGACCCAGTCCATGCCGGCATAGACCAGTTCGCCGAAATCACCGGTCTGCTCGCGCAGCTTGAGGATTTCGTCGACCACTTTGTTGACGGTGCCATAGATCACGCAGTTGTCCATGATGTAGTCGTGGGTGATCTCGTCGTCCGGCTGTTCCTTATGACTCTTGAATACGTAAATCCGGTTGCCGCGCCGCATCTTGGCGCCCATTTGTTCGAAATAGAATCGATAGGGGCTGTTGGCGTCATCGCGGCCGTACCGCAGCGCGGTCTTGTCGTCGTCGGCAACAAAAATGTTGCGGGCCACGCGCCAGTCGGCGACGTCGGCCTTGGCGCCAACCTCGGCCTTGCCCTTGGCGTAGTTGGTCCAGTGCGACTTGAGGTGGTTGGCGAGCAGGAAGTTCGCCGACAGGGGATGGAAGTCGCGCTTGCCCATAAGCACGACGCCCGGCGAGAACGGCGCCACCACGGTGCCGACGATTTCAGGCCGCGGCTTCTGATATGGCTTGCCCATGATGCCGATGCCGAGATCGAGCGTGGCTGTCTTGGCGGTCGAGACTTTGTAGCGGTTGTTCGGCAGATCGATGTCATAGGGCGGGTCGCGCTCCCAGATCGCCAGGATGACGTCGATCGCTTCGGCGAACATCTTGTTGCGGTCTTCGTCTAGCAGGCCGAGCGCTTCGGCGTCCGACGTGAGCGCGCCGGGGCTGATCCCGAAGATGAAACGGCCTTTCGCGAGATGGTCGAACATCGCCGCGTTGGACGCGACCACGACGGGGTGGATCTGCGACAGATTTGTCGTGCCGGTCCCGAGCTTGATGGTCTTGGTGTCGGAGATCAGTGTGGCGAGAAACAGCGTGCTGTTTGTGACGGTCTCGCAGCCATCGGTCAGATGCTCGCCGACGAATGCATCGTGAAACCCGAGCTTGTCGGCCAGGATGATCTGCTCACGATCTTCTTGCAGCGTCTCGGCCCAACTCCGGGTCATCGGGTGAACCGGCATCGTGAAGTAACCCAACCGCATTACACTCTCCAAACTTATTGCGCCCGCAAACTAACCCAAGATCCCGAAGTGGGGAAAACGGTTTTGCGTAAAGGTATTGCGGCTTAATCGCAAGCCTGCGCGCCGACGCCACGATTTTTGGCCCGCAATGCGCTTTTGTCGCTCGATCGGCGTCAATTTTGACGGGGCGAAAACGAAGACGAGTGGGAGGTCCGCAACGTGCGCGCGTAATTCGCGAACTACGCCGCAACCCGGGCGAGGAAGCTCTCGACTTCATGGCGAAGTTCGGCCGCCGCCGCTTCCACCGCTTGAGAGGCGGTCAACACACTTTCCGCCGACTGGCGGGTTTCGGTCGCCGCGCCCGCGACGTCGTCGAGCAGCGACACCACCAGCTTGGCGCTTTCGGAAGCGCTGGCGACGTTCTGGGAGATCTCCGCGGTGGCGGCGCTTTGCTGTTCGACCGAGACTGACACGGCCGAGGCGAATTTGTCGATTTCCTGCATCCGGCCACCGATCCGGCCGATGGCGCCGACCGCGCCGGTAGTCGCGCCTTGCACCGACAGGATCAGTTTGGAGATATCTTCGGTCGCCTTGGCGGTCTGCACCGCCAGCGATTTGACCTCCGACGCCACCACCGCAAAACCCTTGCCGGCATCGCCGGCGCGCGCGGCTTCGATGGTGGCGTTGAGCGCCAGCAAGTTGGTTTGCCCGGCGATGGTGCGGATCAATTTGATGACGTCGCCGATTTTCTGCGCGGCTTGTGTCAAAGCTCCGATCTGTCGATTGGTACCTTGCGCCTCGACGACCGCCGCGCGCACCACACTTGTAGTGAGCGTCAACTGGTGGCCGATCTCGGCGATCGATCCGCTGAGCTGGTCGGCGGCGATCGCCGCGGTCTCTACATTCACCGATGCTTCGTTCGAAGCCGACACCGCGCTCTCGGCGCTTTTCGAAGTGTGAGCGGAATTGCCGAGCAAGGTGGTGGCGGTGCCGCGCATCGCCATCGCGCCATCGGTCACGGTACGAAGCTGATCCTCGACGCGCTGGCGGAAGGCGGCGATCGCCTGTTCGATCCGGGTGCGCTGCTGCTCCTGTGCACTCATGGCGGCGCGTTCGCGCTCGGCTTCGCGCCGGTCGGTGATGTCTTCATGGCTCGCCACCCAGCCGCCGCCAACCATCGGCTGGTTGGTGATAGAGATCATGCGGCCATCGGCGGATTGCACTTCGGAGTGGGTGGTAACGCCGCTCTTCATGGCGTCGACCAGTTCCTTGCGATACTGCACCGGATCGCGGGCGAAGCTGCCATTGACGATGCGGACGTCAAGCAGATCCGTCAGCGTGCGGCCGGATGTCCCGATATCGGCGGGCAGGTTGTACATCTCGATGTAGCGTTGATTGCAGACCACGAGGCGTTCGTGGTGGTCGAACATGCACAAGCCCTGCGTCATGTTGTTGAGCGCGACGCGCATGCGCTGGTTATGCACGCGGATCCGGCGGGCCTGAACCGCGGCGGCAAACGCTATCGTCAGCACGCTCGTCAGCGCGGCTGCGCTGGCCGCCGGCCACGCGTCCATCGGCACGATGTATTGAAACGCGGCAAAGCTGCTCGCGAAAACAGCAAGAAAAATGCACAGCGCAATCAGCGCGCTCGGCCGCCACTCGTGCCGGTTGGCAGGTGCAGGAATTGCGTTCATCGAGGCGCCCGGATTGCGGCTCAACGCTATTCCCCAACCGGTTGTTTTACGGTTAATGTCGCGTGACAGAACAATTAACAAAAGATGAATGGGGACGCGATTCGGGGCTTGAGGGCGTTATTGCTTTGCTGCGGGGCAGGTTTGCGGAAGTAGAGGAATGGAAATGTCGAAGCTACGCGCGGTCGAGTGCCGCGAATTCATCAAGGCGGTGATCGAGAAGGCCGACGAGATGGGCGTGCCGGTATCGATCGCCGTGGTCGGACCGGAAGGCCATCTGATCGCGCTGGAGCGCATGGACGAGGCCGGTTTCATCACGCCCGACACGGCAATCGCCAAGGCCTATACCGTCGCGGCGTTTCGCTCGATGAGCCCTCGCTTTCCGGATGGGCTGACGATCCAGCACTGGTTCAAGGAGCGCAATCCGCAATTGCTGATCGGCCTCGCAGCGCTGACCAACGGCAAGATCGCCGCGTCCGGCGGCGGCGCGCCGGTGTTTCGCGGCAGCGAGATGGTCGGCGCCTACGGAATTTCCGGTGGCACCTCGCAGCAAGACGAGATCATGGCGCAATATGCCCGCGCCAAGGTCGGCTGGGCGCACGAATCCGATGTCAAACCGAACGACGAGGTGAAGAAGCACATCAACGAACTTTATGCCAAGGCCGGCATCACCGACCGCAAGTTATGATCCGTCAGCCGGAGTCCTCATGAACCAGTCTTCCCGCGCCACCGATTTTTCCGCCTGGACCGGCCGCGTCGAGGACGACGCGCTGCTGCGCGGCAACGGCCGTTACGGCGACGACGTAAAGCCCGACGGCGCGCTCGCGGCATACTTCGTGCGCTCGCCGCATGCCTTCGCCAAGATCGACCGCGTCGACGGCAGCGCGGCGAAATCCGCGCCCGGCGTGGTCGCGGTTCTGACCGCCGCCGATCTCGAAACCGCGCATTACCACTCGATCTCGCATCCACATCCGATTCCCGGCCGCGGCGGGCAGAAGCCTTTATCGCCGCATCGCCCGGTGCTGGCGGGCGAGCGCGTCATGCATATCGGTGAACCGGTGGCGATGGTGGTCGCCTCCAGTGCCGAGGCGGCGCAGGACGCGGCCGAGAAAATCATCGTCGACTACACGCAGCTCGATCCGGTCACCGATGCGCGCGCCGCGATCGCGCCCGGTGCGCCGCAGCTCTGGCCGGACGCGCCCGGCAATATCGGTTTCGACTGGACCGCCCCGGCCGATCCCGACGGCAAAAAACAAGCCGCACTCGACCGTGCCTTCAAGGACGCCGCGCATGTCGTGAAGGTCGAATTGGTCAACCAGCGCCTGGTGGTGGCCTCGCTCGAGCCGCGCACCGCCACGGCCAGCTACGACGTAGGCATCAAGCAATTCACCTTGCGTTGCGCCACACAAGGCTTTGCCAGCGTGCGCGCGCAGGTTGCCGGCGCCATGAACATCAAGCCGGAGGAACTGCGCGTTTACACCGACGACCTCGGCGGCGCCTTCGGGATGAAAGGCTGGTGCTATCCGGAATACGTCGCGATGCTGCATGCCGCGCGCGAACTCAAGCAGCCGATCCATTGGGTCTCGACCCGTTCGGAAGCCTTCGTTACCGACAATCAGGGCCGCGATTCATTTTGGATCGCGGAGTTGGCGCTCAGCAAACGTGGAAAATTTCTCGGCCTGCGCGTCGATTGCATCGGCAACATGGGTGCCTATTTCACCGGCGTCGCGCATTTTTGCGTGACCACGCATGTTTCCGGCTGCCTGCCGACTGTCTATGACGTGCCGGTGGCACAGCTGAATTCGCGCTGCGTGATGACCAACACGCTGCCGACCGGGCCTTATCGCGGCGCTGGGCGGCCCGAGGCGAGTTATCTGATGGAGCGCCTAGTCGACGCCGCTGCCGACATAACCGGCATCGACGCCGCCGAACTGCGCCGGCGCAATCTGATCGCGCCCGATAAAATTCCCTACACGACTGCGTTCGGCAATACCTATGACAGCGGCGATTTTCCGGCGGTGTTCGAGCGCGCCTTGAGCGCCGCCGATTACGCCGGCTTTGCCGCGCGCAAGAAGGCAGCCAAAAAGCAAGGCAAACTGCGCGGTATCGGCATCGGCTGTTATCTGGAAATCGCCGGTGCGTTTCCGGAAGAGGCTGCGCGCATCACCTTTCCCGGCGGCAAAAAGGTTGTGGTCAGCATCGGCGCCGGTGGCAGCGGGCAGGGCCATCCGACCGTGTTCCCGAAGGTCGCCGCGCGCCGCCTCGGCATCGATCCGGCTTGCGTGACGCTGTCGTCCGGCGATTCCGCACGCGATGTGCCCGGTTTCGGCGCGGTCGCTTCGCGTTCGGCCATGATGACCGGCGGCGCCATCGCGCGCTGCGCCGAGTTGGTGCTGGAGAAGGGCAAGCGCGTTGCCGCCATGCTGTTGCAGGCGCAGGAAGCCGATGTCGAATACCGTGACGGTAATTTCAGTGTCAAGGGGTCGTCGCGCGAGGTGTCGCTGTTCGATGTGGCGGAACGCGCGGCGGAGTTGGCGCGCACCGGCGTCATCCCGGAAAGTCTCGACACGCAGGCCGGCATCAAGGTGCCGTCGTCATTCCCGAACGGTTGCCATATCACCGAAGTCGAGATCGATCCGGACACCGGGGCGGTCGAGATCGTTTCCTATGTCGCGATCGGCGACAGCGGCAACGTGCTCGACGACGTCATCGTCGAGGGCCAGGTGCACGGTGGCGTCGCGCAAGGGCTCGGCCAGGCTTTGACCGAGAACACGATCTACGACGCCGGCGGTCAGTTGGTGTCTGGCTCGTTCATGGATTACGCGATGCCGCGCGCGCACGACATGCCGGCGATGAAGGTCGAGCACCATGCCGTCGCCTGCACGACCAATCCGCTCGGCGTGAAGGGCACCGGCGAGGCCGGCACCACGGCCGCGCCGCCGGCGCTGCTTAATGCGATCATGGACGCGCTGCCGAAGGGTGCAACGCTCGACATGCCGGCGACTTCCGATCGAATCTGGGTGGCGTTACAGAAGATGAAGTAGCTCCCCGCGCTAGCGCGCGGGGAGGGAAGAAGATTACTGCGATACCTCGACCTTCACTTCGGTGGTGATCGTTTCCCAGTGCTTCATCTCGCTGGCGAGCCATTTCTGCGCTTCTTCAACCGACTTGTGCGGCGCGATGACCATCGACTGCTTCTTGAACTTTTCCTGCAATTCCGGAGAAGCCAACGCCTTGATCACGGCGGCATGCAGCGCGTCGAGCACCGGCTTTGGCGTACCGGCCGGAGCGAACATCCCGTTCCAGGCGATGGTGCCGACGTCCGGATAGCCGGCTTCCTTCATGGTCGGCACATTCGGATAATCCGCGAGCCGGCCGTTGTTGACGACTACGAGCGGAACGAAACTGCCGGACTGCACGTGGGGGGAACTGCTCGCGACATTAAGGAAGGCAACCTGGACGTCGCCGCGCAACAGGTCCTGGATCACGCCGGAGGCGCCGTTCTTGTTCGGCACCGCGGCCATGTCGAGATTGCCGGCTTTCTTGGCGAGATAGGCCATGTCGTAATGCGGATAGGATCCTGCGCCGACGGTGCCGTAGCTGAGCTTGCCGGGGTTCTTCTTGGCGTAGTCGACCAGTTCGGGGATTGTCTTCACCGTAAAATTGACCTTTGTCGCGACCACGAAGGCCGGCACGTCGATGAGGTTGGTTACGGCGGTGACCGTCTTAACGTAGTCGGACGCCATCTTGCTCTTGTAGAGGATCGGCGCGATGGCGTTGGTCGTCACGTTACCGACCATCACGGTGTAACCGTCGGGCGCCGACTTCACCAATTCGTCGATGGCTATAAGGCCGTTGGCGCCGGGCTTGTTCATCACAACGAAGCCCTGGCCGGTTATCTTCTGAAATTCATCGCCGACGAGACGGGCGGTGATGTCGGTAGCGCCGCCCGGCGCGTAAGGCACCAGCACCTTGATCGGGCGGCTGGGGTACTTGTCCTGCGCCGAAGCGGAGGCGATACCGGCGACAAGACCGGTCACGATGCAGGCGGCAGACAGCAGGCT
>JANMSH010000355.1:0-2786 GCA_031389105.1 Hyphomicrobiales bacterium
AACAAAATCGACGACAGCTTCTTGCGGCCGTCCAAGGTAGCTTCGTCGGCCGGGCCCCAGGCCTCGAAGAACTGCACCAGCTGTTTGCGGGCGCCGTCCTCATTCCATTTGCGGTCACGCTTGACGATCGCGAGCAGATGATCGGCCGCTTCGGTGCGTTTGCCGGCGGCGTTCAATCCGGTGGCAAGATCGAAACGCGCCTGATGATCGAGCGGGTCGGCGGCGACTTTGCGTTCCAGCTCGTCGAGCGGGCCGACCTTCTTGGCCTGCTCGGCAACGTCGAGCGCGGCGCGTGCGGCAGCGACCGGCGCTTCGTTGCGCTTGGCTTCCGGGACCAATTCGAGCGTCTGTTTGGCTTTATCGAGTGCGTCGGTCTGCACATAGACGCGCGCCAGCCCAGCAAGCGCCGCGACGTTGCTGCCGTCTTGCGCGATCAGTTCGCCATAAAGATTTGCGGCCCCTTCAGCATCGCGGGCGGCGAGCGCTTCGTCGGCTTCCTTCAGCAGGTCGCGCTCCTCGGGACCGGCTTTGCCTTTGGTCAGCCGTTCCAGAAACTGGACGACTTGGCTCTCTGGCAGCGCACCCATGAAGCCGTCGACCGGCTGGCCGTTGGAAAACGCGATCACCGCAGGGATCGACTGGATGCCCATCTGTCCGGGAATTTCCGGATGTTTGTCGATGTCCATCTTGACCAGTTTGACCTTGCCCTTGGCCGCCTTCACCACCTTTTCCAGGATAGGTGTGAGCTGCTTGCAGGGTCCGCACCACGGCGCCCAGAAATCCACCAGCACCGGCTGGTGCTTGGATTCTTCGATCACGTCCTTCATGAAGCCTTGCGTGGTCGTATCCTTGACCGCGCTATCGGCCGCCGCCGCTAGTCCCCCGCCGTTCTGCAGCATAATCCCTCTTACGTTTGGCCCGTTTCGGGGTTCCATCCCCCGGATTAAATGGGCATCTCGCGCGCGATTGCAATCGAGTCTGGAAGCCCTGCCGCCGGTGGGTAATTCCGAGCCCAAGGTAAAAGTGTCGCACCCGAGATCTTTTCAAGTGGTAGGATGGCATGTCAAATGGTGGCATTGTGTCAATGCCACATGCGCGATGCGCAATTCACACGACGGCGCCAATCAAGGCGCTGAATTCCAGGGGAGTTGAAATGAAACGGATCGTCCAAATTTTTGCGCTGTTGCTGCTGACCGCGACCGCAGCTGTCGCGCAAACATTCCCAACAAAGCCGATCACCATGATCGTGGTGTTCGCGCCCGGCGGCGCCACCGACGTGCTCGCGCGCCTGGTCGCCGATCACATGGGACGCACGCTCGGCCAGCGGGTTATCGTTGAAAACGTGACCGGCGCCGGCGGTACGATCGGCGGCGCGCGTGGCGGCCAGGCGGCGCCGGACGGTTACACATTGACAGTCGGCAGCCTCGGCAGTCACTCCGCCGCGCCCGCGATCTACCAGAGCATCAAATACAATCCGCGCGAACTCGAGCCGATCGGCCTGATCGCGGGAACGCCACTCTACTTCATGGTCAAGAACGACTTCCCGGCGAAGACGATGCAGGAGTTCATTGCCTATGCGAAAGCAAACCCGGGCAAGGTTTCTAGCGGCCATGCCGGAGTCGGCTCGACCAATCATCTGGCCTGCCTGCTGTTCATGGATGTCACCGGCGTGCAGTTCAACAGCATCGCCTATCGCGGCGAAGGTCCGGCGATGAAGGATCTGGCGGGCGGGCATTTCGATTCGGCCTGCGCGCTCGCGCCGGCCATCATGCCGCTGCTCGAAGGCAAGCTGGCCCGCGCGCTTCTGGTGGCGCAGGCCGATCGGCGGACGGTGACGCCCGATGTGCCGAGCGCCAAGGATGCCGGCGTGAACTATATTTTCCAGGGCTGGAATGCGGTGTTCGCGCCCAAGGGAACGCCGGCGGCGGTGACGGCCAAGCTTCAGGCTGCTTTGCAGGCCGCTGTCGCCGACGGCGAAATCCGCAAGCGGATGGAAGAAATGGGCTCGGTCCCGGCGACGGCGGAAACCGTGAAGCCGGAGCACCTGCGCAAGCTGGTCGATTCGGAAATGAATCGCTGGGCCAAGGTGATCAAGGCCGCGGGGGTAAGCGAGCCCTGAAACTTTCGCGTCAATGAATGCTTGCTGCGGATCGGCGTGTTCAGTGCGCCGGTCCGCCGCGCATCATAAGCCGTCCGGCGCCGGCCCCGACACGCGCTCGATCCGCGGCACATGGCCGGTCGATTCCAGAAACTTCACCAGGCCATCGCGCGACAGCGACGTGGTCATGGTGTTGACCAGCGGATGATAGTTCAGCGTCTCGTGTTCCATCATTTCTGAATCGAGTACAACTGTAACGCGGGCTTGCGTGTCATTGATGGCGCCAAACGGCGTCACCGAGCCTGGCGTCACGCCCCAGACTTCGAGCAGCAAGTCAGCGGACCCAAATGAGAAGCGCCCGCTGGCGCCCAGCCGCCGGTGCAGGCCTTTGAGGTCGATCGCGGCGTCTTCCCCCGCCACCACCAGATAAAGCGCGTTCTTCTTGTCGCGCAGAAACAGGTTCTTGGTGTGGCCGCCGGCAATCTCGCCGCGCAAACTGGCGGCCTGTTCGACGGTGAAGACCGGCGGATGCTTCACGGTGGCGTGAGCGATGCCGAGGGCGTCGAGCGTGGCGAACAGTTGTTCGGGAGTTTTGGGCATAAAGGGAAACATCCGGACTGGCCGGTGTTAGTATCATTGTCGATCCACAGAATCGAACAAGGAGGCCGACTATGCGGGCATATCTGGC
>JANMSH010000371.1:0-5477 GCA_031389105.1 Hyphomicrobiales bacterium
GGCGACGATTTGTTCCGTTACAAGGGGTGGCCAGGCGGAATGTGGCGATTCGGCCTACGGCTCGAGCTCGGTATCCCAATAGAGATAATCGAGCCAGCTTTCGTGCAGGTAGTTTGGCGGGAACAGCCGGCCGTTGCGATGCAAGTGATGCACCGTCGGCTGGAACGGCAGCTGCGAGGGAAACATCCGCGCTTCCGCCATTGTCAGGCTGCCCTTGCGCAGATTGCACGGCGAGCAGGCGGCCACGACGTTGTCCCAGGCGGTGATGCCGCCGCGCGAGCGCGGAATGAGATGGTCGAAGGTGAGGTCGTCGCGGTCGCCGCAATATTGGCAAGAGAAGCGGTCGCGCAGGAAAACATTGAACCGCGTGAAGGCCGGATGGGTCGAGGGCTTCACGTAGGTCTTGAGCGACACGACGCTCGGCAGCATCATTTCAAAGCTGGGGCTATGCACCGCGCGGTCGTAATTGGCGACGATATTCACGCGGTCGAGAAACACCGCCTTGATCGCGTCCTGCCAGGACCACAGCGACAAGGGGTAATAGCTCAACGGCCTGAAGTCGGCGTTGAGCACCAGCGCTGGAAATCCACTCGACGAAACGTGCACGTTCAAAGTGACGCTCCCAACCTCCTCAAAGGCTGCCGCCACGCAGCTACACCCTAGTAATAGGGCAGCGTGACAGGCTTGTGAAGTAGATGTGGGGCGTTACCCAAAAGCCGCTAAGCGCGCTTCGCAAACTGCTTGGCCAGGAATTCCGCCCCGTGGCGCAGGCCTTCCTGATCGATGCCGTGGCCGATGCCCTGCGAAATATGCCATTCCGCCGGCACCTCCAGCGCGGCCAGCCCTTGCGCGGCGTGCATCAGCGCCTGCACCGGAATCATCTGGTCCTGGTCGCCATGGATCAGCAGCACCGGCGGCCGGCTGCGGACCTCGGCGGCAAAGGTGTCGGGGTCGGCGGTTTCCGGCACCACCAGCATGCCGGAATAGCCGACGATGGCCGCGGGCGCGACGGCGCGTCGCAAGCCGGCGTGCAGCGCCATCATGGTGCCTTGGGAGAAACCGACCAGCGCCAGAGCCTGCGGCGGCAGGGTGCGGCGCTTGAGTTCGTCGTCGAGAAAGGCATCGAGGTCGGGCGTGGCGGCGTTGACGCCAATCCAGCGCTCGTTGGGATCGCGGAACGTCAGCGGAAACCACTCGCGGCCCATCGGCGATTGCCCGCACGGGCGCGGCGCATGCGGCGACACGAACGCGGCATCCGGCAGCAGGCTTTGCCAGGTGCGGCCGATCTCGATCAGGTCGTTGCCGTCGGCGCCGTAGCCGTGCAGGAAAACCACGAGTTGTTTTGCGGTGCCGGATTTCGGCTCAAGACTTGGTCCCTTAAGCTTTGGGCCGTCGAGTTGCACGGCGTGCTCCTTTTGCTTTTTTCGCTTTTGGTGTTGTGCGCTTCTTGGCGGTCTTGGTCTTCTTCACTTGCGGCCAGTGCTTCTTCGTTGCGGCCTGCAAGGCGATGCCCTCGCGCTTTTTCACGACGTGATAGTAGGCCCACATCAGATGCGCCGCCACACCGCGCCACGGCCGCCAGGCTTCGGCGATCTTGGTCAGCGCCTTGGCGTCCGGTCGCTTGCGCAGATTAAGCGCAATGCGGGCGGCTTCCTGCACGGCGAGATCGCCGGCCGGAAAAGCGTCGGCATGGCCGAGGCAGAACAGCAAATAGATGTCGGCGGTCCACGGCCCGACGCCGTGCAGCGCGGTTAGCGCGGCGTGCGCCACGTCGGCATCCATGTTGCCGACCGCATTGAGATCGATACGGCCGGCCGAGACCGCCTTGCCGATTTCCTTGATCGACTTGACCTTGTTGTTCGACAGGCCGAGCCGTTTCAACTTGTCGGGCCGCGCCTTGTGCACCGCTTCATGACCGAAGGGCATGAATGCGGCGAACAGCCGGTCGCGGATTGCTGCGGCACTCGCGACCGACAATTGCTGGCCGCAGACGATGGCGCACAGTCCGGGATAGCCGCCCTCGCGGCGGCGCAGGTTGAAAGCGCCGGCCTTTTCGGCGACCGGCACCAGACGCGGATCGGCCGCGATCAATTGGGCAAGGCCTGCGCGCAGGTCGTCGTCGGTGTGGAGGAAGTGGGTCATGCTATCCGTGTAGCAAGCCAGACGATAAATAGAAGAGCCATGACGCTGACATTGCCACCCGTTTTCCGCTTTGCGCCGTCGCCGAACGGTTTCATGCACCTCGGTCATGAACTGTCGGCCCTGCTGAATGCCGGCATGGCGCGGGCGGCGGGCGGCCGTCTGCTGCTGCGGATCGAGGATATCGACGCCACGCGCTGCCGGCCGGAGTTCGAGGCGGCGATCTACGAGGATCTGGCCTGGCTCGGCCTTGGATGGGAACTGCCGGTGCGGCGGCAATCGGAAAATTACGACGACTACCGCGCGGCGCTGGCCGGGCTCGATGCGATGGGCCTCATTTACCCGAGCTTCGAAAGCCGCGCCGAGATCGCGCGTCTGGTGGCCGCGCGTGGGGATAACTGGCCGCACGACCCCGATGGCACGCCGCTTTATCCCGGCGATGCCAAATCGATGGCGTCCGCCGAACGCGCCCGGCGCATGGTGGCCGGCGAGCCCTATGCGTTGCGTCTCGATATGGCCGCGGCGCTCAAGCGCACCGGCCCGCTGAGTTGGACCGAAACCGGCGAGGGGCCTTCCGGCGAAACCGGTATCGTCACCGCCGATCCCGCCGCGTGGGGCGACGTCATTCTGGCGCGCAAGGAGACGCCGACCAGTTATCATCTCGCCGTGGTGGTCGACGACGCGGCGCAAGGCGTCACCGACGTGGTGCGCGGCCGCGATCTGTTTCATGCCACCAGCGTGCATCGTTTGCTGCAAACGCTGCTCGGCCTGCGGGAGCCGCGCTACCATCATCACCGCCTCGTCCTCGATGCCAATGGCCGCAAGCTGTCGAAGTCGACATCGGCCACGGGCTTGCGCGAGCTGCGCGCGCAAGGCGTAACGCCGGCGCAAATCCGAACTATCGTCGGCCTCGATTGAGCGCGGCTTCCGTGTCATTGTCGCACCCGGGTCGGGGGAGCAATGGCGAAGCGCGGGCTTAAGAAAACGCCCAAGACAAAAACACGCAAGGGCCTGCGCGGGCGGCCGCCACCGCGCGCGGCTGTGAAAGCGCCGGGCACGCACGCGGTCGAGGCTGCGCTGGCCGGCATCGCGCATGACATCCGCACGCCGCTAACCGGTATTGTGGCGCTGGCCGAATTGCTGGCGGCCTCGGATCTCGGCCAGCGCGAACGGGAATGGGCCAACGCCATCAAGAGCGGCGCCGATCATCTCGCGGCGCTCTCGACCCTGATCATCGATGCTGCGCGCGCCGACGCCGCAGGCCTGGTGCTCCGTCACGAGCCGTTCGCGCCGCGCGCGCTTGCCGAAGCGGTCGGGCAGGCTCTGGTCGCCCGCGCCGGTAACCGCAACGTCAAAGCCGAGATCGATATCGCGCGCGATCTGCCTGCGATGGTGTCGGGCGACGCTCTTCGGCTGCGCGCGGCGCTGGAAAATCTCGCCGACAACGCGGTGAAATTCACCCATCAGGGCGGCGTCACCTTCAGTGCCGCCGCCGAGCCGGCCGCGCGTGGCGGCGTACGATTGATTTTCACGGTCACCGATAGCGGCATCGGCATGAGCGCGAGCGAACTGAAACTGCTGTTTCGCCCCTTTGCGCAGGCCAGCGAGCAGATCGCGCGGCGCTACGGCGGCGCCGGTCTCGGTCTGGTGTTCGTCAAACGCATCGCCAAGGTGATGCGCGGCGATCTCAAGGTGACCAGCAGGAAAGGCAGCGGCAGCACGTTCCGGTTCACCGCGCTGGTGGAGCGCTTCGAGGCGCAGTCCTCGGCCGCGCCTATGCGCGCCGCTCCGTTGCGACGGCTGTCGATCCTCTGCGCCGAGGACAATCCTTACGGACGTGTCGTGATGAACACGATCGTCACCGAACTCGGCCACCGCATCGATTTCGTCGAGAGCGGCGAGGCGGCTGTGGAGGCGATCGGGCGCGGCAGCTATGACGCGGTGCTGATGGACATCACGCTCGCCGGCGTCGACGGCATCGAGGCGACGCGGCGCATTCGTGGACTGCCTGGTAAGGCCGGTCAGGTGACGGTGATCGGAATTTCCGGGCGCGGCGATGGCAGTACGGAGCAGGCGGCGCGCGGCGCCGGCATGAATTTCTATTTCGTGAAGCCGGTAAGCCCGAGAAAACTGGCAAAGGCGCTGGAGAGCGTTGCCTAGACGTTACTCACGCCGTTGGCGCGCTCGACGATCCGCACCACGTCCGACATGATGCGGTTCAACTCGAAATCCTTCGGCGTATAGACCGCGGCGACGCCGGATTTCTCCATCGCGGCGGCGTCTTCCGGCGGAATAATTCCGCCGACGATCAGCGGCATCGTCATGCCAGCGGCCTTCATGCGCGCCACCACGTCGGCAACCAGCGGCAGATGGCTGCCGGACAAAACCGACAGGCCGATGACGTGCGCCTTCTGTTCGCGCGCGGCGTCGACGATTTCCTCCGGCGTCAGGCGGATGCCTTCATAGACCACCTGCATGCCGGCATCGCGCGCGCGCACCGCGATCTGTTCGGCGCCGTTGGAATGGCCGTCGAGGCCCGGCTTGCCGACCAAAAACGTCAAGCGGCGGCCGAGCTTGCGCGACACGCGGTCGACTTCGCCGCGGATATCGTCGAGCCCGTCGACGTCGTTGCGCATGGCGTTGCCGACGCCGGTCGGCGCGCGGTATTCGCCGAACGCCTGGCGGAGCGTCCAGCCCCATTCGCCTGTGGTCACGCCGGCTTTGGCGCAGGCGATCGAGGGCGGCATGATGTTGGCGCCGGTGGCGGCGGCCCGCTTGAGTTCGGCCAGCGTGGTAGCGACCGCCTTGCTGTCACGCGATGCGCGCCAGGCCGCCAGCCGCTCAAGCTGATCGCGCTCGGCGTCTTCCGACACCGTCATGATCGAATCGATGCCGCCGGTCAGTGGCGAAACCTCGGTTTCGAGATAGCGGTTGACGCCGACAACAATCTGCTCGCCGCGTTCGATCGCTTCCAGCCGCGCGGTGTTCGACTCCACCAGCCGCTGCTTCATGTAGCCGCTTTCGACCGCGGCGACGGCGCCGCCCATGTCCTCGATGCGCTGGAGTTCTTCCTTGGCCTCGCGTTTGAGCGCCTCGACCTTCTTGGTCATCACCTCGGAGCCGTCAAACAGATCGCCGTATTCCAGCAAGTCAGTTTCGTAAGCGAGGATCTGCTGCATCCGCAGCGACCATTGCTGATCCCATGGCCGCGGCAGGCCGAGCGCTTCGTTCCAGGCTGGCAATTGCACGGCGCGGGCGCGGGCGTTCTTCGACAGCGTCACCGCCAGCATTTCAATGAGAATGCGTGCGACGTTGTTTTCCGGCTGCGGCTCGGTGAG